>JAEEJM010000013.1 GCA_016281895.1 Clostridiales bacterium
CGTCATCGTCGACGCGATAAACTTTCTGCTGGGGCGTCCTGTCCCCAGGGACATCATAAGGAGCGGCGAGGACCGCGCCTCCGTGAGCGGAGTCTTCTCTGTGGACGGCCAGGCGGCCGAGCGGCTGACTGAGCTCGGGGTTGCGTTAGCGGACGGCGAGATCATGCTGGAGCGGGTCCAGAACTCCGACGGGCGGACCGTGTGCCGCGTAAACGGCAGGACCGTCACGAGGCAGCTGCTGCGGGACTGCGGCGAGGCCCTCGTCTCCGTGCACGGTCAGAAGGACACGGGCGCGCTCGACAGTTCCGGCTCCGGCACGGCCATGCTGGACGCCGCGGCCGGCGACTCCGCCGAGCTTGCCGCCTACGTGTCTGCCTACAAGGCCTGGTCGTCCGTGCGCTCGAAACTTGCCGGCCTGCGCAGGTCGGACGCCGAGAACGAGAGACTGCGAGACATGCTGCAGTTCCAGATAGGGGAGATCGCCGCCGCCGGACTCAGGCCCGGCGAGGAGGAGAGACTGCAGACCGAGCGGCGCAGACTACGGAACCTCGAGAAGATCAACAGGCAGACGGGCATCGCCCTGCGCGCCGTCTATAAGAACGACAAGGGCATCACCGCCCCCTTCCTTGCGGACAGGGCGGCGGACGCGCTCGAAAAGATAGCCGGAGACCTGCCGGAGTTCGCCCCGGTCTGCGAGAAGCTGCGCGAGTGCCGCTACCAGCTCGAGGAGGCCGCGTCCGAACTCAACGCCCTGGCCGAGGCCTGCGGGAGCATGTCGCCCGAGCAGGCCGCCCGCGAGCTCGACAGGACGGAAGACAGGCTCGAGACCATATCGAGACTCAAGCGGAAATACGGGGCCGACGAGGCCGCCGTGCTTGCCTTCCGCGAGGAGGCTGAGCGCCGCCTTTCCGAGATCGAAGGGGCGGGGGAGCTTTTGACCTCGCTGACGGAGGAGGAGAGTAGGCTGCGCGCCGCCGTCGACGCCGCGGCGTCCGAGCTGAGCTCCGTAAGGCGGGCCGCCGCCGGGCGTCTGCGCTCGGACGTGCTCGCGGCTCTGGAGTACCTCGACATGCCCAAGGTCCGCTTCGACGTGACCGTGGAGCCTCTTTCCGAGCCCGGCCCCGACGGAGCCGACTGCGTCGGCTTCATGCTCTCGGCCAACCCCGGCGAGCCCATGCTACCGCTGTCCGGGTGCGCCTCGGGCGGCGAGCTCTCGCGGGTCATGCTGGCCCTAAAATGCTCCATAGCCGGCTCATACGGCATACCGACGCTCGTCTTCGACGAGATCGACACCGGCATATCGGGAAAAACGTCCAGAAAGATAGGCCGCAAGCTGCACGAGGCCGCGTCGGCGTCGCAGATCATATGCGTCACTCATTCGGCACAGATAGCGTCGCTTGCCGACACGCACATCCTCATATCCAAGACCCAGCGGGGGGACCGGACCGAGACCGCGGCGTCCGTCCTCGACGGGGAGGGAAGGATAGCCGAAAACGCCCGCATCCTGGGCGGCATAAACGTGACGGAGGCGCAGCGGAGGGCGGCCGAGGACCTGCTGCGCAAGACAGAGGAATAAAAAAAACAAAAGATAACCGTACCGCGCGCCGGGCTCTCCGCGCGCTGCAGATTAGGCGCCGCCGGGCTCGAACCGCGCCGGCGCCGCACAGAGGAAGAATCGCCATGAACACATTCAGAAAAAAGATCGCGGAGCGGGTCTCGTCCGCCGCCGCCTCTCAGTTCGGTGCCGTGATAGACGCCGGCGAGCTCATACCGCTCATCGAATATCCGCCCGACGCCTCCATGGGCGATCTGGCGCTGCCCTGCTTCAAACTCAGCCGCATCCTGCGCCGCAGCCCGGTCCAGATAGCCGCCGCTCTTGCGCCCGCTCTCGGGACAGACGGGGGCTTTTCGGCATCGGCCCTCAACGGCTACCTCAATTTCAGGATCGACGGCTCCGCCCTTGCCGGCGAGGTCCTCGGCAGGGTGTTTGCCGAGGGGGAGTCTTACGGCTCGCCCGCCGACGGCGCCGGAAAGACTGTGGTGCTGGACTACTCCTCGCCAAACGTTGCAAAGCCCTTCCACATAGGGCACCTCGGCACGACAGTCATCGGCCACTCGCTGAAGAAGCTGTTCGAGTTTGCCGGCTACCGCTGCGTAGGCATTAACTATCTCGGCGACTGGGGCACCCAGTTCGGCAAGATGATAGTCGCCTACCGCAAGTGGGGCGACCGCGAAACCGTCGAGCGCGGCCAGTGCGACGCCCTTGTCGAGCTCTACCAGCGCTTCCACCGCGAGGCCGAGGAGCACCCCGAGCTCAACGACGAGGCGCGGGCCGAGTTCCGCAAGCTCGAGCATCACGATCCCGCGAACACCGAGCTCTGGAAGTGGATCGTCGACATAAGCCTGCGCGAGTATGAGAAGACCTACCGCCAGCTCGGGATCGAGTTCGACTCCTACCTCGGCGAGAGCTTCTACCAGGACAAGATGCCGGCCCAGGTCCGGCGCCTGCGCGAGCTCGGTCTTCTCAAGACAGACGACGGGGCCTCCATCGTGGACCTGTCCGATTACGGCATGCCGCCCTGCCTTATACTGAAGAAGGACGGCTCGACGCTCTATCCCACCCGCGACATCGCCGCGGCGGCCTACCGATACGAGACCTACGGCTTCGACAAGGCCGTGTACGTCACCTCGTCGGCGCAGTCGCTTCATTTCGCCCAGTGGTTCAAGGTCGTGTCTCTTATGGGCTACCCCTGGGCGGACCGCCTCGTCCACGTCCCCTACGGCACTGTCTCCGTGAACGGCGAGAAGCTTGCCACCCGCACTGGCAACGTGATCCTGCTGAAAGACCTGCTCGGAGCGGCAATCGATAAGGTCGACCGCATAACTGCGGAGAAGAATCCCGGGATGGACCCCGCGACGCGGCAGAAGATAGCCGAGGACGTCGGAGTGGGCGCGGTGGTGTTCTACTACCTGTCCAACAACCGCATAAAGGACATAAACTTCGTGCTTGAGGACGCGCTGTCGTACGAGGGCAACACCGGCCCCTACGTCCAGTACACCTACGCCCGCAGCTGCTCGCTGCTGGCTAAGTGCGGAGACGTCCCGCTGCCGCAGACATACGTTATAGAGACCGAGGAGGAGCGCGAGGTGGTCAAGTGCCTTGCCGCCTTCCCGGAGCGCGTGGCCGCGGCCATTGCCGCGTACGAGCCCTCTTACGTGACCAGGTTCATCATCGACCTTGCCACGGCGTTCAACCGCTTTTACCACAACTGCCAGATCCTGTCCGCCCCCGACCCCGAGACCGTTAGGACGCGCGTCGCCATAACAAGGGCCGTCAACACCGTTCTCGGCACCGCTTTCAGCCTCGTCTGCCTGAGAAAGACGGAGCAGATCTGAGCCCGGGGCCGCCGCGGGCGGCGCATGGCCGGCCGGAAAACAGGCGGAAAACATGCAAAAAACAGACGGGAAACAGTCGAAAAACAGTCGAAAAACAGATAACAATTATTTCACATAAGAGGTAAGCACATGTCCGGACACAGCAAATGGAGCAACATCAAGCACAAAAAAGAAAAGACCGACGCCGCCAAGGCCAAGGTCTTCACCAAGATCGGAAAGGAGATGACCGTCGCGGTCAAGGAGGGAGGTCCCGATCCGGCCTCCAACTCCAAGCTGCGCGATCTCATAGCCAAGGCCAAGGCCAACAACGTCCCTAACGAGAACATCGAGCGGACCATCAAGAAGGCGGCCGGCTCCGAGAACATCAATTACGAGGAGATCACCTACGAAGGCTACGGCCCGTCCGGCGTCGCCGTGATCGTCGAGACCACGACCGACAACCGCAACAGGACCGCCGGAAACGTCCGAGCCTGCTTCTCCAAATACCACGGCAACCTCGGCCAGTCCGGCTGCGTCGGCTTCATGTTCGACGAGAAGGGAGTCATCGTCATCTCCAACGAGGACGGAGACGTCGACGAGGACAGGCTCATGGAGACCGCTCTCGAGGCCGGCGCCGCCGACTTCGTCGCCGACGAGGACGCCTTCGTCATATACACCGAGCCCGACGACGTGTACGCGGTATCTGACTCGCTGACCGCCGCCGGCTACGAGGTCGACTCGGCCGAGAAGGAGAAGGTCCCTCAGACGACCGTCGAGCTGGAGAGCGAGGAGGACATAAAGTTCATGGGCCTGCTTATCGAGCGGCTCGAGGACGACGACGACGTGATGAACGTCTACCACAACTGGGGCAACGTGCAGTGAGACCGGCCCGGACGGGGCGTGAGACATGGGAAAGGTAAAGAAGCTTCTATCCAATACTGTCATCTTCGCGGCGGGGACTTTTGCCTCGAAGCTGCTTGTCTATTTCCTTATGCCGCTGTACACCAGCATCCTCACGAAGCCCGAGTCGTCCGTCGCCGACTTCATCCAGCAGACCGGCAACCTGCTCATGCCGCTCTTTGCCTTGGGCATCTGCGACGGTCTGCTGCGCTTTGCCATGGACGCGGGCGAGCGCAAGCGCGGGATATTCTCGACCTCGGTGGCAGTCATCGCCGCCGGTTCGGTCCTCGTGCTGTGCGCGATACCGCTGCTTGACGCCGCCGACGGCAGGACCGGCATGTTCGGCGGCCAGGCCTGGCTCGTGGCGGTGTTCGTCGTAGCCGCCAACTTCCAGATGGCAGCGTCGTACTACGTGCGCTCCCTCGGCCACACGGCGGTCTATGCCGCGCAGGGTATCATAAACACCGCCCTCACCATCATATTCAACCTCATCTTCCTCGTCCGCCTGGACATGGGAGTCACCGGCTTCATACTGGCCGTCACCTTCGCAAACGCCGCCGTAACGCTCATCCTGGTCTTCTGGATGAGGCTGTGGCGCGACTTCGACCCGCGCCTCATCAGCCGGGGGACGCTCTCCGAGCTGCTGAAATACAGCATACCCCTTATCCCCACGACGGTCATGTGGACGGTCACGAGCCTGACCGACAGATACATCGTGCGAGTTTTTGCCGGGGACTATGTCAACGGCCTCTTCGTCTGGGCCTACAAGATCCCCACGCTGCTGACGCTGATTACGACGGTCTTCATCGAGGCCTGGCAGCTGTCCGCCGTCACGGACGCGACCGAGGAAGAGAAGGGCCCGTTCTTCACGAAGGTCTTCAGGAGCTACTCGGGCCTGATCTTCATGACGGCCTCGGTCCTGATAGCAACGTCTCAGATCTTCACGCGCCTGCTGCTTGCCGACAGCTATTACCTCGCCTGGATCTTCATCCCGGTCCTGATAGTGGCCACCGTTTTCAGCGCCTTCGCCACCTTTGCCGGAACCGTCTACATGGTAAGAAAGAAGAGCGTCGCGGCCTTCCTCACGGCCTTTGCGGGCGCGGCGATAAACATAGGGCTCTCGCTGCTCCTGGCCCCGTCCTTGAAGATCTGGGGCGTTGCGGGGGCAACCGTCGTCAGCTACGTCGCGGTGTTCGCCATAAGGGCGGCGACGGCCAGGAAGTACGTGAACTTTTCCCTCGGTATCCCGCGCATGGCCGTCAACGGCATTGCCGTCGCGGCCCAGGCCGTGCTCATGACGCTTCAGCTGCCGTCCGGCCTGATTCCGGGGACGTCGATTCCTCTGTGGATACCGGTCCAGGCCGTTTTCGTGGTCGTCCTCTTCGTCTACAACGGCCGGCCGATGCTTGAGGGCATCATCCCCGTCATAAGGGAGCGCCTCGGCCGAGCCGGCGGGAAAAAAGAAGAATAAAGCAAGTGCGTGTCCGAGAACAGTATCCGCCCGGGAGCCGACGGCTCCCGGGCGGGCTTTTTCAGACCTGTTTCAAACGTTTCCGCGGTCGTCTCAGCCTTTGTCCGCGGTGCGCGTCAGACCGGCCGCGCGGGCGCACCGCGGCGACTCGTAAAGCCTGCCGTGCGTAAAGTAGTTGTATGACCTGCAGCCGCCGCGGCACCTGAGCCCGTACGGACATTCGGCGCAGGGGCCGGTGAGCATCGAGGGATCGAAGCCGCGGTTGTACGCGAACGCCCCGGGGGAGCTCCATATCTCGGACAGGCTCCTCTCGCGGACGTTGCCCTCGATGAAGCGGTCGTCGTACATGGACTCGCAGCCCCTTATGTTTCCGGCGCTGTCTATGCCGATGCCCGTAATGCCCGCGCTGCATCCCGGGAAGGGGACACCTCCGGGAGCGCCGCGCAGGGCTCCGTCGCCCCTAATGAAATAGCCTATGTTGTCGGCGACTCCGACCGCGAAAGGCGACATCGCATCGAAGTATGCCGCCTTTTCCATGACGGCGCGAAAATCGAAGGCGACGTCGACGCCCGAGGCGGCCGCGTTGCCCATCGGCGAGCAGGCCTGGATCTGCCAGGCGTACACGGGATAGGAGCGGACAGTCTCATACAGACTGTCGAGTTCTGCCGCGCTCCCGGAGTCGAGCGTCGTGATGAAGGAGACGGGTATGCCCTCCCTGATGAGCGCGTCAGCGCAGACGAGGGCCCGGTCGAAACTGCCGGGACAGCGGCGGGCGTCGTGCAGCTCGCGCGGGCCGTCGAGCGATACCGAGACCGACTCCGGACGGACCGACCTCAGCTCGTCCAGAAGCGCCCTGTCGAACAGCCAGCCGTTCGTTATGATGTTCACCCGGATCCCGAGGTCCGTCAGCCTGCCGGCGACCGCGGCCCAGTCGCCGCGCATGAAGACCTCGCCGCCTATAAGGCTGACCCTCTCGCAGCCGAGCTCCGCAAGCTCTCCGGCAAGGCGGAGGCATTCGGCTGTCGAGAGCTCGTCGGCCCTCGGCTTTCCGCCGGAGGAGCCGCAGTGCCTGCAGGAGAAGCAGCAGGCCAGCGTGAGCTCCCATACGGCGTGGCGGAGAGAATAGACGGCGGGGCTCATGAGTTCCCGGCCTGGTCGGGGCCGGTCTGCCCGGCCGTGAGGAAGGCAAGGGCGGCAGGAGTGCGGCGGTAGTCGGCGACTTCGACGTAGTCGAGCCCGCCCGTGCGCACGTGGCTGTCGCCGCCGCCGTCGGAGAAATCGTCGCCGACGTAGAGGATCCGGGAGGGATCGTAGCCGTGCTCGCCCGCGTACCTCATAATGGCGTCGTATTTGTTGTATCTTTTGCCGGTGAAATCAAACGAGGATGTACCTCCTATGAAGACCGAATAGTCGGGAAAGAGCGAGAGGACCTCGCCGTACATGCGGCGGCGCTTCGCCCGGTCGGGGTCGAAGGCAAGCTTGTCGGCGATGTCCGCGGCGGTGCCGAGCAGGGGGAAAGTCACCATGCCTGAGGAGTGGAACTCGAGCGGCTCGCCGGCATATTCGGTGAAGCCGTATTTGCTGCGCAGCATGGCGCAGGTGCGGACGAAATAGTCGCGGTCGGGCTCGCTCCTGTCGACCCTCACGACGCGGAAGTCCCCGCCGGAGCAGGTGCTCTCCTGCATGCCGTAATTGCCGATTATGTCAACGGGATAGCCACCCGTCTGGGCATAGATGCGCTCGCAGTTCCCGGCGCCGACAATGACGACCTTGTGGCCGCGGCAGAGCTCGTCGAGCATGGCCCTGTTTTCGGGCTCGAGGCCGGACCTGTGCTGCGTCAGCGTGCCGTCGAGGTCGAAACAAAGCAGCTGTTTACCGAAGGGGAACCTGACCGTGGAGGGGAAGGGGCGGCCGCCGTCCGGGAGCGCCGACGCGGCGCAGCAGCGGACGATGTCGCCGGGGGATGACACGATGAAGTCGGCGCCGGAGCCGAGCAGGGAGCTCACCGGCCTGAAGCCCCACGAGACGCCGCAGGTGAGGCAGCCGGCGGCGCGGCCGGTCTTCATGTCTATGGGGGTGTCGCCGACATAGAGGCATTCGTCCGGCGATACTCCGAGCCCGCGCATAAGGGAGAGCAGCTCGCCGGGATCGGGCTTCAGGGCACGGCCGGGCCTGTCGCCGAGCACCGGGCCTGCAAGGCCGCCCGGGAACAGCGAGGCTGCAATGGCGTCTGCGAGCCGCTGGTCCTTGTTCGTCAGTATGGCCGTCTTTATGCCGGAATCGCGCAGGGCCTTCAGCATATCTGCGATCCCGCCGTACGCACGTGTCAGATGAAGGGGATCGGCGGCGTAGCGGCGGATCCACTCGTCCTTCATCCGGACGGCCAGCTCCCCGGCAAATCCGGTCCTCTCGCGGACGGCCAGGAACATGTTGAGCGCGCCCGCGCCGACGAAGTCCTTATATGCCTCATCCGGGAACGTCGCGATCCCGTTCTCCTCCAGGATGCCGTTCGCGTAATGGGCTATGGTGTGAAGCGTGTCGACGGTGGTCCCGTCCATATCGAAGACGCAGAGTTTTATCATAGTGTCCTTTCGGCCGCGTCGGCGGCACGGGTAGTATTTCGGGAGCGGGCGGCGCGGTCTTATCCCGGATACGCGAGACTGCAGTGCCGGCCTGCCGCGCGGGCCGCCCCTGAACGATTATATTGACCCGGAGGCGGTTTGTCAATCCAAACCGCGCAAAAAAATGCGATTTCCCGCCGGCCGGCCGCGCGCGGGGCGCCGTGCGGAGAAATTATCCTTTACAAAAGCCCGGTTTCATAATATAATTATAAATTGGAAAACTGTAAAAGGAGCCTCATTCGTTTTGAAAGTCACCGATATACTTGCCTCCGGGAAGCGCACGCTGTCCTTCGAGGTGTTCCCGCCTAAGACGTCCGAGCGCTTCGAGAGCGTAAGGGAGGCCGTCGGCGAGGTCGCCGCGCTCTCCCCGGACTACATGAGCGTCACATACGGCGCCGGAGGGAGCGGTTCGCGCTTCACCCTCCCGATAGCCGCCGAGATCGGGCGCCGCTTCGGAGTTCCGGTCATACACCATCTCACCTGCGTCGGATCGACGGCCGGGAACGTAGCCGAGCGCCTCGGATATATGAAGAGCGAGGGCATCGACAACGTCCTTGCGCTGAGGGGCGACATCCCCGAAGGCGACTCGCCGGACAACTGGGCCTTCCGCCACGCGAACGAGCTGGCCTCCTTCATCAGGTCGCACGGCGATTTCTGCATCGGCGGCGCCTGCTACCCCGAGACGCACCCCGAGTCGGCCTCGCCGGAGGACGACCTGCGCTACCTCAGGCTCAAGGTCGAGTGCGGCTGCTGCTTCCTTACGACCCAGCTGTTTCTCGACAACTCGGTCTACTACGCCTTCCTCGACAGGCTGGCCTCGGCCGGGATCGGCGTCCCGGTGACCGCCGGCATCATGCCCGTGACCTCGGTCAGACTCTTCAACCGCATAGTGACCCTGTCGGGCTCCGCCGTACCGGCGCCGCTTGCCAGAAAGGCGGCCGTCTATGCCGACGATCCGGACGGGATGAGGCTTGCCGGGATCGAGTTCGCGATCGGGCAGATCCGCGACCTCTACGATCGGGGAGTCCGCAACGTGCATCTGTATACCATGAACAGCGCCTCGGTGGCCGCCGCCATAAAGAGCGCGCTTTCGGAGTACCTCGCATGAAGACGTTTTCCGAGCGCCTCGGCCGCGAGATACTGATATTCGACGGCGCCTGCGGCACGGTGCTGCAGGAGCGGGGTCTGCTGCCCGCCGGCGCGAGGCCGGAATCGCTGGCCGTCGACAGCCCGGACCGTATAACAGAGCTCCACCTGGATTACATCCGGGCGGGCGCAGACATTATAACGACCGACACCTTCGGCGCAAACAGCGCAAGGTTTCCCGACGGCGCCGGCTATTCTGTCGAGCGCATAGTCGGAGCGGCCCTGGACTGTGCCGAGGAGGCCAGAAGGGCATCCGGTCGCGAGGGCGTGTTCATAGCCCTCGACGTCGGCCCGTCCGGCCGGCTGCTGGGCTCAGACATGGACTTCGAGGAGGCCTTCGGGATCTTCTCGCGCACCGTCCGCGCCGGCCGCGACCGCGCCGACCTCATTATCATCGAGACCTTCGGCAGCCTTGCCGAGACACGGGCCGCGCTTCTGGCCGCAAAGACAGAGTCGAAGCTCCCCGTTATAGTGTGCAACGTCTACGAGGCCGGAGGGAGGACTTTTTCGGGTTCGGGGCCCGACGTAATGGCGGCGGTGCTGAGCGGCATGGGCGCCGATTCCGTCGGGATCAACTGCTCGCTCGGGCCGGACGAGATGATGAAGATCCTCCCGCGCCTGTGCGGGAACACCCGCCTGCCCGTGACCGTTATGCCGAACGCCGGCCTGCCCGTCTCCGGCCCCGGAGGCCGGGTGACATACGCCGTCACCCCGGGCATGTTTGCCGAGAGGATGGCCCGCATGGCCGAAATGGGGGCGACCGTGCTCGGCGGCTGCTGCGGCACGACGCCGGAGCACATAAGGCGCCTGAGGAGCGCTCTCGCCGGCCGCGCGCCGACGCCGAGGCCCGCCTGCCGCCCGCCCTTCGCGGCGTCCGAGACGTCGGTCAGGCGCTGGGAGGACGGCTTCTGCGTCATCGGCGAGCGGATAAACCCCACCGGGAAGCCGCGCTTCCGCGAATCTCTCCAGAGGGGCGACATAGACTACTGCGTGAGCGAGGCCCACGCCCAGACGGCGGCCGGAGCCGGCGTGATAGACGTAAACGTCGGAATACCGGGCATAGACGAGGCCGCGGTGCTGCGCGAGGCTGTCGCCCGTATACAGCAGGTGTCGCCGGCCCCGCTTCAGATCGACACTGCCGATCCGCGCGCCATGGAGGCCGCGCTGAGGATATACAACGGACGTGCGCTGATAAACTCGGTAAACGGCAGCGAGGAGTCCCTGTCGGCGGTGCTGCCGCTCGCCGCGAAATACGGGGGCACGGTCGTCGGCCTTACGCTCGACGGCACCGGCATACCCGAGACCCCCGAGGGGAGGCTGGCCGTGGCAAGGAGGATCGTCGACCGCGCGGCCGGATACGGCCTCACGAAAGACGATATCATCATCGATCCGCTGACCCTCACCCTGGGCTCCGACCCGCAGGCCGCCGAAAAGACGCTTGCCGCGGTGAGGCTCATCAAGGACGAGCTCGGGGTGCGGTGCTCGCTCGGCGTGTCGAACATCTCCTTCGGCATGCCCGACCGCGACGCGCTGAACCGCCGCTTCCTCTCCGACGCCATGAAGGCCGGCCTCGACGCCGCCATAATGAACCCGAGGTCCGAGGGCATGATGAACATTGCCCGCGGCGGATCCGAGGTCCCGGACACGGCCGCTCCGGCACAGTCCGCCGCTCCGGCGTTCGAGGACGACGGGACCCTCGGCTGCTGCATCCTCGGAGGGATGAAGGACAGGGCTGCGGAGCGGGCGGAGAAGCTTTGCGCCTCCCGCGATCCGTCATCGCTCATCACCGGGGAGGTGGTCCCTGCGCTGGACGAGGCCGGGAGACTTTTCGGAGACGGCATCATGTTCCTGCCGGGCCTGCTGGCCTCGGCCGAGGCCGCAATAGGGGCGCTTGGAGTCATCACCGCCGCCATCGAGGCCGCCGGCAGCAGGATGTCGGACTCCGGCACCGTGGTCATGGCCACGGTCGAGGGCGACGTCCACGACATAGGGAAGAACATCGTGTGCGTCATGCTGCGCAGCTACGGCTTCAACGTCGTCGACCTCGGCAAGAATGTCCCGCCTCAGGCCGTCGCCGACGCCGTGGAGAAGACGGGCGCCGCCGTGTGCGGCCTCTCCGCGCTCATGACCACCACTCTGCCCGCAATGAAGCGCACCCTCGACCTGCTACGCGTCCGCTGCCCCGGCTGCGCCGTCGTCTGCGGCGGAGCGGTGCTCACGCAGGAGTACTGCGATTCCATAGGAGCCGACTTTTACGCTCCCGACGCGGCCGCCACTGTGGCCTTCGCATCGCGCGTTTACGGCTGTGCCGGCAATGTGCCCCCGGCCGGGACAGATGATCAACCAGATATCAGCAGTAAGGAGAACCGTATGAAAGACATCAGAGTACCGGATATGCGCTGCATGCACTGCCGCGCCAGAATACTGAAGGGCCTTACCGAGGCCGGGATCGCCGCCGAGGTCGATCTCGACTCCAAGAAGGTGACCGTGCCCGACTCGGCCGCAAAGAAGGCCGCCGAAGTGATAACCGCCCTCGGCTTCACCGCGGAGACCGTATGACATGGATGCTTCGAAGCATCCCATCCTTTCCTCGATATCCTCCCCCGAAGACCTTAAGGCCCTGACTCCCGAGCAGACCGACGATCTGGCGGCCGAGATACGCTCCCTGCTGGTCGAGACCGTCACGCGAAACGGCGGGCATCTTGCGTCGAATCTCGGCGCCGTGGAGCTCACTCTCGCGCTGCACAGGGTGTTCGACTGCCCGGCCGACAAGCTTGTCTTTGACGTCGGCCATCAGAGCTACGTCCACAAGCTCGTCACCGGCAGGTACGGCAGGTTCGGTACACTGAGGCAGCCGGGAGGCCTCTCGGGCTTTACCAACCGCGACGAGAGCGAATACGATCCGTTCGGGGCCGGGCACAGCTCGACCTCCGTCTCAGCCGCGCTCGGCATAGCCGAGGCCGAGAGGCTCAGGGGCACGGGGAACTACACTGTCGCCGTGGTCGGCGACGGCGCCTTCACCGGCGGCATGATCCACGAGGCCATCAACAATCTCGGCGACCGCCGCAACCTCAGGCTGATCATCGTCATAAACGAGAACGAGATGTCCATCTCTAAGAACATCGGCCGCTTTGCCATGGCGATATCCAGGATCAGGAGCACTCCGAGATACTTCAGGACGAAAGACCGCACAAGGTCCTTCCTGTCCCGCATCCCGCTTATAGGCAGGGGCCTCGTGCGGGCCACCGTGAGGGTCAAGAAGTTTCTGAAGAACGCGCTGTACGGATCGAACTATTTCGAGGATCTCGGGCTGTATTACATGGGGCCCGTCGACGGCAACGACCGCGCAAGGGTCGAGGAGATACTCCGCGAGGCCAAGCGCTGCGGGGAATGCGCCGTCGTTCACGTGAAGACCGTAAAAGGGAAGGGCTATCCCCCCGCGGAACAGACCCCCCAGGCGTTTCATTCCGTCAGGGCCGCGGGCGACTCCTCCACGGGCGGCTTTTCCGCTGAGTTCGGCAGGGTCATATGCGATCTCGCGGCAAAGGATCCGTCCGTATGCGGCATAACCGCCGCCATGAGCGCCGGCACAGGGCTGTCAGCCTTCGAGCGGGAGTTCCCGGACCGCTTCTTCGACGTCGGCATCGCCGAGGAGCACGCAGCAACCTTCTGCGCCGGCCTTGCCAGCGACGGCCTGCGGCCCGTCTTTGCCGTGTACTCGTCCTTCCTCCAGCGCTCGTACGACAGCCTGGTGCACGACATCGCACTGCAGCGGCTGCCCGTGGTCCTTGCCGTCGACCGCGCCGGCCTCAGCCGGACCGACGGCGCGACGCACCACGGCATATTCGACGTATCGTTCCTCTCCGGCATACCCGGCATAGCCATCTTCACGCCGGCGACTTACGCCGCGCTGCGCAAGACGCTCTGCCGCGCCCTCGGGCTGCCGGGGCCCTCCGCCGTGCGCTATCCCGGCGGATCCGAGGAGCCCGGCATAGTTGCCAGGTTCTATCCCGGCGGCGACGACGGCGTCATCCGCCAGCGGGCCTACTCCGTGGGCGCCGGAACGCGCTGCGTCATCGTCTGCCACGGAAGGATGGCGCAGACCGCCGCCGAGGCCGCCGAGGAGCTCACCGCTTCGGGCCTCGACACCGGCGTGATACTTTGCGAATTCATAAGGCCTTACGACGAGGCCCTTGCCGGGGTGCTCGAGCTCGTGCCCTCAGACTGCGAGAGCATCATATTCCTCGAGGAGGAGATACGCTCCGGCGGCTTCGGCATGAACATGGCGGACGCCTTTGCCCGACTTTTCCCGGGCCATCCGTACGCCATCGGCATCGTAGCCTCCGACGGCTGCTTCCCGGTCCCGGCCGAGGGCCAGAGCGTCTTTGAGGCGGCCGGCGTCGACCGCGCGTCGGTAGTGGCCGCAACTCTCGAACTCAACAAGGAGATCTGACAATGTCCGCTTATCTGCTTGCCCTCGACCAGGGCACGACAAGTTCCCGCGCCATAGTCTTCAGCCGCGACGGGGAGAGCCTCTCTGTCGCCCAGAAGGAGTTCACCCAGCTCTATCCTCAGCCGGGCTGGGTCGAGCACGACCCCGAGGAGATCTGGAACACCCAGTATAACGTGGCAAGGGATGCCGTCGCGCGCGCCGGCCTCGGACCGGCCGACATAGCCGCCATAGGCATCACCAACCAGCGCGAGACGACCGTGGTGTGGGACCGCGCGACAGGCATGCCCGTATACAACGCCATCGTGTGGCAGTGCCGCCGGACGGCC
>JAEEJM010000136.1 GCA_016281895.1 Clostridiales bacterium
ACGGTGACGATCTTCCTTATGCGCGCCCTGCGGGCCTCCTCCTGCTGCCTGCGGATCAGTTCGGCAAGCTCCTCGTCGGTGAGGCCTTCGGGCTCGTCGGGCTCGTCGTCTCCGGGATCGACCGGGGGCGGGGTCGGGCGGATCTCGCTGCCGCCGCCCTGTGTCTCGTACATGCCGTCGTAATAGGCCGGGGTTGCCTCGTACTGGACCCAGCCCACGCCGTCGAACCAGACCTCGACCCAGGCGTGGCCGTGGCGGTCCCTGACGGTCGTCGCATAGTTTGCGACGCTGTCGCGGCCGTAGGTGGGCGTGAAGTCCGCGGCTATGAAGCCGTCGACGTACCTGGCCGGTATGCCGAGCTCCCGCAGCATGAGCACGAGGGCGGTCGCGTACTGGACGCAGTAGCCCTCGCGGCTGCCGGAAAGGAACTTCTCGACTCCTATGAGGGCCTCGTCGCCGGACGCGGACGGGGTGAGGGTGTACGTGAAGTTGTCCTCGTCGGCCAGGTAGTTGACGAGGGCCATGACCAGGCGGTGGCGCTGGAGGTAGGTGTTCCTGGAGACGGAGAACGAGTTCGCCCTGTCTGCGGCATGGCTGAAGTCCATGGGAACTTCCTCGGGGTAATAGACCTCGTAGACCTCGCCGGTGTCGGGGTCGGTCTCAAGGGCGGTCCTGTACACGCGCTCTGTGGCCGAGTCGGCTATCTTGTGCGCGAGCTCGGACACGACGGCGCTCGAGGACTTTGCCGTGTAGGCCTTGTAGACGAAGTCGGAGTAGAAGTCGCTGACGCGCCAGTAATAGTCGAACTGGCCGCGCTGGGCGTCGGTCATGAACTCGTAATACCTGACCGCCATGGGCAGGGAGGGCGCGCCGTAGATGATCTCGTTGCCCTCGGAGTCGAAGGCCATGGAGGCGTCGATGTTCTCCACCGTCTTGTAGCGGAGAGTGCCGTCCTCGGAGAAGCGGTAGACGGCGTCGCCGACGCGGTGATTTCCCGAGTAGTAGTCCGTGACGATGTAAATGTATCCGTCTGTCTTGGTGACGGAGAGCTGGTCCTCGGGAATGACACGGCCATCGGAGTCGCGGTGCTCGATGCTGTACGTGAAAGTGTCCCCGAGCCCGGATTGAATTACATACAGGCCGCGGCCGCGGAAATAGGCCTCGCGGCTGTACTCCATTATGGCGGGGTCGTTCGGCGAGTAATAGTGCGGGGTGCTGCCGGTGGCCTTGACCGCCCGGCGGGCCTCGTAGATATCGGCTATCATCGCGGAGACGTTGCCGATCCAGGACGAGGTCTTCTGATTCGGCACCATGGCGACGACGGCGTAGCCGTCGCGGTCCTTCCTTCCGCGGAAGGTGGAGAACAGGCCGTCAAAGTAGTTCGCGTAGGTGATCTTAGAGGCGGTCTCCTCCCCGTAGGCGCGCAGGTAGAGGGCCTGCTTCTTCGAGGCGGTCTCGCCGTTCACGTTGAACGCGCGGATGCCGTAAGAGGGCATGTAGAGCAGGCGGCTGTCGAGCTCGATCCTCCTCATGTTGACCTGCGTAACGGTGAAGCCGTACACGGTGTTGCTCTTTGAGCGGGAGGAGTAGTCGAAGGTCAGGTCGTCGGGTATGGATTCGGGGTCGGAGAGCGAGTAGAACAGGTACATCATGGTCTCCGACGGATCGACGGCCGTACCGAAGAGGCTACGGTAATCGGAGAAGAGATCGCTGCCGTCGACGGGGACCGACCAGTTGCCGGTGGCGTCGTCGTAGTCGGTGGCGACCCAGCCGCGAAGATACACGTTGTTGCGGGAGTTGCTCTCGACCCTTATCAGCTGCTTGCCGGTGAAGTAGAGCGGCACGGGGTCGGTGGACTTTTCCCTGACGGAGCCGGGGTCGTTCTGATAGGACAGGACGTCGAGCATGGGATCGTCGCCCATGAGCAGGGCGGTCACGTACTCGCGTATGCTGTCGAATCTGGCGTCGACGGCCCTGACCGTGCGGAAGCTGCCCTCGACCGTGAGCGCCGGCAGGATCAGAAGGATCATGCACAGGACGAACATGGCAAGGCCGGCAAAGCCGCCGGCGGCGCAGCAGGCGTCGACCTGGGACGAGCGGAAACGGCGGCGTTCGGCCTCGGCCCGGCGCAGGATCGCGCGCTCCTTGCGGGCCGCTTCGCGGGCGGCCTTTCTC
>JAEEJM010000137.1 GCA_016281895.1 Clostridiales bacterium
ATCCTGACACAGACCATAACGGACAAAAGACTCGCACAGGCGGGATACTTTGATATCCTCGACAAGTACGAGTCCTTGCATTGTTGATTGAACCGCCGTGTACCGAACGGTACGCACGGTGGTGTGGGAGGGCGGTCACTCAACTAATGGGTGACCTCCTACCCGATCAGCCCTTACCTTTTCACCCTGGCGTTGCCCTCGGCGATGGCCAGGATCTGAGCCTCGTCGCAGGGCTGGGCGTAATCGGTGGCAAAGGTCGCGGCCAGGGCCCCGCAGGCCCAGGCGAACGAGAGCAGTCTGTCGCCCTCGAAGCCGCGGCTGACGCCGTACAGCAGGCCGCCGACGAAGCCGTCGCCGCCGCCGATGCGGTCCAGCACCCCGATCCGGCGGGGAAGGATCTCGTGCCAGCTGTCTCCGTCGAGCATCAGCCCTCCCCAGAGATGGTTGCCGGCGTCCTCGACCTGCCGCAGCGTGGCCGCGAACAGACCGGCCGAGGGGAAGCGCTCGCGCACCCGCCCGACCATGTCGCGGTACGCGCCTATCTTCGACGCTATGTCCCTGCCTCCGGCCTCGGGTCCGCTTATGCCGAGGCACAGCTGGTAGTCCTCCTCGTTGCCTATGAGGATGTCGGCGCCCGACGCCAGCCGGGTGAACAGCTCGCGCAGTTCGCCCTCGCGGCCCTTCCAGAAGGACGCGCGGTAGTTGAGGTCGAACGAGACCAGCGTCCCGTGCCGGCGAGCCGCCTCGACGGCCGCGAGGCATAGCCTGCCGGTGCTCTCCGACAGGGCGGCTATGAGCCCGGACACGTGTACGATGCCGACCCCTTCGGAGCCGAAGATGCGCTCGAGGTCGAAGTCGCAGGCGTCGAGCGTCCGGCCGACCTCGCCCGCGCGGTCGTTGCAGACCCTCGGGCCCCTTACGCCGTAGCCGGAGTCGGCAATGTTGAACTGGTGCCTGTAGCCCCAGGGGCCGCCCTGTTCCACGGTCTTGGCCTCGACGGTCATGCCCCGGGAGCGCAGGTTGGCTCTTATGAAGTCCGCGATCGGCGAGTCCGCCACGAAGGCGGTCAGCACTTTGACCGGCAGACCGAGATACGACATTATGCTGGCGACGTTCGTCTCGGCCGAGGTCGCCTGCATGACGAACCTGTCGGAGCAGTAAACGGGCTGCGAGTTCTCCGGAGTTATCCTTACGCCCATGCTCGTGGGGACGAGCAGGGCCCATTTTTTTCCTTCATCGGGTCTGCGCATTTTTGTCCTTTCCGCCGCGGGCTTGCGCGGCTTGGCAAAGATTCTGTATACGCCCGGCCGGGGTCAGGCGTTGTAGAAGGTGGACGCGGCGCCCGAGCCCGAGCGGGTCCAGTCGGTGTGGAAATGCTCGCCGCGCGGGGCGTCGACGCGCTCGTACGTGTGCGCCCCGAAGTAGTCGCGCATCGCCTGGAGAAGATTGGCCGGCAGCCGGCCGCAGCGCAGACCGTCGAAGTATGACAGCGCGGCGCCCATCGCGGGGATCGGGGTGCCGGACTCGGCCGCCGCGGAACAGACCCTGCGCAGGGACTTCTCGCAAGCCAGCAGCTCTTCGCGGAAGAAGGGGGAGAGCAGGAGAACGTCCAGGCCGGGCTCTGCGTCGAAGGCCTGCTTTATCCTGCCGAGGAAGGCGCTCCTTATGATGCAGCCTCCCCGCCACATGAGGGCGATGTCTCCGTAGTTGAGCTTCCAGCCGTATTCGGCGGCGGCGGCCCGCATGAGCGAGAACCCCTGCGAATACGAGATCAGCTTTGCCGCGTAAAGGGCGGCCTCGAGGTCGGCGATCTCCACCTTCACCGGCTCGCGCGGGCTGTCCAGCAGGCCGGAGGCCCGGAGCCTTGTATCGCGGTCCGCGGAGAGCGATCTTGCAAACACGGCCTCGCATATGAGGGTCAGCGGCACGCCGGCGTCGAGGGCGGCCTCGGAGGCCCACTTTCCGGTCCCCTTCTGGCCGGCCGCGTCGAGGATCGAGTCTATCAGTTCGGCGCCGTTTCCGTCGCGGTAGCCGAGGATGTCGGAGGTTATGCGGATGAGATAGCTCTCCAGTCTGCCGCGGTCCCACCCGGCGAAGACGTCGCGCATCCTGGCGTTGGTCATACCGAGCTGGTCCTTCATTATCTGGTAGACCTCGCAGATGAGCTGCATGTCACCGTATTCTATCCCGTTGTGAACGGTCTTCACGAAATGGCCGGCTCCGCCCCTGCCGACGAAGCCGCAGCAGGGCTCGCCGCCGTCCGTTCTTGCGCAGATGGCGCGGAACACGGGAGCTATCCTCTCCCAGGCCGCCTCGGATCCTCCGGGCATCAGGGAAGGGCCGTTGAGCGCGCCCTCCTCGCCGCCGGAGACGCCGGTGCCTATGTAAAGGCAGCCCCTGCTCTCTACGAGATCGCAGCGCCTGGCCGTGTCCTGGAAGCGGCTGTTGCCGCCGTCGATGATGATATCGCCCGGCTCCAGCAGCGGAAGCAGCCTGGATATGACCTCGTCGACCGGATCTCCTGCCCGGATCATCATCATTATGACGCGCGGCCTGGACAGCGACGCCGCCAGGTCCTCGAAGGAGCGGGCGGGGTAGAAGTTTCCGCCCCTGCCGCGCCCCGCGGCAAAGGCCTCTGTCACGCCCTCGCGCACGTCGTAGACCGACACGCGGAAGCCGTGCCGCTCTATGTTAAGCGAAAGGTTCTCGCCCATGACGGCAAGTCCGATCATGGCTATGTCAGACAGCATGATACCATCTCCGTTCCCGAATCCGTGCCGTCATTCGGCAGTCCAGAGGCCGAGCGCCGGATTCGAAATATAATAAACTTCCTCGCCGCCGACAGTGTTGAAGCCGTCGGTCAGCACGTCCGGGGGATACAGCGCGGCAGCCTCGGCGTAAGGCATGTAAGAATAGCCTGCGTCCTCCACCTCTTCTCGGCCGAGCAGCCCCGGGCAGTAGGTCACGCGGAAGCGGCCGTCCGGGGAGCCGTGGATCAGATGGGCCGCGGCGGACAGCGACACCGCCAGATCCGCGTTCTCACGGACGAGCGATATGACCTTCTCCCGCCCGCAGTAACCGTATTTTCTTATGAGCGCGTCGATCTCCGGGTCCTCGCCGAAGCACTCGACCCCGGGCGCCAGGATGACGAGCTCTCCGCCGTCTGCCATGGCCATGCGCGTCCTGTAGACCGCCTTGTTGCCGAGCCACGTCGAGCGGAACTCCGACGGATCGAGATAGACGACGGCCTTGCGCAGCCTCTTTCCCGTGTTTATGAGGTTGTGCCCGCGGCTGTCGGCCACCGCCGCCTCGAAGAGCTCCCTCTTTCTGCCCGCGTATATACCGTGTATGGCGGTACCGTCCGCCGAAGCGGTGGCGACCGTAAGGATGTACATGAGCGGCACGTCCTTCAGAAAGTGCTCCTCCGCGTAGTCGAAGACCCTTCGGACGGGGGAGAGATCGCGCCCCATTATGCGCTCGATGCCGTAAAACGCCCCCAGCATATGCGAGGCGCCGATCATAGACGGTCCTCCGCAGCCCACGAATATGTTCTTGGAGTAGTTGGCCATGCCGGCGACCTCGTGCGGGACGACCTGCCCGATCGAGACGATAAGATCGTATCCGCCTCCGACGATCCGGCGGTTGACCTCGACATCGATCGGGGTGTCGACCAGGCCCTCGGAGACCTCGCGGACGAACTCCGCGGGCACCGTGCCGATCCTGACCGTGTCCTCCCGCCACCTGTGGACGATGAGGTCGCGGGGCTCGACCCGCCCCAGGAAGAACGCCCGACACTCGCCGTCCGTCATGGGGCGGTGCGTGCCAAGGGCCGGCATCACGTCGATCGCGCAGCTGCCGCCGAGGATGTCGACTATCATGGCCGTTATCTTTCCGGCGCCGGAGTGGAGCCTTGTATAGTCCGGCGGGATGATCAGCAGGCTGCGGGGCCGCCTCTCTTCGAGCAGTTCGCGCAGCGCGGCGAAGAGCTCGCCGTCTCCTACGGCGCCCGCTCCGTCAATGCCGCCTCTCAGTATCATCTCAGACCCCCGAATAAGCGGCAAAGCCTCCGTCGACCGGCACGACGGTCCCCGTGACGAAGCCGCTGGCGCCGTCGTCGGCGAGCCACAGCAGGGTCCCGATGAGATCCGACGGCCTGCCGAAGCGCTTCTGAGGGGTCGCGGCCAGGATCTTTGCCGTCCTTGCGGTGGGGGTGCCGTCCTCGGCGTAGAGAAGGGCCCGGTTTTGCTTCGTCACGAAAAAACCGGGCGCTATGGCGTTCACCCTGATCCCGCAGGGCGCGAAATGCACAGCCAGCCACTGGGTCAGGTTGGAGACTCCCGCCTTTGCGGCGCTGTAGGCCGGTATCTTGGTGAGCGGCCTGTACGAGTTCATGGATGAAATGTTTATGATGTTCCCGCCACGCCCGACCATGTCCCGGGCAAAGACCTGCGTGGTCAGAAAGACGGAGAGGATGTTGAGGTCAAGCACATCGCCGATGGCGTCCGCGCTGAGGTCAAAGAAGCTCTTTGCCCCCTCGGGAAGCTCAGCCGCCATGGCCTCGACGTCGGTCGTTGCGGACGGCCTGTTGCCCCCCGCTCCGTTTATGAGTATGTCCGCGGCGCCGAAACGCCGGGAGATCAGCCGGTGTGCCTCGGCAAGGCTCTCCCTGTCGGTGCAGTCCCCCTCCACGGGGAAGGCGCCGTCGCCTATGGACTCTGCCACGGGCAGAAGGCCGGCCATGTGCGGTCCGATGAGGGCAACGCGGGCCCCGCAGGCGCCGAGAGCCCTGGCGAATTCGCTCATCAGGACCCCTCCGGCGGCCGTCACGACCGCGGTCTTTCCCGTGAGATCTATCCTGAACGGCAGTTTGTATCCTTCCATCGAAAAAAGGCCCCCCCTGTCAGATTCCGCCGCCCGCCGGGCGCCGGTCCCGTATCATATTTTAACACATTTTCCGCCTCATATCAATTTGCAGCCCGCATTTTGACAGTATTTCAATTAATGATTGAAGTTTTGTGCATTTTATGTTAAAATATTAAAGAATGACGGCGGCCTGCGCCGCGGGCCGCTGCTCCGGCGCCGCATGACTGCCGCCCGGCGGTATAGCCGGATCCACCGTTGACCGACAGTTTGACTGAAAGAGGATTTAGAATGAAAAAGTATCTGTCTGCATTGGTTTCGCTTTTGATCGCGTTCTGCATGCTTGCGGCTGCGGTCGGCTGCGCGACCGGGAATGATCCTTCGGAATCGTCCGGTCCGCTCGTCGATTCGTCCGCGCCCGAGTCCGAAGAGAATCAGGAGCCGGACGTCGATCCCGGCTTCGTCAGCGACCTCTCCGGCCTCAACTTCAACAACGAGGACATATGGATGTACGTCGCGGGCCAGAGCTACGCCAAGGATGAGTTCGACTCGTTCGAAGCGTCGGGCGACATCGTCCTCAACGCCGTTTTCCGCCGCAACACCATGGTCGAGAGCGCCATAGGCGTCACCCTCAGGGTCGACGTCGCCAGCGACTCCTCCGTATTCAACGTGGGCGACAAGATCAAGGCCCTCGTCAAATCCGGCGACCAGGTCTACGATATCGTCACCATGCCCGGCTACACCCAGGCCGAGTACGTCCTGGAGGGCGACTACCGCAACCTCCTCGACATCGAGAACCTCAACCTCGACAAGCTCTACTGGACCCAGGGCTTCAACGGCATAATGAGCAACGGCAACCAGCAGTACATGGCCTCGGGAGCGTACTCCATCTCCATGATAAGGAACATGTACGTCACCCTCTACAACAAGAAGATCTTCGAAGAGAGAAAGATCCCCGATCTTTACGGCATCGCCGTTGACGGCGAGTGGACCGCCGCAAAGCAGATGGAGCTCATCAAGGATCTCTGGACCGACAGGAACGGCGACGGCGCCCGCGACAAGGGCGACTTCTACGGCTTCGTCTCCGGTACCTGCACGTCCATCGACCCGTACTGGGTGTCGTTCAACCTGCCCTTCCTGCAGGTCGACAAGGTCTCCGGCGAGTACAGCATGGTCGTAAACAACGAGAAGCTCGTCGACATCTTCCAGATCATGATCGACCTCATCATGATGAACGGCGACACTTATAACACCGGCGGGTCGGGCGAAGTCGACGGCTCGCACTCCACCACCTCCATAAAGAAATTCGCCGAGGGCGGCTGCGCCATGACGACCACCACGGTCTTCATGATCGAGTCCCAGCTCGCGCAGTCCGGCTTCACCGACGACTACGGCATCGTCCCGATGCCCAAGTTCAACCTGGAGCAGCAGGAGTACTACACTCACACCCAGGACCAGCTGACCCTCATGGGCGTCGTCTCAAACGTCGATGCCGGGAGACTTCCCATGATCGGCGCGGCAATGGATCAGCTCTCGTACTACAGCTACAAGGAGGTCTTCCCGGCCTATTACGAGACCGCCCTCTCTTACAAGTACCTGCAGAACTACGAGTCCAAGGTGATGCTCGACATCATCTACCGCAGTCTCAAGATCGAGGGCTGCTTCCTCTACGCCGACATCTGGGGCCTGCTCGGCACGCTCAGAGGCATGGCCAACTCGCTCGGCTCGCAGGCCAACGCCTCCGATATCAAGCGCCAGACCAGGACCTGGGGCGACAAGGTCAAAAAGCTCAACAAGGGCCTCGCGGATCTGGCGGGCTGATACGGGGGATGACCCGGGACCGCACCTCGGCTCTCTCCGGATCGTGCCGGAGCAGAATATACGACAAAGGAGCGCCGCGAGGCGCTCCTTTGTCGTGCACGGAGCTGGTCGTTTTATTATGAGAGGCTCCGGCGACGCAGGAGCCGGAGGGGTTTCGGGAGTCCGTTGTCTCTGCTTCGAGCTTCCGCTCAGGGCAGGAACTGATATGATTCCAGGGACAGGACCCCTTTGGCGCGCAGGCCCGTGAAGCCTTCCGTCAGAAGATCGGAGCAGAATCTGAGACTCTCGTCGCACATGACGGCCATATAAGCTTCCTTTTCCGGTCCGCTGAACCCGAGGTATATGAAGCCGCGGTCGCCGTTTTCGGCGGTGAATGCGACAAGCGCAGTGCAGCTATCGCTCCCGGAACGGTCGCCTTTAACCGTGAGTATCTCGCTGCCGCGGCCCGCGAAGACGTCTGCGGTAAGTTTTTTTCCGAGCGCCGCCCTGAGTTCTTTCTCTGTGAGAGGAGGAGCGGTTTTGTCTCCGAGCAGCGCCTCGTATTCTCCCGACGAGTCCGCGCCGATCCAACGGAAGCCGCTCTGCGCGAACGACGAGACCGAAAGCCCTATGAGATCCGCGAATACGTATTCGGGGACCTTGTAAACGTTCTCTTCTCCTTCGCGCACGTAGAAGATTCCGGCGGCGTCTTTCTGGGCTTTGAGCCTGAGTCCGGTCTCGCTCACGATCAGGCCGAACGTTGAATAGTTCCGATCGGCCATCATTTTCGTTTTCTGCCTTCCGCATCCGCCAAGCTCAGTCAGGAATCGTGTGAGGAGGATCCTGTATTCAGGGGAGGTCACTTCGATCCCGAAACCGCTGCAGAACGAACTGAACCACAGCATGTTGCGTGAATACTCTTCCGAGAACATGTAATCGAATACTTTCTCCTCGGAAAACAGCCCGTTTTCGTAAAATGTCGCGTAGTCGATATCGGCGAGGTGGATCGAAAACGGGATGCGGTTCGTTTGCAGAAAGTACCAGGTCTCTTCATCAGTCGAAGTGAGCGTGCGCCTGTAAAAAACGCCGGGGCGCTCCGAAAGCAGTTTTATGAAAGAGTGATTCCTGAATTCCGAATAGATCGAGAAGGTTCCGTCCCGGTAGTCCTCCACAAGCACGCGGACCGGGACCTTAGTCAGACCTGATTCGCGGTCTTCAAAGTAAAGAGCCAGAAAACCGTAGCCTTTGACCGCCTTGAAACCGAAATCGTTGCCGGGATAGTTTTCCTTAAGCAGCTTAACTGTCTCGGCGACGGAAGCCGGTCCCGCGCCGATATTCAGGACGTTATTAAGAGCCATGCTGTTGCTCACCGGCAAGGCGGCCGAAGCGACCGGAGCTTTCGGCTTTTCCGATGCGGTATAAAGCAGCACGGCCGTTCCGTCCTTCTCCTGCAGCGAAAAGAACAGATCGTGCGTTTTTTCAAGCTGCGAGGCATCTTTCGCGAATGCCCCGGTCAGTTTTATGATCTCCGCCGATCCGTCGAGGTCTCTTTTTTTCAGCGAAGAGTTATACGCTTTGTAGGTGTAAACGGTGCGACCGTCATCGGAGACGTAAACGGCCGACACCGGGGTTTCCGTCAGTTCGGCAGTGTTTCTGTATGCGTCGACACGGTAAAGGCTGTCGCCGATCTGATCCCAATAGCTGGTGCCTTCGGGGATCGCGATCTCCCTGCCGTTCTCAAGATCGTAAAGATGATGGGCAAGATCTCTGTCCCTGGTGAGAAGTCTGCCGTCCCAGTAGCGAAGGACCGCTCCGGTGCACAGGGTGACCGTCTGTCCGCGGGTTTCCGAGACCATGAACCTGCAGTATTCGGAATCGAAGTTTTCGGTCGCTCCGTCAGTCCTGAGCGCCGTCATTACGAACCGTCCGTCGGGAGTGAAGCGGCTCAGCATGAACGTGGGATAATTGCCGGAAATGTTTCTGACGCTCCCGTTCAGAGTGTCGATGAGAAATACGTCGTCATATTCCGCGTCGCTCTCTCGTGCCGCGTGCGACACTATGTACCTGAAATCCGACGTCGCCTGTACCGTTCCGAAATCGTTCTCGGAAGGGGCGGGGATCCGGGTGATTCTGCCAGTTCCTGGCTCATAGATGAACCGTTTCGAGATCGCGCGCTCTTTTTCGTTCCAGACAGCAAAAAG
>JAEEJM010000138.1 GCA_016281895.1 Clostridiales bacterium
CTCGCCTATGCGGCTCTCGGTAGAGCGGCGGCCCCTTATGAGATCGCCGAAGCGCTGGACAAGGACCCCTCCTCCGAGCATGTTGGAGAGTCTGGCGATGCTCTCGCCGTAGCCGTTGCTGTCCTTGAAGGGCAGCGAGAAATGCTTGGCGACGAGCAGGGCAAAGTTCGTGTTGGACGTGAAGCGCGACGGGTCGTTGTAACTGTGGCCGTTGACCGTGATTATGCCGTTCGTGTTCTCGTTGACGACCACTCCCCGCGGGTTCATGCAGAATGTGCGGACCAGATCCTGGAACTTTTCGGTTCGGTATACGATCTTGCTCTCGTACAGCTCGTCGGTGAGGTGGGCGAAGATCTCGTATGGCAGCTCGACCCTGGCGCCGATGTCCACGCGGTTGGACATGGTCGCGAGGCGCAGGTCGTCGCAGACGCGCTGCATCCACTTGCTTCCGGACCGGCCGACGGAGATGACGCAGACGGGGGCGGTATAGTCGCGCCCGTCCGTGGACACCGAGAAGCCGCCCTTGACAGCCGAGACCGATCTCACCGGGGTGTGGAAGAAGAACTCGGCGCGCTGACTGAGTTCCGCGAACAGATTGGACAGGACCGTGTAGTTCAGGTCCGTGCCTATGTGACGGACCGACGCGTCGAGCAGATGAAGGCCGTTGCGCAGGCAGAGGGTCTTTATGCGGGAGTTGGCCGTCGTGTAAAGCTTCGTGCCCTCGCCGCCGTGAGACATGTTTATGGAGTCGACATAATTCATGAGCTCGACGGCCTTCTCTCGGCCGATGTGCTCGTGAAGGGTGCCGCCGAACTCGGTCGTAATGTTGTACTTGCCGTCGGAGAACGCCCCTGCTCCGCCAAAGCCGTTCATGATGGCGCAGGTGCCGCAGTTGATACAGGATTTGACCCGGTCTCCGTCGATCGGGCACTTTCTCTCGGAGAGCCTGCCTCCCGCCTCGAACACCGCGATCCTGAGCCCGGCGTTCAGCCGGGAAAGCTCGTAGGCCGTGAAGATGCCTCCGGGGCCCGCGCCTATGATAATAACGTCGTAATTCAATGTACAGGTCGGCCGTCCGGCGGCCGTCCTCCTCTTGTTATTTGCCGCAAGACCGCGGCGGTAAAGGCGGAACGTCCCGCCCCAGATCAATTATATCACTTGTCCGGCCGTATTTCAACAGAAATCCGGGTTTTGACACTGGCCGTTGACTGGGAGTTTTTTGTGTTGTATAATCTATAATGTGATATTATTAGCGGAAGCGGCCGGTACGGCCGCAGGGAGGACCGCCGGATGAAAGCACGCCATGATCAGGGAAGATCGCTGCCGCGCCTGTTCGCGGCCGCTGTCCTATGCGCAATGCTGCTCGGGGCATTCGCGTCCGCCATCCCCGTCAGCGCGGCGGGCATGGAGCCTCAGATCAGCGCCGCCTCGTATTCCTCGCCCGCTCTGTGCACCGACAGCGGGACGACCGTCGACCTTGCCGCCTGCTCGGTGCAGTTCGAGCAGGGGGGCGAGCTCGTCGCCGGCGCCGCGATCACCTGGAGAGACGGCGAAAAGAAGGTGACATCGCTCGAGGCGGCAAAGCCCGGGGTATATCCTCTGACCGCGGAATACGGCAGTCTCTCGCGCACCGTATATGTTGTGGCAAAGGACCCCTCCGAATCCGAATACGTGCTCTACTACGACAACTTCTCGTCCGACACGACCACGGACCTCCGCGTGCTTCAGCAGAGCAAGGGCGCGACCATAACGCACAACGCCGTCGAAGGGACCCTGGTGCTGAACTCCTCCAACGCCTCGGGGTCGTACATACGGGTCCTGCTGCCGGAATTCCTGGACGACTTCGGCGACGCGGTATACACGGCCTGCTACATGCTCTCCGACCCGTGCGAATCGAGCACCCGCTGGGGCGCGATGGTATACAGGCGGCAGAAGGACACGTCCCTCTTCATGCAGCTGGCAATGAGATATAACTCGACCCTCTCGAACGGCCTGGAGGTCGCCCTGCGCAACACGGAGGGCGGATGGGACGTCCTGAAGACCGGCAACACGAAGGTCTCCTGCGCGAACTCCTACAACACCGTAACCGCCTCCTTCGTCGGCCCGACCACCGATTTCATAATAAACGGCAACACCGTCATGACCTACGACAGGACCTCGTTCGCCGAGGGCGGAATGGGCTTCCAGACCCGCGGCATAACGATGTCCGTGGATTTCGTCAAGATCTGCGTCAATCCGAAATCGTCGCCGGACGCCGACAAGCATCCCGGCAGATACGCCGACACCGCTGAGAAGGAAACGGGGATATCCATGGCCCCGTCCATCGTCAGCGAGGTCAGGAGCGCGGCCGATCTCGAACGCGTGATGACCGAGCTGCCCGCCGTCGCGCTGCTGCCCCTCTCCGGCTCGGGCGGAAAACTTGCCGTCGAGCTGTCCGGAACGCAGACCGACCCCGACTCGGTATTTGCCCTGTTCGACCGCAAGGTGATACCAGCCTTCCGCGTAAACGACGGGGCGACGGCGGTCGCCCTCGGTCAGTATCTCAAGGACCGCGGATACAGGGACGCGTTCATCGTCTCCCGCGATCCGGAGGTGATCGCGGCCGCCAGAGCCGTGTGGTCATACCCATACGGGGTGCTCGACGCGTCAGGCAGCACGGACGACGACCTGACCCTGCAGCATACCGCCACCGCCGCGGGCTGCCGGGTGATCATAATGGACGAGAGCCGGCTCACCCGCGGGAGCGTCGATGCGATCCAGAGCCGCTACCTGGCGATCTGGACAGCCCCCGGCGACGGCGCCGCCGCGACGGCGTCCGCCGTCAACCGCGGAGTAATGGGCCTCATCACCGGCGACACCGCCTCGGTCGCGGAAACGCTCGGCAGGTATTATACAGACGACCACACGCTCGTGCGCACGGTCCATTTCATAAGCCACAGGGGAATGACCTGGCTGCATCAGGAGAACTCCGTAGAGGGCCTGCTCGACGCGTTCAGCTTCGGAGCCACCATGGTGGAGACCGACGTCCATCTGTCGGCGGACGGCGTGATCATAATAATGCACGACACGACCATCGACCGCACCACGGACGGGACCGGGACCATATCCGCCATGACCGCCGAGGAGATACTGAGCCACAAGCTGGTGTACAACTCGCTGGCGGAGCCCGAGAACATCCCCACGCTTGAGGATCTTTTCAAGGCCTTCGCCGACAGCGACCGCCGCATCGTCATCGAGTACAAGCCGACGTCGACGCGCCTCGTCGAGCCGCTGGCCGAGATGATCCGCAAATACGGGATGGAAGACCGCGTGATGGTCATATCGTTCTATCCGGCGATGCTGTCGAGCTTCCACGAGATCATGCCCGAAGTCCCGGTGGCCTGGCTGGCCTCGTCTGTCACGCCGGATCCCGACGACGCCATCACCACGGTCGTCGATCTTGCCTCGATCCTCCAGCAGTCTGACGTCGCCTTCACGCCGCCGTACTCCCCGATCAACACCGATTCCGTCAGGGATCTGTTCGTGCGGGGCTTCTCTGCCTGGCTGTGGACGGTGAACGACCTTGTGAGGCTCGACCGTTACATATGCGCCGGCTACGCCGGGATAACCGGCAACAACCCCCAGTGGGTGACAAGGTATTATATGGAGCTGGCCTCCGGCCGCGAGGACGGAAGGCTCAGGATAAGCGGGAGCATGTACGGCGGCGAGGTGTACGACCTCACCTCCGCATCCGAGGCTGTGATACTCGAGAGCAGCGTCAAGGGCACCGAATGGGATCCCGCGACCGGGACGTTTTACGGAGACGGCGACGGCACCGCCCGCGTGTTTTTCAAATACCGCGCAAGCACGGTGAGCCGGCAGCAGTACACGCTCGTCACGGAAGTCATTACGGTCGACGTCGCCGCGAGGAGCGCCGGCCCGCA
>JAEEJM010000139.1 GCA_016281895.1 Clostridiales bacterium
CTGTTCTACTCGGAGGGGCCGTCTGTCGTCACGAAGCTCAAAGAGCGCGGGCACAGGGTCTTTCTCGACCTGAAGCTCCACGACATACCGAACACCGTAAGGCGGGCCATGTCCGTCCTCGGAAGGCTGGGGATCGACATGACCAACGTCCACGCGGCCGGGACGTCGGAGATGATGCGAGCCGCGCTAGAGGGCCTCTCGTCCGGCTCCGCGGGGGACAGACCTCTGCTCTTAGCCGTGACCCAGCTTACCTCGACGGCTCCTCAGGCGCTGCGCGAAGAGCTGCTGATAGACGTGCCGATGGAGCAGACCGTTATGAGCTACGCGGAGAACGCCGCGCGTTCGGGACTCGACGGCGTGGTGTGCTCGCCGCTCGAGGCCGAAGCCGTCCACGGGCGATGCGGAAAGAGCTTCCTGACCGTCACTCCCGGAATACGCTTCGCCGGGACGGACGCGGGCGACCAGAAGCGCATCATGACCCCCGAAAAGGCCCGCCTCGCGGGCTCGGACTACATCGTCGTAGGCAGGCCTGTAACTGCATCTGACGACCCCGCGGCGGCCTATGTCCGCTGTCTCTCCGAGTTCCTCGGCTGAGCGCGGAGCCGTCGGTACAACTGCATATAATCAGCGGAGGATCACACATGTCAGATCTTGAAAAACAAACAGCGGAGGACCTGCTCTCCATAGGGGCCGTCTTCTTCCGCCCCGACGAGCCGTTCATCTGGGCCAGCGGCATCAAAAGCCCGGTCTATTGCGACAACCGCCTCACTCTCACGGCCCCCGATGTCCGGGAGCGGGTGGAGAAGGGGCTGTGCTCGCTCATTTCCGAATACTATCCCGGCGCCGAGCTCCTTATGGGAACCTCGACCGCGGGCATCGCCCACGCGGCCATATGCGCCCATATGACCGGCCTGCCTATGGGCTACGTCAGGTCCGGCAACAAGGACCACGGCCGCGGCAACCGCATCGAGGGCAGGCTCGTACCCGGGCAGAAGACCGTCGTCGTCGAGGATCTGATATCGACCGGCGGGAGCGTCATAGAGGTTGCCGAGACTCTGCGCGAGGCCGGCGCCGACGTGCTCGGCATCGTATCGATATTCACCTACGGCATGAAAAAGAGCCGCGAGAAGCTCGCGGCCGCAGGCCTCACGGCGTACTCTCTGACCTCGTTCGACCGCGTGGCCGAAGCGGCGGCCGATGGAGGCTACATCAGGCCCGGGGACGTGGCAAGGCTGCTGGCCTTCCGCGACGATCCTTCGGACGAGAGCTGGATCGGCGGCGCAAGATGAGGAACCTGATAGACATACGCGACCTGTCGGTCGCTGAGATAGCAGGCCTGATGGACACGGCCTCGGACATCATAGCACGCCCCGCGGACTACGCAGACGCGGCAGCGCGCAAAAAGCTCGCCACCCTGTTTTTCGAGCCCTCGACCCGCACGAGGCTCTCGTTCGAGGCCGCCATGTACGAGCTCGGAGGCAGCGTCCTCTCGGTGGCCGGAGCGGAGAACTCATCGGCATCCAAGGGCGAGAGCGTCGCCGACACAGCCCGGATGATATCCTGCTACGCGGACATAATCGCCATGAGGCATCCCAAGGAAGGCGCCCCGCTGGCTGCCGCGCTCCACGCCTCCGTCCCGGTGATCAACGCCGGCGACGGCGGCCACAACCATCCGACCCAGACGCTGGCCGACCTGTTCACGATATACAGGGAGAAGGGCGGTTTCGACGGCCTTTGCGTCGGCATATGCGGAGACCTGCGCTACGGCAGGACATGCCACTCGCTCATCAGCGCCCTCTGCCGCTACAGCGGCATCCGCTTCGTTCTGATATCGCCCGAAGAGCTGAGGCTCCCCGGCTACGTCGTAAAGGGCGTTCTGTGCCCCTCGGGCCTCGGCTACGAGGAGGTAACGGATCTCGAGTCGGCCCTGCCGGAGCTCGACGTTCTGTATATGACCCGCATCCAGCGCGAGCGCTTCGCCTCGCCCGAGACCTACGAGAGGCTCAAGGATTCTTACGTCCTCGACGAGGAGAAGCTCGCCGCGGCCAAAAAGGACCTCTGCGTAATGCATCCGCTGCCCAGGCTCGGCGAGATATCCACGGACGTCGACGGCGACCCGCGGGCCTGCTACTTCAGGCAGGCCCTGAACGGAAAGTACATGAGGATGGCGCTCATTCTCATGCTGCTGTCGTCGCGCGACACGGCGGAGAAGCGTATTCTGGACAGCGATCTGCTCAACGTCTGCATATGCAGGAATCCGCGCTGCATAAGTTCGACCGAGCGCGGCCTGCCCTCGGTATTCAGGGAGGCGGCGACCGAGCCCGGCAGTTACAGATGTCTGTTCTGCGAACACAAGCCCCGCTAGGGCTCAGGAACGCGGTCTATAGTACTGATAGAGCAGGCAGGGTATAGTTCCGTTATACAGCTTGCGCGTGCGGTCGGCCCTTCTGCCGTACAGTTTCTCGAAATACTCGCACGAGGTGAGGACGTAGATCTGCCAGTTGCCGAAGCCCGAGAAGGCACGGCCCATGGCACGGTACAGCTCCTCTGCCTCGCGGACCGTCATCATCCTCTCGCCGTACGGCGGGTTGCATATCAGCGTGCCTTTGATGTCGCCGTCCGGCTTCTTTATGCGGGTCGCGTCGCCGGTGTAAAACTCGATCCGGTCGGCGACTCCCGCCCGGGCGGCGTTTTCCCTGGCAGTCTCTATGCACTCGGACGATATGTCCGTCCCCCTTGCGCGGAAGCCGCAGTCTCGCACGTCCCCGAGGGCCGCTCCGCGCGCCTCGGCGAAGCTGCCGGCGGGGAGGAAGCCGAAGGATTCCGAGCAGAAGCTCCTCCTGAGGCCGGGGGCGATGTTCATCGCGTACATGGCCCCCTCGATGGCTATGGTGCCCGAGCCGCAGAACGGATCCCAGAGGAAGATACCGTCCCTTATCCTGGCGTTCATTACGAGAGCCGCGGCCAGGGTCTCGCGCAGCGGCGCCTGATTTGCGGACGGCCGGTAGCCGCGCTTGTGCAGCGACACGCCCGAGGTGTCTATCATCAGGTAGGCCGTATCCTTGAACAGGAAGAAGCTCACGGGGTACTCCGTGCCGTCCTCGGGAAGGGTCCTGTATCCGTATACGGAGCCCAGCCTTACGCACATTGCCTTCTTTACGATCGACTGGCAGGACGGCACCGAGGTCAGCGCGCTTTTCACGCAGTGGCCCGATACGGGGAAGGCCCCGCGGCTGTCTATGAAATCCTCCCAGGGCAGGGCCCTGACTCCTTCGAAGAGCTGATCGAACGTCGCCGCCGGAAAACCCGGCCCGGCAAGGACGTAGACCCTCTCGGCTGTTCTCAGGCGCAGATTGGCCCTGGCGACGTCGCCGGGCCCGCCCTCGAAGAACACCCTTCCGTCCATAGTCAGAGTGCGTCTGCACCCGAGGGCGTCGATCTCCTCGCCGAGGAACTTCTCGAGCCCGAACATGCACGTGGCGACCATATTCAAAGCGGACATGACAAAACCTCCGGTTCGGTGACGGTCGCGCCAGGCGCTTGCCTGAAGCGGCCCAGATAATTATAGCAGAACAGGCGCGCGAATTCAAGCGCGCACTTTCAACGAAATATCAGGCGCGCAGCGCGCAGCTTCAACCGGCATATTCAATAAACGTATCAGGAGTATAAAGATGGACAAGCCCGAGATCTTCGCCACCTGGCCGGCCGTATACGCGGTCGCCCGCAAGTACGTCATCACCGTTCCCGTGAGAAAGAGCACCGTCATGTGGGTAAGCGTCGGCGGCCGCTGTTTCTACGACGATTCGAACGGTATCCTCAGGTCCGCGTCTCTGACGCATAAGATGGAGGTGCCGGCCGAGCTGCTCGAGTCGGCGCGCAGCTACACCGTATGCTGGCGCGAGGTGTTCGACCGCAAGCCCTATTTCGCCGAGCTCGGCGACGTCGAGACCTTCACCCTGCCGTTCAAGCCTGTCACAGGGAACAGGATCAACCTCTACCACATCGCCGACGCGCACAACCGCGTCGAGAGCCCCGTCAGGGCGGGCAGCTGGTTCGGCGACGATCTGGACATTCTCGTCCTCAACGGAGACATACCAAATCACAGCGGCCAGCTCGAGTACTTCAACTCCATCCACGAGATAGCGGGCCGCATCACCAAGGGCGGCCTCCCGGTCATCTTCTCGCGAGGCAACCACGACACCCGCGGCATCTACGCCGAGAACCTGCCTGACCACACCCCCACCGACTGCGGCAGATCGTACTACACCGTGCGCCTCGGCTGCGTCTGGGCCATCGTGATGGACTGCGCCGAGGACAAGGCCGACGACTCCGACGAGTACGGACACACCATCTGCTGCCACGATTTCCGCCTGAGGGAGACCGAGTTCCTGCGCAGCGTCGCCGCCGATCCCGAGCACGAGTACGCGGCGCCGGGCGTTAAGCACCGCCTTGTCATCGTCCACAATCCCTTTTCCGAGACCCACAACCCGCCCTTCGACATCGAGCAGGAGCTCTACGCCGAATGGTGCCGCATACTCAGGGAGACGATCCGGCCGGAGCTTATGCTGTGCGGCCACACCCACGGCTGCTATATCACTATGCCGGGAGAGAAGCTCGACAAGAAGGGCGAGCCCTGTCCCGTGGTGTGCGCGTCGCGCGTCACGAAGGACCCGGAGTTCTTCATGGGCGGAGCCTTCACCTTCGAAGACGGCAGCGTGACCGTCAGGTTCACAGACGCCGAAGGGAACGAGCAGGGAACCAGAGAGATCCAGATCTGATGCACGAACGCGCCGTTCCCGACGATAAGCGCCCTATCCCTATTTACAAGCGCGCGTAAGTATGATATAATTGTATAATAATCGATTTCTACCCGAGGTGATCCTATCATGCCGAACGAGACTCTGGACGCAATAAGAGCCGCCGAGCAACAGGCGGAGACCATACGCTCCGACGCAAGGGCCAAGGCCCGTCAGATGATCGCCGCCGCTCAGGCGTCGGCGGATCAGGCCGTGTCCGACGCCGAGGCGGAGGCAAGGAAGTTCCGCCAGGACACCCTGCGCGACGTCCAGGAGAGGACCGGCAGACTTGCCGACTCCGAGGCCGAGGAGGCCCGTTACGACGCGCAGAGGATCACCCGCCACGCCGAGAGAGTCAGGCCCGCGGCCGTCGCTTACATCACCGAACAGATCACGGGCAAGGCGCTCTGACGCCGGCCGACCTTTACCACCGAGGAAGATCCGCAAATGGCAATCACACCGATGAAGAGAATAGAGGTCTGGGCCTACGGCGAAGACAGCGAGCGCATAGTGCGCCTGCTCCTTCGCCAGCGCTGCGTCGACGTCGACCGGCTTATCCCCGGCGACGCGGCCCTGCCCGGCGAGGGCTTCGTGCCGGCCTCGGACGAGTCGGAGACCGTCCGGGCGCTTGAGCGCGAGCTCTCATCGATCTCCGTCGCTCTGAACGCTCTATATCCGTACAGCACGCGGAAGAAGTCGCTAGTGCGTCGGAAAATACGTGCAGACGTGCTTGATTTTGCCGATTCGCAGACCGGAGCCCTGACATCGAAGGCTGTGTCGAGCATCTGCGCCGCCGTGACGACCTCCGAGGCGGTCGCAAAGGAGCGCTCAGACCTGCTGGCTTCCGAACGCCTTATGACCGCCTGGTCGGCCTTCGACCTCCCCCTGGGCTTCTCAGGGACGCAGGAGGTCTCGCTGGTGCTCGGCACCCTGCCGCGCTCTGTGAAGAACGCGGAGATCGAAGACAAGCTCGGCGACCTCTCCGTCGCCTTCAGACCCGTCTCCGAAACGGAATCCGGAAGATACATGAGCCTTTGCTGCGTAAGATCCGACGAGCAGGCCGCGCTGAGGAGGCTCTC
>JAEEJM010000014.1 GCA_016281895.1 Clostridiales bacterium
CCCCGCGGGCGGCAATGAAGGCGCGCTGTGCGCGCAAAAGGACCGGCCGCCGGGCGTTTCGCGTCCGGCGGCCGGTCCTTTGTCGTTGCGTTTTACTCGGCCTTCTCTTCGGCCGCTTCTTCGGCCTTTTCTTCGGCTTTCTCTTCAGGCTTGTCTTCGGCCTTCTTTTCGGCCTTCTTCTCAGCCTTCTTCTCGGGCTTCTTTTCGGCCTTCCTGCCGGCGGTCTTCCTGCCGGCTTTCTTGTCGGCCTTGGCTTCCTCTTCGATCTGGGCCTCGGTCTTCACGAGGGTTATGAGCGCCATCTCGGCGGCGTCGCCCCTGCGGGGCCCGAGCTTGTAGATGGCGGTGTAGCCGCCGTTGATGTCCTCGTAGCGGGGGGCGATCTCGTCAAAGAGCTTTTCCACGACTTTTCTGTCGGTAATATATGCGAGCGCGGCGCGACGGCTGGCAAGCGTGTTCTGCTTGCCGAGCGTGACCATCTTGTCGGCCATGGCGCGGAGCTCCTTGGCGCGGGTCACGGTCGTCTCGACCTTGCCGTACTTGAACAGATAGGTGACAAGACCGCGGAGCATCGCGTTTCTGTGGGCCGTCGGTCTGCCGAGTTTTCTGGTTCCGGGCATCTTACTGCTCCTCCTATTGATTATTGAAATGGAAGTGATAGAGGTCAGCGCTCATTCCTCGTCCTTGCGCAGCGTAAGGCCGAGGGATCTGAGTTTGGCGATGACTTCTTCGAGCGACTTCTTCCCCAGGTTGCGGACTTTGATCATTTCGTCCTCGCTCTTGCTGACCAGTGCTTCCACGGTGTCGATGCCGGCACGCTTCAGGCAGTTGGAACTGCGCACTGACAGGTCAAGCTCCTCAATGGTCATCTCAAGAACCTTTTCTTTCTCCTTCTCAGGTCTCTCGACGATGATTTCGGCGTTCTTTGCTTTCTCGGAAAGATCGACAAACAAGTTGAGATGCTCGTTGAGAATCTTGGCGCCGAGGGAGATCGCTTCTCTTGCCGTGATGGTGCCGTTGGTGGTGACATCCACGGTAAGCTTGTCGTAGTCGGTGATGTTGCTTCCCACGCGGGTGTTTTCGACGGTGTAGCTCACGCTGTAGACCGGCGTGTAGATGGAATCGGTGTAGATCAGGCCGATAGGAGCGGACACGGTGGAGCCGTAGACGTCGGCGTGGATGAGCTTGTTGCGGTCCTGCGAGACGTAGCCGCGGCCGTTCTCGAAAGTGAGCTCGATGAACAGACGGGCGCCTTCCGCCAGGGTGGCGATGTGGTGCTCGGGGTTCAGGATCGTGATATCGGAGTCCTGCTTGATGTCGCCGGCGGTGACGTCGCGGGGTCCGGCCGCTTCGAGGATGGCGATCTTCGGGGCCTGCGTGTGCAGCTTCGCGACGATGCCTTTCACGTTGAGCACGATCTCGGTGAGATCCTCCGTGACGCCGGGAAGGGCCGTGAACTCGTGAAGCGCGCCCTCGACCTTTATGCTGGTGACGGCGACTCCGGGCAGCGAACTCATCATGACTCTGCGGAGAGAATTGCCGAGAGTCGTGCCGTAACCGCGCTCAAGAGGCTCGACGATGAACTGACCTGTCCTGCCGTCTTCGCTTATGTGAGCGACCGTAATGTTGGGCTTCTGTATATCTATCATTCCGGTTATACCCTCCATATGACAGTATTCTTTTGCGCAAACCTTGCGCTCCCGGTCTCATCCCCGCGGGACGGACCGGCGTTTCAGATACAGCGGAATTATTTGGAATAGAGCTCGACGATAAGCTGCTCGTTGAAGTCGAAGCCGACGTCTTCCCTGGTCGGGAGAGCCACTACCTTGGCGCAGGCGTTTGCCGCGTCGATCTCGAGCCACTTCGGGGCGGTCCTGCTGCCGATGCCTTCGGACAGAGCCTTGAGGGCGTCGGACTTGAGGGCGATCTCGCTCACGCTGATGACGTCACCGACCTTGACGGAGTAAGAGGGGATGTTGACCTTCCTGCCGTTGACCTGGATGTGGTCGTGGAGGGTGAGCTGACGGGACTCGCTGCGGCTGAAGCCGAAGCCCATGCGGAACACCGCGTTGTCAAGGCGCCTCTCAAGGAGAACGAGAAGGTTCTCGCCGGCCATGCCGTTCATGCGGGCTGCCTGGTCGTAGTAGTTCCTGAACTGGCGCTCGAGCACGCCGTAAAACCTCTTGACCTTCTCCTTCTCGCGGAGCTGCATGCCGTACTCCCTGAGTTTCTTCCTGGCCGCTCCGTGCTGTCCGGGAGCCGCGGGAGAGGCGTCGCGGTTGCGGGAACCGGTGTCGACGCGGTCGAAGGGGCACTTGCCGGAAGTGCAGCGGTCGCCTTTAAGGAAAAGCTTGGTGCCTTCTCTGCGGCAAAGCTTGCAGGAAGGGCCTGTGTATCTAGCCATCTGATTGTTCCTCCTTTGAAATGATCAAACGCGGCGGCGCTTGGGCGGTCTGCATCCGTTGTGCGGAACGGGTGTGACGTCCTTGATGAGTGTGATCTGAAGACCTACGGTCTCAAGGGCGCGGATCGCGGACTCGCGGCCGGAACCGGGGCCGAGCACGTAGACCTCCACCGACTTCAGACCGTGCTCCATGGCCGCTTTTGCGGCGGTCTCGGAAGCGGACTGCGCGGCGAAAGGAGTGGACTTTCTGGAACCCTTGAAGCCGAGCTCGCCGGCGGACGCCCAGGAAATGGCGTTGCCTTCGGTATCGGTCACGGTGACTATGGTGTTGTTGAAGGTCGCGCGGATGTGCACCTGGCCGTTCGGTATGTTCTTGCGTTCGCGGCGCTTTTTAATGACCTTCTTTGCGGTGACTTTAGCCATTGCGCGTTACGCTCCTTTCTTCTTGTTCGCGATGGTCTTGACCGGTCCCTTGCGGGTCCTGGCGTTCGTCTTGGTCCTCTGTCCTCTCACGGGCAGGCCTTTTCTGTGCCTGATGCCGCGGTAGCAGTTGATCTCGACGAGGCGCTTGATGTTGAGGCTGACGTCGCGGCGGAGATCGCCTTCGACGATATAGTTGTTTTCGATCTCGTCGCGAAGCTTCGCGATCTCGTCCTCGGTGAGATCCTTCGCGCGGGTATCGGGATTGATGCCGGTCTTGGCAAGTATGTCGTTAGCGCTCTTGCGGCCGATACCGTAGATGTAGGTAAGGGCTATCTCGACGCGCTTCGAATTGGGAATATCGACACCAGCTATACGAGCCATTCTGTTTATCCTTTCTCTTCAGTTTATTAACCCTGGCGCTGTTTGTGCTTCGGGTTCTCGCAGATGACCATGACGCGGCCATGTCTCTTGATGATCTTGCATTTCTCGCAGATCTTCTTAACGGATGGCTTAACTTTCATTTATGCTACCATACCTTTCAATACTGTGAAGTGTCTCAGAAACTCACTTGGTCCTCCAGGTGATGCGGCCTTTTGTAAGGTCGTAGACCGAGACCTCAACGGTCACGTGGTCCCCCGGAAGGATCTTGATGTAGTTCATTCTGAGCTTGCCCGAGATGTGGGCCGTCACTATGTGACCGTTGGGAAGCTGAACCTTGAATACGGTGTTGGGAAGAGCTTCGATGACCGTACCCTCGAATTCGATAACGTCGTCTTTAGGCAGAATAATCACCCCTGTCTCAAATGCGCGGGCCCGCTCACAGCGCCGTGAGGATCACAGTCCCCTCGTGCGTCAGCGCGACCGAATTCTCGTAGTGAGCCGAAAGGCTGCCGTCGGCCGTTGTAACCGTCCAGCCGTCGTCGCCCTCTCTCACGTCAGGCTTTCCGATATTGACCATCGGCTCGATCGCCAGAGTCATTCCGACGCAGAGCTTCACGCCTCGTCCGGCGGTCCCGAAATTCGGGACCTCGGGGTCCTCGTGCAGCTCGCGGCCGACTCCGTGGCCGATGTATCTGCGAACCACGCTGAAGCCTTCGGCCTCGACGCAGCTCTGGATCGCGTGTCCGATGTCGCCGATGCGGTTCCCCTCCCTGAAGTTCTCGACGCCGCAGAAGAAACTGCGTTTCGTGACTTCGATCAGCCGCAGGGCCTCGTCAGAGACCCTTCCGACCGGGAAGGTCCTCGCCATGTCTCCGGTGAATCCCCTGTAGAAGGCTCCGACGTCGATCTTGACGATGTCGCCCTCCCTGAGGATCCTGTCCCTGGACGGTATGCCGTGTATGACTTCGCTGTTGATGCTTATGCAGGCGCTTCCGGGGAAGCCGCCGTAGCCGAGAAAGGTCGGGCGTGCGCCTCTCTTCTCGATGTGGCGCCTTATGGCACGGTCGATGTCGTATGTGGAGACGCCTTCGCGGATGTGCTCCGCGGCGACTTCCATCGCTTCGGCCGTGATCCTGCCCGCCTTTCTCATCTCGGCGATCTGCAGCTCGTTCTTAAGCGGTATCATCCGGCAATGTCCGCGAGCGCGCGGCGGACAAGTTCGGTGGTGTCCTCGACCTTCTCCTGGCCCTCGACCTCGACGAGCAGGCCGCGTCTGCGATAGAAATCGATGACGGGCTCGGTCTGTTCGTGGTAGGTCTCGAGGCGCTTCATGACCGTCTCGGGGCGGTCGTCCGGCCGGATGTAAAGCTTGCGGCCGCACTTGTCGCATATTCCGTCGACGGCGGGGGGGAGATAGTCGAGATGGTAGGACGCGCCGCATTCGCATACGCGCCTGCCGCTCATCCTTCTTACGATTCGTTCGTCGGAAACGTTGATCGACAGGACGGCGTCGATCCTGACGCCCAGCCTGTCCAGCGCCTCGGCCTGCGCGGCCGAGCGGGGAAAGCCGTCTAGTACGAATCCCTTGGCGCATTCGTCGGAATCGAGATATTCCTTGACGATGCCTATTACGATCTCGTCGGGGACGAGGCCTCCGGCCTCCATGTAGGTCTTCGCGGTGAGGCCGAGCTCTGTGCCCGCCTTGAGAGCGTTCCGGAGTATCTGTCCGGTGGACAGGGCCGGGATGCCCTCCCTGGCGGATATGGCCTCGGCCTGGGTGCCTTTGCCGGCGCCCGGGGCTCCCATAATGATCAGATTCATCTGGTACCAGCCTTTGTGACTGCTCTTACGCGAGCGGACTCTCAGCCGAAGATGCCCTTCGTCTGGGCCTTGCCGTAACTGCGCATCGCGACCTGAGCCTCAAGATCGTGCACCGTCTCGATGGCCACGCCAACCACGATCAGCAGCGAGTTGCCTCCGAAAGCAATGCCCGCGAAGGTGGTGCTGTTCGGATTGATCAGGCCGTTGATTATGTTGATGAGCATGGGAAGTCCCGCTATGAAGCAGAGGAAGATGGCGCCGATAAGCGTGATCCTGTTGAGGATCTTCTTGATGTAGAGGATGGTGGGCCGTCCGGTGCGTATGCCGGGTATGGAGCCGCCGCTCTTCTGGATGTTGTTCGCGACCTCGACCGGATCAAAGGAGATCAGGATGTAGAAGTAGGCGAACACCACGATGAGCGCGAGATAGATAATGAGATAAAGCCAGCCGTTATAGTTGAAGACGGAGTTGATGAACGACGCGAACTTCGAGTTCGGGAAGAAGCTGGCGATGGTCGCGGGAAGCGACACGATGGAGCTCGCGAAGATGACAGGCATGACGCCCGACATGTTGAGCTTCAGAGGAAGATTGGAGGACTGGCCTCCGTACATCTTGCGGCCGACGACCCTCTTGGCGTAGAGGATCGGGATCCTTCTCTCGGACTCGGTGAACCACACGATGAAGACCGTGATGGCCAGGGTCAGACCGATGGAGAGGATGGCCAGCAGCAGGCCCGTGAACTTGAAGCCGGCGAAGGTCGTGGCCCCGGTGAACACCATGCCCCAGACCTGCCCGAGGAGGGCGGGGACGCGGGAAACGATGTTGGCGAAAAGTATCATGGAGATGCCGTTGCCGATGCCGTGGTCGTTGATCTTCTCGGCCAGCCACATGATGATGGCGGAGCCGGCGCAGTAGCAGGCGACTATTATGACCTTGCCGAACCAGGTCACGCCGGAGACCAGCATGCCGTAGCTCTGCATGACCTTCATGTAGCCGTAGGCGGTCACGAGGGCCAGGCCGACGGTGGTGTACCTGGTGATGGCGGTGATCTTCTTCTTCCCTTCCTCGCCGTCCTTGCTCATTCTCTGAAGCGCGGGGATGGCGACGGTGAGAAGCTGGATCACGATGGACGCGGTGATGTACGGTGATACGGAGAGGGCGAACAGTGTAGCCTTTCCGAAGGCGTCGCCGGACAGGATGTTGAGGTAGGTGAAGATCGAGCCGGTGGTCGCCTGGTTGAAGGATTCGAGCGCCGAAGAGCTGATGTAAGGTACGGGGAGCTGCGCGCCGAGTCGGTAGATCAGTATGATGAGGAGCGTGAAGAGCATCTTCGAACGCAGCTCGGTGATCTTCCATGCGGTTTTAAAGGTCGCAAACATCCTTAGACCTCCTCAACGCTTCCGCCTGCCGCTTCAATCTTTTCCTTGGCGGCCGCAGAGAACTTCGCGGCCTTTACGGTGAGTTTACGGGTGAGGTCTCCGTTGCCGAGGACCTTGAGGCCGTCGTACTCCTTGCGGACGATACGGGCCTGCAGAAGAGCTTCGAGATCGACGGTGGCGTCGTCCTCGAACCTGTTGAGGTCGCCGACGTTCACGGTGGCGTAAACGGTGGCGAATCTCTTGTTGTTGAAGCCTCTCTTAGGGAGCTGCCTGTAGATCGGGAACTGACCGCCCTCGAAGCCGGGCCTCACGCCTCCGCCGGAGCGGGCGTTCTGTCCCTTATGGCCTCTGCCTGCGGTCTTGCCGTTGCCGGAGCCGGTGCCTCTGCCCTTGCGGAAGCCTTCGGCAGCGGATCCCTCGGCGGGTCTGAGCTTGCTGAGTTTCATTACGCATTCTCCTTTCCTTCGCAATCCTCAACGGTTACGAGGTGTGAGAGGACCTTGATCTTTCCGTCGAGCACGGGACCTTCGGCGTGAATGACGTAGTCGCCGATCCTGCGCAGGCCGAGGGAATCGGCCGTGGCCTTCTGATTGGGCTTGCAGGTGATCAGGGATCTTACGAGCGTGACCTTCTTCATTTCTTCACGCCTCCCTTCACGTCGTCGACCTCGATGCCGCGGACGCGGGCGACCTCCTCGGCGGAGCGGAGCTCCTTGAGGCCTTCGACCGTCGCCTTGACGACATTGACGGGGTTGTTGGAACGCAGACACTTCGCGCGGATGTTGCTGATGCCGGCGGCCTCAAGCACCATTCTGACCTTGGAGCCGGCGATGATACCGGTACCGGGGGCGGCGGGCTTGAGCAGGACCTTTCCGGCTCCGTAGATGCCGGTGACCTGGTGGGGTATGGTGGTTCCCTTGATGGAAACCGTGATCATGTTCTTCTTGGCGTCCTCGATCCCCTTGCGGATGGCTTCGGGGACTTCTGTGGCCTTTCCGATGCCGCAGCCGACATGTCCGCGGCCGTCGCCGACCACCATGAGAGCGGCGAAACGGGCTACGCGGCCACCTTTAACGGTCTTGGAAACACGGTTCAGGGCAACGAGGTTTTCGGTAAATTCCTTCTCCTCGGTGTTGTTGTTTCTGAATGCCATTTTTCTCTCCTTGAATGTTCAATAACTTTGAACAGTGTACAAACCGGAAGTCAGAACTTCAGGCCGCCCTCGCGGGCACCCTCGGCCAGTTCCGATACACGTCCGTGATAAAGATAGCCGCCTCTGTCGAACACGACTTCGGTGATACCCTTTTCGATGGCTCTTTCGGCAACGAGCTTGCCGACTTTTCTGGCGGCTTCCTTGTTGCCGCCGGTGCCGAACTCCTTCTCGTAGGAAGAAGCGGAAACGAGAGTGACGCCCGCGACGTCGTCGATGACCTGGGCGCTGATGTTGCGCTCGGAACGGTATACGGCCAGGCGGGGACGCTCGGCGGTGCCGGAGATCTTTGCCCTGACCCTGACGTGTCTCTTAAGACGGGCGGCGTTTTTATCTTTTCTCGATACCATTGTGCTGTTCTCCTTTCATCACTCTCGTCATTTGCCGGTCTTGCCGGCCTTGCCGGCCTTGCGGCGGACGTTCTCTCCGGCGTAGCGGATGCCCTTGCCGTGGTAAGGCTCGGGCGGTCTCTTGCCGCGGATGACGGCGGCGATCTGACCTACCTGCTGCTTGTCGGCGCCCTTGACGGTGATGGTGATGGGGACGACCTTTTCGGCGACCTCGAAGGTGATGCCTTCGGGCTGGGGGATGGTGAGGGCGGCCTGCGGAACTCCGTTGACCAGCGAGTGGCCGAGATAGAGGAGCAGGTTCTTACCCTGCATGGTGGCTCTGTAACCGGTGCCGTAGATCTCAAGGACCTTGGTGTAGCCGGTCGAGACGCCGACGACCATGTTGTTGATAAGGGTCCTGGAGAGACCGTGGATGCTTCTGAGCTCCTTCTCGTCGGAGGGGCGCTCGACAGTGACGGTGGCTCCGTCGACCTTGACGGTCATGCGGGGGTCGATCTTTCCGGAGAGGGTCCCGAGCTTGCCTTTGACGGTGACGACGTTGGCCTCGTCGACCTTGAACTCCACGCCCGCGGGGATGGTGATGGGCATTCTGCCTATTCTGGACATTTCGATTCCTCCTTATCCCCGGTCACCACACGAAGGCGATCACTTCTCCGCCAACCTTTTCCTTGCGGGCAAGCTTGTCGGTCATGATGCCTTTGGATGTGGAAACTATGGCGATCCCGAGTCCGTTCATAACGCGGGGCATTTCGTCGCAGCTGGCGTAGATGCGGAGGCCGGGCTTGGAGACCCTGCGGATGCCGCGGATGACCTGCTGCTTTTTGCCCGTGTATTTGAGCGTAACGCGGATGATGCCCTGCTTGTCGTCCTCGATGACTTCGTAGCCGCTGATGTAGCCCTCGGCCGCGAGGATGTCCGCTATGGCCTTTTTCATGTTGGATGCCGGGATGTCGACGGTCGCGTGCCTGGCGTTGCTGGCGTTGCGGATCCGGGTGAGCATATCGGCAATCACGTCTGACATTTGCATTGTTCTTTCCTCCATATGCAAGTTAAATGAATCTTGCTGCCGTTCTGTGACGGCGGCATACCGGCGGTTAAATCGGGCCGCAGCTTAATTTCCTTCCGGTATTGTGGGGTTTTCAGGGTAACGTCTATCAGGTGTTCCTTGGCGGCGCGAACCGCGGAGGGCCACGTTACCAGGAAGCCTTTCTGACTCCGGGGATCTCGCCTCTGTAGGCGAGCTCGCGGAAGCAGATGCGGCAGATGCCGTACTTGCGGAGATAAGCGTGAGGACGGCCGCAGATCCTGCAGCGGTTGTAAGCTCTCGTGGAGAACTTGGGAGCGGCCTGCTGTCTGATGATCATGGACTTCTTTGCCATTTTGTCTTACCTCCTTCTTCAGTTCTGGGCGAAGGGAGCGCCGAATGCCTTGAGAAGTTCGAAGGCCTCTTCGTCGGTCCTGGCGGTGGTCACGAAGCAGATGTCCATTCCGCGGATCTTGTCGATCTTATCGTACTCGATCTCGGGGAATATGAGCTGCTCCTTGAGGCCGAGGGCGTAGTTGCCTCTGCCGTCGAACGCGTTCGGGCTGATGCCCTTGAAGTCGCGGACCCTGGGGAGCGCGAAGCTGAAGAGCTTGTCGACGAACTCGTACATCCGGTCGCCGCGGAGAGTCACCTTGGCGCCGATCTTCATGCCCTCGCGGACCTTGAAGTTCGCGACGGACTTGCGGGCGTAAGTGGGGACCGCCTTCTGGCCGGTGATGGTGGTGAGGTCGCCGATGATGTTGTCGATGACCTTGGCGTTGTCGCGTGCCTCGGAGGAGCCGACGTTGATGACGACCTTGTCGAGCTTCGGGATCTGCATCACGCTCTTGTAGCCGAACTTCTGCATAAGGGCGGGGGCGATCTCCGACTGGTACTGTTCCTTAAGTCTTGCCATTGTGTCTTCCCTCCCGTCAGAATTCCCTGCCGCATTTGGCGCAGGTGCGGATCTTCTTACCGTCCTTAATGACGGTCTTGACCCTGACGCCCTTCTCGCACTTGTCGCAGTACATCGCGACCTTGCAGGCGTAGATGGCGCCCTCGGTGTCGACTATGCCGCCCTGGTCGCCCTGCTTGCGGGGCTTGACGTGCTTGTGGATGATGTTCACGCCCTCGACGATGACCTTGTCTTCCTTAGGGGAGACGGCGATCACCTTGTGGGGGATGAGCTTTCCGTTCTTGTCTTTCTTGTCCTCGTACTTGCCGGTCAGAAGTACGACGGTATCGCCTGTTTTGATATTCATCGTAAACAACTCCTTACCTTAAAGTACTTCGGGGGCGAGGGACAGTATCTTGAGGTACTGCTTCTCGCGCAGTTCCCTGGCCACAGGCCCGAAAATGCGGGTCCCGCGGGGGGTCTGATCTTCCTTGATGATGACGGCGGCGTTCTCGTCGAACCTGATGTAGGATCCGTCGGAGCGCTTCACGCCGTGGGTGGTGCGGACGACGACGGCCTTGACGACCTCGCCCTTCTTTACCATTCCGCCGGGGGCGGCCTTCTTGACCGAGCATACGACGACGTCGCCGACGCTGGCGTATCTGCGGCCGGTGCCGCCGAGGACGCGGATGCACAGAAGCTCTTTGGCGCCGGTGTTGTCGGCGACCTTCATTCTTGATTCCTGCTGTAACATTCTGTCTTCCTCCCGCGGCTTATTTCGCCTTTTCGATGACGGTCACGACGCGCCATCTCTTGGTCTTGGAAAGGGGCCTGGTCTCCATGATCTCGACCTTGTCGCCGACGCCGCACTCGTTGTTCTCGTCGTGGGCGTGGACCTTAAGGGTCCTCTTGACGATCTTTCCGTAGATCGGATGCTTGACGTTGTCTTCGATGGCGACGGTGCAGGTCTTGTCCATCTTGTCGCTGACGACGTATCCGACACGGGTCTTTCTGAGGTTTCTCTCTTCCATTTTCCTGCCTCCTTACGCGTTCTTCTCGTTCATGACGGTCATGACGCGGGCGATGTCGTGCTTGACCTCGCTGATGCGGTTCGTGTTCTCGAGCTGGTTGATGGCAAGCTGGAAACGGAGATTGAAAAGTTCTTCCTTCAGTTCTTTGAGCTTGGCTTCGCGCTCGGAGGCGCTCATGGCCCTGACTTCGGTGATTTTCATTCGGTGACCTCCTCGCTTGCCGCGCTCTTAGACATGAACTTGCACTTGATGGGGAGCTTGTGCGACGCGAGACGCATCGCCTCTTTGGCCTCCTCTTCGCTGACGCCGTCCATCTCGAACATAACGCGGCCGGGTTTTACGACAGCCACCCAGTATTCGACCGCGCCTTTACCGGAACCCATACGGGTCTCGGCGGGCTTCTCTGTAATAGGCTTGTCGGGGAATATCTTTATCCATACGTTGCCGCCGCGCTTGATGTAACGGGTCATTGCGATACGGGCGGCCTCGATCTGCTGGCTGGTGATCCAGGCGGGCTCGAGGGCCACGAGACCGTAGGTTCCGTAGGATATGGTGTTGCCTCTAGAGGCTTTTCCTTTGAGTCTTCCGCGCTGCTGACGGCGGAATTTGACTCTCTTAGGCATTAACATCAGTTGTTACCTCCTTCTTTAGGAGCGGGGGCGGGGGAAGCCGGACGGGGCGCCGGTCTCTGGCCGTTGGCGCCGTTGGGACGGTAGCCGCCGCCGGGACGGTTCGCGCGGTCGTTGCGGCTGGAGCCGTCGCGGGGTCCGCGGTTGTCGCCGTTCCTGCGGTCGTTGCCGCCTCTGCGGTCGTTGCGGCGGTCGTTGCGGCGGTCGTTGCGGCGGTCGTTCCTGCGGTCGTTGCGGCGGTCGTTGCGGCGGTCGCGCGCGGCGGCCTCGTTGAGGATCTCGCCGTTGTAGATCCAGACCTTGATGCCGATCTTACCGTAGGTGGTGTTGGCCTCCCAGAAGCCGTAGTCGATGTCGGCGCGGAGGGTCTGAAGCGGGATGGTGCCCTCGTGGTAGTGCTCGGAGCGGGCGATCTCGGCGCCGCCGAGGCGGCCGCTGCAGGAGATCTTGATGCCGCGGGCGCCGAGGCGCATGGTGTTCCTGATGGCCATCTTCATGGCGCGGCGGAACGCGACGCGGCCCTCGAGCTGGGCGGCGATGTTCTCCGCGACCAGCTGAGCGTTGAGCTCGGGGTTGCGGATCTCGACGATGTTCACGGACACGGGGATCTGCTTGCCGGCGGCGTCCTTGCCGACGATGGCCTCGATCTGCTTCTTCAGCTTCTCGATGTTCTCGCCGCTTCTGCCGATGGCGACGCCCGGCCTTGCGCAGTGGATGTTGACCTTGACCCTGTACTGGTCGCGCTCGATCTCCACCTTCGGAACGCCGGCTTTGAAGAGTTCCTTCTTAAGGAGCTTTCTGATGTTGTAATCGGATACGAGGATGTCTCCGAAGACCTCGTCCTTGACGCACCATCTGGAGTCCCAGTCTTTGATGACTCCGACGCGGAGGCCGTGAGGATTAACTTTCTGTCCCATTATGCTTTGACCTCCTTGTCTTCTCTTTCGGCGACGGCGAGAGTGACGTGAGACGTCCTCTTGAGGATCCTGTCGCCCGAGCCCTTGGCGCGGGGCATGTATCTCTTCAGCGTGGGTCCGGGGCAGACGAAGCACTCGGACACGTAGAGCCTGGAGGCGTCCATGCTGAAGTTGTGCTCGGCGTTGGCCACGGCGCTCTTCAGGAGCTTCTCGAGCTCGGGAGAGGCGGCCTTGGGGGTGTTCCTGAGGATGGCCATAGCGACATCGGTGTCCTTGCCGCGGATGAGATCGAGGACGATCTTGACCTTGCGGGGGGAGATCCTGAGATATTTAAGATAGGCTTTCGCTTCCATTCTTTTCGGTTCCTCCCTTATTTGCCGGTGTTGGATGTCTTGGACCCGGAATGTCCCTTGAAGGTCCTGGTCGGGGCAAACTCGCCGAGCTTGTGTCCGACCATATCTTCGGTGACGTATACCGGAACGTGCCTGCGTCCGTCGTGGACGGCGATGGTGTGTCCGACGAACTCGGGGAATATGGTGGAAGCGCGGGACCAGGTCTTGATGACCTTTTTCTCGTTCTTAGAGTTCATGGCGCTGATGCGGTTGAAAAGCTTTTCTTCCACAAACGGGCCTTTCTTAAGACTTCTGCTCATTACTATATTCCCTCCTTATTTGGCGTTCCTGTGTTTGACGATGAACTTCTCGGTGCGGGCCTTGGTCTTTCTGGTCTTATAACCGAGAGCGGGCTTGCCCCAGGGGGTGAGCGGGCCGGGATGTCCGATCGGGGACTTGCCTTCGCCGCCGCCGTGAGGATGGTCGCAGGGGTTCATGACGGAGCCGCGGACGGTGGGGCGGATGCCCTTGTGGCGGGTCTTTCCGGCCTTGCCGACCTTGACGGTGTCGTGCTCGATGTTGCCGATCTGACCGATGGTGGCGCAACAGTTCATGGGGACCGTCCTGACCTCGCCGGAGGGCAGGCGGACGAGGGCCTTGCCGTTCTCCTTGGAGATCAGCTGGGCCGCGGTGCCGGCGGACCTTACGAGCTGACCGCCCTTGCCGGGATAGAGCTCGATGCTGTTGATGAGCGTACCGACGGGGATGTTGGCCAGAGGCAGGGTGTTGCCGGGCTTGATGTCGGCGTCGGGTCCGGAATAGACCTTGTCGCCGTCCTTGAGGCCGAGGGGAGCCACGATGTAGCTTCTCTTCCCGGACTCGTTCTCGATAAGGGCGATGTACGCGCTGCGGTTGGGATCGTACTCGATGCCGATGACGGTGGACGCGCCGGTCTCGAGTCTGCGGAAATCAACGATGCGGTACTTGACCTTGTTGCCGCCGCCTCTGTGGCGGACGGTGATCTTGCCGTTCGCGTTGCGGCCGGCGTTCTTCTTCTTGATGACGACGAGGTTCTTCTCGGGGGTGAACTTGGTGATCTCCTCGAAAGAAGGAACGCTCATATGACGTCTCGAAGGAGTAGTGGGCTTATACTTGATGGTAGGCATTTGTCGTTCCTCCTGCTCAGTTCAGACCGTCGAAGAAGGCGATGGTCTTGGAGTCCTCGGTGAGGGTCACGACCGCCTTCTTGGAAGCGGCGGTGTACCCGTAAGCGTAACGGACTCTCTTTTTCTTGCCCTTCCGGGAGACGGTGTTGACCGACTGCACCTTCACGCCGAACATGGCCTCGACGGCCGCGGCGATCTCGGGCTTGGTGGCGGAAGGCATCACCTTGAACACGTACTGCTTGCGGCTCATCATGTCCATGCTCTTCTCGGTGATCACGGGGCTTATGATGATGTCCTGAATCATTTTCTTCATTATTCCCGGACCTCCTTGTCGTAGACTTCGGTGAGCTTCTCAACGGCGGCGCGGGTGATGACCAGCTTCTCGGCGTTGAGGATCTCGTACACGTTGAGGGTGCTGTAAAGGGTGGTGGATGCGGCGGGGATGTTGCGGGCGCTCACGATGACGTTCCTGTCGGCCTCGGGGAGGACGAGCAGGGTCTTCAGCAGGCGGTCGTCTTCGGTGAGACCGAGCGCCTTGAGCATGCCGACCACGGTGCGGGTCTTGAAGCCTTCGACCTTGCAGTCGTCGAGCACGACGAGGTTGCCGTTGGCCACCTTGTCCGAGAGAGCGCTGAAGAGAGCGACTCTCTTAGTTTTCTTGTTGAGATCCGTGCGGTACAGACGGGGCTTCGGTCCGAGGGCCACGCCGCCGTGTGTCCACTGAGGAGATCTTGTGGAGCCCTGGCGCGCGCGCCCGGTCCCCTTCTGTCTCCAGGGCTTCTTGCCGCCGCCGCTGACCTCGGAACGGGTCTTGGTGGACTGGGTGCCCTGTCTCTGGTTGAGCAGGTAAGCTCTTACGGCTGCGTGAAGCACGGCCTCGTTGACTTCGGCTCCGAAAAGCTTCTCGGAGAGGTCTACGGTCCCGACCTCCTGACCGGCCATATCGAATACTTTTACGTTAGGCATTGCTGTTTCCTCCTGCGGCCGCTCACGCCTTGACGGAGTCGCGGATGAACACGATCCCGCCCTTGGCGCCCGGAACGGCGCCGCGGATGGCGATGAGGTTGTTCTCAGCGTCTATCTTGACGATGTTGAGATTGAGGACAGTGACCTGCTCGTTGCCGTACTGTCCGGCCATCTTCTTGTTTTTGAAAACGCGCGACGGGTCGGAGTTGGCTCCCATTGAACCGACTTCGCGGTGTACGGGGCCGACGCCGTGCGTCATTCTCAGCCTGTGGTGATTCCATCTCTTAATGACGCCGGTGTAGCCGCGGCCCTTGGTCGTACCGGTGACGTCGACTTTTTCGCCAACGGCGAAGGTTTCGACAGATACGACATCTCCCACGCTGTAACCGGAGCAGTCCTCGAGGCGGAACTCCTTCAGGTGTTTCTTGATCGCGATGTTGTTCTTGGCGAAGTGTCCGATCTCGGCCTTGGTGAGCTTCTTTTCGCGGACGTCTTCGTACCCGAGCTGAACGGCCTCGTAGCCGTCCTTTTCGGCGGTCTTTCTCTGTGCGACCACACAGGGACCGGCCTGGATTATCGTTACCGGAACGGCGTTTCCGACTTCGTCGAAAATCTGGGTCATTCCGACTTTCTTACCGATAATACCCTTTTTCATTTTTCCTCCTGCAGGTTATTGGTTGACGTTTTGGATTTGCCCCTGGGGGCCTGCGCCAACTTGACCGGCAAACGCTCTCCTGGAGCCTTGCTGTCTTCTTTGTTCCGTCAGGCGTTGAACTGGATGTCGACGCCGGCGGGGAGCTCGATGTTCATCAGTTCGTCCGTAAGCTTCTTGGACGGATTCTTGATGTCGATCAGCCTCTTGTGGTTGCGGAGCTCGAACTGCTCGCGGCTGTCCTTGTACTTGTGGACGGCGCGGAGTATGGTTATGATCTCCTTTTCGGTGGGAAGCGGGATGGGTCCGGAGACCTCGGCGCCGTTGCGCTGGGCGACCTCGATGATCTTCTTTGCCGCCACGTCGATGAGTGTGTGGTCGTAGCTCTTCAGACGGATCCTGAGCGTTTCCTTTGCTGCCATGTGTTACTCCTTCCTAATCGCGGTTTACGCGCGAATAAATAGTGTTTGGCCGGTGCGCGCAAACGCGTTCCGACACGGAAGCACTTTTTTCTTTGACACCCGTCCGGGCGTTCCCTGCCAAGACCATACAAAAGCCGAAATCCGCTCCTCCACACCGTCACGTCTGAGGGCGTGGTCCGGATTCCGGATGGATCTGTAAGGGGCTTCTCAGGGCTCCCGGCGCGGCCCGTGAACAAGGCCGTTCCGGAGCAAAGATGCCTCCGCTTGCGCCCGATCGTCCGGACCTGTTACGGCCCGGCGGACTTCTCCGCGGAAATTCCCCGCTGTTCACACGGCAACCTTCCGCTTCAACGCCTGTCTTCGCACATCAAGCCCGATAATTATACTACAAAAAAATCTCCGTTTCAATACGGTAAAACGGAGATTTTTATATGTCCGACAGGCGGCCGGTTTGTGCGTACTGTACAAAAAATCAGTCGGAATTGACGTCTATCAGCGCCTCGCAGACCTTGACGAGCCTCTCGCGGAGCCAGTCGGGCGATACCACCCTGACTCCCTTGGCCGTGGCGGCCAGCATGCCGATGAAAAAGTCGGGGTTGCGGAACTCGCAGCGGTACCTGTTTCTGCCTCCGGCGCGGCCCGTAATGAAGCCGCCGAGCTCGAGCCTCGTCACCCGGTCGAAGACCTCTATGACGGCGTCGTAAGGTATCATCATCTGCGCCACGCCCTCGCCCGGGGCCGACGCGGCCGCGGCGGCGAAGGCTACGTCCTCGGAATCGGCGGGGCGGTATGCGTCGGGCAGTCTGAAGTCCGCCGTGTAACGGTAGCCACGCCTGCCGGCGTCGTACGCGAGCGGCGCGCCGAGGCGGCCGCGCATGTATTCGATGTCCCTGCCGGCCTGTCTCAGCGAGATGCCGAACCGCTCGGCAAGGCCAGGGGCGTTGGGATAGCTGCCGCAGCTGATCATGTCGTGCAGCCAGGTTATTCTTTCTTTCTGACCTGATCCGGGCATGGCTTGTCTCCTCCGGTAGGTTGGTTTGTTTATCGGGTTTGGATCACGCGTCTCCGGGCGCGTCGGGGTCCGCCGCGGGGGCGTCGGGGTCGGACGGGGCTGCGTCGGTTCCCTCCGCGACGGCGGTCTCACCGTCCGCGGCTGTCGCTCCGGCCGCCGTGTCATCGGCGTCCGGGTCCGCCGCGGGGGCGGTCTCACCGTCCGCGGCTTCCTCCCCTGCCGCCCCGGGCTTTCCGCCGGCGCCGCAGAACGCACCGGTCCTAGCGAGAGCATAGAAGAAGACGGTTATGCAGAAGAGCGATTCTATCACGAGCTCGGAGTTCGTGACGGCCCCGGAGAAATAGCCCGCGATCCCGGACAGGCCGGAGACGAGGCACAGCAGCTGAGCCGCGAGCGCCGAGGTGAAGTACAGGCGCGGCCTGGCCTTCTCGGCCGATATGTCGAACCTGTCCTCGTAGAGGAAGAAGACCATGGAGGCCATGAGGGCGAACTCGGTCATCATCTTGACCGGGCTGTTCATGGTGACGGTCATGTCGAAGTGGGTGAGCGCTATGCCGCAGGTCGCCCGGATTATCGGGAACAGGCCGACAAGGGCGCTTATCCGGTTCTTCTTCCCTTCCGCCCGGGTGAAGAAGCACAGGGCGCTTCCGAAGGAGGCAAGCACGCACACGGCGGTCATGATGAACGCTATGCGCGCGTTCCTTCCCGTCAGATAGGCCGTGCTGCTCCTGTCGAATACGGCGCGGACGGTCTCGATGCTGTCGGACCGGAGCAGGCCGTAGACCCGGTAGCAGCCGTCGGAGATCATAATGAAGGCGGCGAAGACGCCGGCGAAGTAGACCTTTCCGGTCGAGAAATCCGGCTGCACCGGCAGCGATCCCGGCGGCACGAGGAAGAGCGACGTCAGTATCCATATGAAGCCGACCGCGGTGAGCGCCACGGCGAGCCCCGGAAGGAAGGCCCCCTCGACGAAATAGCCGGGTCCGCTGTCGAACGAGAAGATGATCGCAAGGCTCCTCACCGCGGCGGCGGCGACGGCCAGTACCGCGGCGGTCAGGCGGTATACGGCGACCTTGCCGGAGGCGACGGGCGCGACTGCGGAACCGCCGGCTTCGGCCGCTTCCGCGGGCTCCGCACCGCCGGCGTTCTCCGCGCCGGTGCCGTTTCTGATATCGTCATCCATGAAACAGACCTCTCTGTCGGCGCGCGGCAGAGGGCCGGCGCGCCGTGCTGGTAATTATTCAAAAGAATTATATATTATAATTGTTAACAAAATATTAATCGGCGGCCGCGTCCGGCCGGCTACGGAAGAAAAATACGATTTTTTCGCTTTTTTTCGAAAAACTCCTTGACACGGGGCCGCTCCCCGGGTATAATATTGTCCGTTATCCGAAGACAGCAGGTTCCCGTAAAAGCGAAAGCCACCCTGCCGAGGAGTTCATACGGGCCCTCCTTTCTGTTCCGGAGGTCCGCCCTTGTGTCCTTCCCCGGCCGCGGCGCGCACGGGAGAAGGATATTTTTTTACCCAGGAGGTTACAAAATGCCCAGCAAATCCATTCTCGAGCAGAAGCAGAAGGTAGTGGCCGATCTCACCGAACAGATCCGCAACTCTGTTTCCGGCGTGGTAGTGAACTACCAGGGCATAACCGTTGAGGACGATACGAAGCTGCGCAAGGCTCTCCGCGAGGCCGGCGTCAGCTACCACGTATACAAGAACTCCCTCACCGGCAGAGCCTGCGACAACTGCGGCTACGGGGATATGAAGCAGTACCTCACCGGCATGACGGCCATCGCCGTCTCCGAAAAGGACCCTGTCGCCCCCGCAAAGATCCTCAAGAGCTACGCCGATAAGATCGAGTCGTTCAAGCTGCTTGCCGGCTATGTCGACGGCGAGGTCATCGACGACAAGGCTGTCGAGAAGCTTGCCGCCATCCCGAACAAGGAGACACTTGTCACACAGCTGCTCGTCTGCATCCGCTCTCCGCTCGTCAACTTCGTCTACGTGCTCGACCAGGCCGCGAAGGCCGGCGGCACAGCCGAAGCCGCTCCCGCCGAAGAGGCGCCCGCCCCCGCCGGGGAATGAATCCCGGCCACACAACCGTATTGAATTAATCAGGAGGATATTCTGAAATGGCTAACGAAAAGATCACCGCCATCCTTGAGGAGATCAAGGGTCTGACTATTCTTGAGCTCGCCGAGCTCGTTTCCGCCGCCGAAGAGGCCTTCGGTGTCTCCGCCGCCAACATCACCGCCGGTGCTGCCGCCGGTGCCGGCGCCGCCGCCGCTCCCGCCGAAGAGGAGAAGACCGAATTCGACGTCGTGCTTGCAGGCTTCGGAGCCAACAAGCTTCCCGTCATCAAAGTCGTCCGCGAGATCACCGGTCTCGGACTCAAGGAGGCCAAGGAGCTCGTCGAGAGCGCTCCCAAGGCCATCAAGGAAGGCGTTTCCAAGGACGAGGCCGAGTCCCTCAAGGCTCAGCTCACCGAGGCCGGCGCCACCGTCGAGATCAAGTAATAGATCCGGACTTCAAAGACCTGTTGTTCGGAAAAGGCCGCCCGTACGGGCGGCCTTTTTCGTGTCGGATCGCGCGGGCGGCCGGGACGCTGTGCGGCGTTCCGCCGCCTTATTTCCTGCCTTTTTTCCTGCCGAACAGCGACGCTACCGCGGCTGTAAGCGACGCGGCGGCAGCCGCGGCTCCAACGGCGACCGCGGTCCCTTCCCTGCCGGTCAGGCTGAGCCTGGACCTTCGGTCCTCGGCCCTGGCGTCGCTCTTCCGGGACTTGCGCTCCGCGGCAAGCTCGCGCCGCCGCGCGGCGACCTTCACCTGCCTGCGGGCCCCTTCCTCGGCGGCGGCTCCGGGCTTCGCATCGCCGTATCCGCCGGGTGTCTCGGTGCCCGTCG
>JAEEJM010000140.1 GCA_016281895.1 Clostridiales bacterium
ATCGTTCAGAATGGTTTTGCATACTGCGGCGATCAGAACGCTGTCGTCGGTAAACGTACTGTCGTTCTCAAACGGAAAATCATAGTTTTTCGTGCAGTGGACTTCATAATATGACCCGATCACGTCGCCGTAAATCGCACCGAACACAATATCACCTCCAACCTTTGAAAACAGTATAGCATGAATTTATGAAAAAAAAAAGAAGGAAGACAAAAAATGAGAGTCTATAACTCCAATCCGTCGGGTTATCGTTGCGCGCCGATCAATGTCCGCTACGGCGACGGCGGAGAAGAAACCGAGGAAGGAGGATAAAAAACGGAGCAGGCGAGCCTGCTCCGGTACATAAGATTTAGTGGAAATAATTACGATATATTTCGTTGATGGTCTCAACATAGACGTTGAATGAAGGATGATTGTAATCTTGACGGCTTAAATACATGTTCTTCTTGTCAAGATAAACTTCAATCACTTCATTCCAAAGATGCTCATCTTTAAGGGCGGCAACTCTGTCAAATAAATCTCTTGATTCAGGGACCAGATTCCAAAAGTATCTGTCTCGATACGTTAACCCGGTTTTTTCATGAATCAATCGGTGCCAACCGGAACGATCATTGTATACGATTGCAAGATCAATACTGAATTCAGTCCGATTTCCTTTTTTGAAATGCCGTTTTTCGGTCGTTAAAACAGAAGTTGAATCCATGCAGTCGTTCCATTGATTCTTGGAAAGAATGCTGTTGAATTGCTTGCGAACATACTCTTTGATTTCTCCCGCCTTGCTGATACTGAAATCACCAAAATCAACAATATAAAGGTTGTAATCAAGATCGATAGGTTCGTTTGCGTTCTGAGTGATGAGATTTCTTGATCCGCTGCCAACAAGATGTGCTTCCACTTTCATAACGGAATCATTGTTAATGGCTTGGACGAGTTGGTTGATGATATTAGAACAAAGATATTTCATGTTCTTTAAGAATTCTATGTCCTTAATGTAGTGAAACATATATAATTCTCCTTTTCTTCGCCCATGCCTCCATTCAGCGTCCAGCACTAAATCGTTGTATTATACTCATCGACAATGCCTTTGTCAAGCCCTTTTTACTAAAAAATACGAGTGGTCATAACTCGAATCCGTTATGACCACTCTAAATGGTTGCGGAGGTGGGACTTGAACCACACGACCTCCGGGTTATGAGCCCGACGAGCTACCAACTGCTCCACTCCGCGGTATTATGTTACGATTATGTAGCGATAGCTGTTAAGACCGGTGCCGGTGACCGGGGTCGAACCGGTACGATACTCGCGTATCATTGGATTTTAAGTCCAAGGCGTCTGCCTGTTCCGCCACACCGGCATAGAAAGACGCTCTTTTTTCATCGCCCGCATATTATACCATCACTTGCCCCCTTTGTCAATAGTTTTGTGAAAAAAGAATCGGACGGGGCCTTTTCTTTGCCCGGGGAGGCCGTCCCCGGCGGCGACAGGCGCTTTTTTCTTTTTCTCCGTTGCCTTGGGCGCCCATAAGTGGTATAATGATTCTGCCGCGGGACGGAAACCGCGGCCGGACCGGACGGAGGATGCCGCCCCGGGATCCACGCACATCTTCGTTCAATCGACACTGCCGGAGTTGCACATGAAACTTATCGAAAACAAAACTTACGATACCGAGCGATCTCTGTACGGCCTGCGCGAAGCCGAGGTCTCCGGCTGCTTATTTGCCGGAGCGGCCGACGGGGAGTCTCCGCTGAAGGAGGCGCGGACCGTCGGCGTGAAGGACTGCCGCTTTGAGCTGCGCTATGCCCTGTGGCACGGAAAGATGCTCGACATCTCGGACACGGAACTCGGCCCGGGGTGCCGCGCGCCGCTCTGGTACTGCTCGGACGTTCATATGACGGGCTGCGGCATAAACGGCGTCAAGGCGCTGAGAGAATGCCGGAACGTGTACCTCGGCTCGACCGCGGCACTGTCCGACGAATTCTGCTGGAAAAGCTCGTCCGTCGCCCTCGAGGACGTGACGGTCGAATCGGACTACGCCTTCTTCGGGACCGAGGACCTGCGGGCCGAGGGGCTGAAGCTGAAAGGAAAGTATTCGTTCCAGTACGTCTGCGGGGCGGAGATCACCGGCGCGGTCCTGGATACCAAAGACGCCTTCTGGCACAGCAGCGACGTCACCCTTACGGACTGCGTGATCAAGAGCGAGTACATCGGCTGGTATTCCGAGAACATGCGCATGGTCAGGTGCCGGATCTCCGGGACCCAGCCGTTCTGCTATGCCAGGGGGCTCGTGCTCGAGGACTGCACCATGACCGACTGCGACCTCTCCTTCGAGAACAGCGATGTCAAAGCGGAGATCACGGGGCGTATCGACAGCATAAAGACACCCCTCTCGGGCAGGATAGTCGCGGACGCGGTCGGGGAGCTCATAACCGAGGGCGGTTCCTCGGGGTCGGGGAGCGCAGGCCTGCCTGAAGGCGGCTACCGCGGCGGCAGATGGCGCGACTGCGAGATAGTGATCCGCGGCCCGGCCGCAGAAGGCGACGGCAGCGAGCCCGACAGGGACTTCAGGGTAAGGCCGCCCATCATGTGCGTTTACGCCGGACCGGAATACTTCAGAAAGCTTTAATCAACAATCGAAACAAAACAGCCCGGGCCGCAGCCGGAGCGGACGCTGTCCCGCCGGAGGAGGCCCGGGCAAGTTCAGGGAGACGAACATGGAAAAACACAGAATAGCGGTCATCTGCGGGGACGGGATCGGTCCCGAAGTCGTGGCGGAAGGCGTCAAAGTGCTGGAAGCCTCGGCTGCAAGATCGGGGAGCTTCGGCTTCGAATTCACTTATTTTCCCTGGGGCTGCGACTACTACCTCAGGACCGGAGTCATGATGCCCGAGGACGGCATCGAGCAGCTGTCCGGCTTCGACGCCATACTGCTCGGCGCCGTGGGCGATCCCCGCGTGCCGGATCACATCTCGCTGCGCGGGCTCCTCATAGCCATAAGGAAGAGCTTCGACCAGTACATCAATCTTCGGCCCGTAAAACTGCTCGAGGGCGCCCCCTGCCCGCTGAAGGACAGGACTCCCGCCGACATCGACATGATCTTCGTCCGCGAGAACACCGAGGGCGAGTACTCCGGCTGCGGAGCCTGGCTGTATAAGGACAGCCCGGAAGAAGTGGTCATACAGGACGCCGTCTTCTCCAGGAAGGGCACCGAGCGGGTGATGCGCTACGCCTACGGGCTGGCCAGATCGACCGGAAAGCCTCTTACCAGCATAAGCAAGGGCAACGCGCTCAACTACTCCATGGTGTTCTGGGATCAGATCTTCAGGGAGGTCGGACGCGAGTTCCCCGACGTCAGGACCAATACCCTGCTGGTCGACGCGGCCAGCATGTTCATGGTAAAGGCCCCGGAGCGCTTCGGAGTCGTGGTGGCGTCGAACCTGTTCGGCGACATCCTGACCGACCTCGGCGCGGCCATAGCCGGAGGCATGGGCCTTGCCGCCGGAGCCAACATCAACCCCGAGAGGCGCTATCCGTCCATGTTCGAGCCGATACACGGCTCGGCGCCGGATATCGCAGGAAAGCAGATCGCCAACCCGATGGCCACCATCTGGTCGGCGGCCCAGCTTCTCGAGTTCCTCGGGCATGCCGACGAGGCCTCCAGGGTCCTGTCCGCAATGGGCGGCGTGCTGAAAGAAAAGCGGGTCGTGACGCCCGATCTGGGAGGCACGGCCCGCACGCGGGATGTCGGCGACGAGATAGCCTCGCGCCTGTAAGAGTCAGCTTCAGCCGGCCGCTCCGGCCAGCTCCTTGAAGGCGCCGAGACTCTCCGTCAGGACCGACAGGATCTTCGGCGAGAAGGCGCCGCACTCGCCGCGCATTATCATAGAGTAGGCCTCGTCCGGACTGAAGGCCGGCTTGTAGCGACGCTCGTTGATAAGAGCGTCGAAACAGTCCGCCACCGATACGATCTGGGCGGCGATGGGTATGTCCTCGCCGGCCAGACCGTCGGGATAGCCGCGGCCGTCGTACTTCTCGTGGTGTGAGCGGCAGATCTGGAGCGAGTATTTAAGATAGGCCTCTCCCCAGGACATAGGGGCCTTGGACAGGATCTCGCAGCCCTTCTCGCAGTGGGTCTTCATGACCTCGAACTCCTCGGGGGTAAGCCTGCCGGGCTTCAGCAGTATGCTGTCGGGGATGAGGATCTTTCCGACGTCGTGCAGGGCACTGGCGGCGGATATGAGGTTCACGTCGTCGTCGGTCAGGCCGTACTCCGGATACTCGCGCTGGATGTGCTCGGCGGCAATGCGCACAAATCCCTTGACGCGGCTGACGTGCATGCCGCTCTCGGCGTCGCGGGCCTCGACGACGTTGCCCAGCAGTTCGATGACCTCGTCGGACATGCTGCGGAGCTCCTCGTTCTTCCTGAGCAGCTGCACGGTGCGCCTGGCGACGGCGCTCTCCAGGTTGTGCTGGTACTCCTGCTCCCTGCGGGCCTCCTTGTCGACGCTGCGGATGCCGATAATGACCGTGTTCGGGCCCATGCCGCCGGCGGCCTCCTCTCCCTCGGGAGTGCGGCAGCGGCAGATCTTGGTCCTGTAGTAGCGGACCTCGCCGTCGAAGACGACGCGGTATTTGACGTAATACGCGTCGGAGGTCTCGAGCTCCTTGCGGATCACGTCCTTGGACATCTTCTCCACGTACTGTTTGCGGTCCTCGGGATGTACCAGAAGCTCGGCAAACTGCTCCACGTGCCCCTGGAAGTCCAGGCTGTTGCCCTTCGACGGGAGCATCCTGTCGAGGATCTCGGTCACGCGGAAGAGGAGCGTGCGCTCGGTGTCGAGATCGACGATCGACACGTTGTGGTAGTTGTCGTTGAGGGCCATGAAGACCGCGTCCTGCCTGAGCTTGTCAGCCTTCATCTTCTCTACGGCGGCGTGCTCGCGCGACTGGACGTTGAGGTAGATGGTCACGGCCGAGACCGTGATGCCGAAGCTGAGCACCGGAGTGTGCCGCAGAAAGATCATAAGAATGCCGCACAGCGCAGGGGCTATGATGAACGTAGACAGCCCCGCCAGGACGGCCTTTTTTCTTTTGTCCTCGGCCCGCCTGGCGCAGATGAACGCGTCGACGCACGAGCAGATGAGGTAGAAGAAGCTGACGATGTACTGGATATACCAGAATCTGCCGAGGATCACCTCCCTGTTATCTCCGATGATGAAGACCCAGCCGGTGAAGATCGACGATATAAGGACCAGGGTCACTATCTGCAGGGGGATGAGCGCAATGAGCTTGTATCTCATGGTCTTCACGAGATTCGCGTCGCACCGCAGGTCGACGTATCTCAGCCAGTAGAACGACAGGCAGTCAAGGAACAGATTATAGAGCACCACCGCGGCGTACAGCACCCAGACCGGAATGACGGTCACTTTCTGGGCTGTCAGCCAGATGATGTCCCATATCATGAACATAAAGGAGTAGAGATAGACGTGAAAAAGGCACGCTCCCTCCTCGTTCCGGATATCCAGACGGACCCGCCTTGCGGTGAAGAGCAGGAGCACGGCACAAAGAAACGAAGACTCGATGTAGATCACATTGGCCATATCAAAGGGTCCGATCATGATTTCTGCCTCCATGCGAACGCCAACGGCTTGCGGGACGGAATTGTCCCGCAATATCTTCTGTGTCCGCCGATGCTGAGCCGGGCCGACAGCCCGACCGTCCTCTGCCGGCAGCCCGGCCCGCGCGTTCGCGGGCAATGGCGGTCTGCGTCCGACCGGTCGCGGATGTCCTTAGCTGCGGAAAGAAAAATCGGCGTAATCACCTAGATTATAACACAAAAAAAGAAAAAAATGAACAAAACCGTCAATAAATATGCAAGAATTGTCCGTTTTTTATGCGGCGCCAGGCTCCCGGAGCATCTTTTGCGGTCTCGGGAGAGGCAAAGCGGCGGCCCGGACCGCCGGACGGGCGCCCGCCTTGCCTCGGCGCGTCAAAAAAACTGTTGACAAGATCCCCGGACCGGTGCTATAATTGTCCCAACCCGAAAAAGCGGCCCAAAGGCCGCCGCATCCAGTCTTAAGAAAGGAAAGCCGATCATGTCAGACGCTCGCCGCTATTACTATTATTTTACTGCGACCGTCTGCGCTGAAAACGGCTGACCTGTTTTCTCCACGCATACGGTCTTAATGGCTTTGCATCCATTAAGACCTTTTTGTTTTCCGCCATCAAATAAAATTGCAAACTCATTAACAGACAAACGAAATAACAGAAAAGGAAGTACAAAACAATGCTGATCAAGATCCTTCTCCTTGCCGTATTCTTCGGCGTCATGATTGCCGTCGGAATCATGTGCCGCAAAAACGCGACGGACGTCAACGGCTTCGTTCTCGGCGGACGACGCGTCGGTCCCTGGCTCACAGCCTTCGCCTACGGGACCAGCTACTTCTCGGCGGTCATCTTTGTCGGCTACGCGGGCCAATTCGGCTGGCGGTTCGGTGTCGCGTCGACCTGGATCGGTCTCGGCAACGCGGTTATCGGCTCGCTGCTTGCCTGGGTCCTCCTCGGAAGGCGCACGCGCATAATGACCCAGCATCTCGGGTCCGCCACCATGCCGCAGTTCTTCGACAGCCGCTTCGGCAGCCGTCTGCTCAAGCTCCTGTCCGCGGCCATCATCTTCATCTTCCTGATCCCCTACACCGCGTCGCTCTACAACGGCCTGTCGAGGCTCTTCGCGATGGCCTTCAGCGTCGACTACGTCATATGCATCGCCGTCATGGCCGTGCTGACCGCCGTTTACGTCATCGCCGGCGGCTACATGGCAACTGCCATAAATGACTTCATTCAGGGCATCGTTATGCTCTTCGGCATAGTGGCGATCATCGCCTCCGTGCTCAGGATCAACGGCGGCTTCACCAGCTCCCTCTCCGCCCTGGCCAACGTTTCCGATCCGGCCGTATCGGGCGACCCCGGAGTGTTCGCGTCCTTCTTCGGGCCCGATCCCTTCAGCCTGCTTGCGGTCGTCATACTGACCTCGCTCGGCACCTGGGGCCTGCCTCAGATGGTCCAGAAGTTCTACGCCATTAAGAGCGAGGACGACATCCGCAAGGGCACGCTCATATCGACCCTCTTCGCCTTCGTGGTCGCCGGCGGCTGCTACTTCCTCGGCGGTTTCGGACGGCTGTTCGACATCGACACCGCGACCGAGGGCTACGACGCCATTATCCCGGAGATGCTCTCCAACCTCTCCCCCTTCATCGTTTCCGTCGCCCTGGTGCTTGTCCTCTCGGCGTCGATGTCCACCCTGTCGTCCCTCGTGCTGACCTCCAGCTCCACGCTGACCCTGGACTTCATCCGTCCGGTCCTGCGCAGGGACGAAAAGGACAGCAAGAAGGACCTGACCGTCATAAGGATATTCGTGGGGGTGTTCATCCTCGTCTCCGCGGTGATCGCCATTGTGCAGTACAAGGTCGGCGTCACCTTCATAGCCCAGCTGATGGGCCTCTCCTGGGGCGCCCTGGCCGGTGCCTTCCTTGCCCCCTTCCTCTACAGCCTGTACTGGAAGCGCACGACTAAGGCCGCCTGCGTCGCCTGCTTCATATGGGGCCCGGCGGTGATGATCGCCAATATGCTCTTCTCCAAATACTTCCCCGAGGTGCTCCGCAGCCCGATCAACTGCGGCGCCTTCGCGATGCTCGGCGGCATGATCATTGTCCCGCTTGTCAGCCTGATCTCCCGCGCCCCCGACAGGTCGATGACCGACGGCATCTTCTCCTGCTACGACCGCAGGGTCTCCGTCCCCGCTAAGGACGCCCTGTCGGCAGACGCCCCGGCCGCAGCCGCGGACGAAGCCGACGGCAATTGACACGGCAGCGCTTTTGTGATAAAATAAGCACGTCATAACGGCAGCCCGGTCTGCCGCCGCTGCCATTCATTTCAAAGCCGCAATCCGCCTGCGGCATATCATCTCAGATCAAAATCCCGCCGCGGGCGGTCCGGAGGTCTTAATGAAAAACAAAATCGAAGCGCTTTTGCGCGAAGCGGAGGAAAAGATCCGCAGCGCAAAGAACGAGCTCTCCCTTCAGGAGATCAAGGCGTCCATACTCGGCAAACAGGGGTCCGTCACCGAACTGCTGAAGGAGATACCGAAACTGGACGTCTCCCTGCGCCCCGAGATGGGCAAGGCCGTCAATCTTGCCAAGAACCGGCTCTCCGAACTGATCGAGGGCCGCAGGGCCGAACTCAAGCTGAAAGAGTCCGAGATCTCCCCCGATTTCGACGTCACCGTCCCCGGTCTGCCCCCGCTGGAAGGCGGACTGCATCCGATCACCCAGATGTGCTACGATCTCAACGACGCCTTCCGTTCCATGGGCTTCGAGATCTACCAGGAGGACGACATAACCAGCGAGCTCTACGGCTTCGACAAGCTCAACTTCCCGCCCAACCATCCCGCCAGGGAGAGCATGGACACCTACTGGCTGGCCGGCCACGACAGGGGAACGGCCGCCGAAAAGCTGTGCCTGAGACCCCATCTCACGGGCGGCAGCGTCAGATACATGCAGACGCACAAGCCGCCGTACCGCTTCATATATCCCGGCCCCGTCTACCGCAACGAGACCACCGACGCCCGGCACGAGCGGGCCTTCTATCAGTACGAGGCCCTGATCGTGGACAAAGACTTCACGTTCACGGCCGGCAAGGTCATGATCAAGAGCATCCTGTCAAAGGTTTTCGGCCGCGACGTTCCCGTCAGAATGAGGGCGGGCTTCTTCCCGTTCGTCGAGCCGGGCTTCGAGATCGACATGGGCTGCCTCGTCTGCGGCGGAAAGGGCTGCAGCGTCTGCAAGCATGTGGGCTGGATCGAAGTTATGCCCGGAGGGACGCCGCACCCGAACGTGCTTCGCGCGGCGGGCCTCGATCCCGACGAATACACCGGCTTCTATGTCAACATCGGCCTCGACAGGCTGGTGATGATGCGCTACGGCGTCGACGATGTAAGGCTGTTCCACAGCGGCGATCTCCGCTTCCTCGGACAGTTCAACTGAGTACGGAGGTTCGGCTATGAAATTATCTCTCAACTGGATCAGGGATTACGTTGATCTGCCGGAGGACGCCGATCTGTCCCGTCTGGCCTACGATCTCACCATGTCCACCGTGGAGGTGGAGGGCGCCGCGGATCTCGGCGCGAAGTTCGACCACATGGTCATCGGACAGATAGCGGAGGTCCTGCCCCATCCGAACGCGGACAAGCTCCGCGTATGCCGCACCGACATCGGCGGCGACGTCAAAGACATCGTCTGCGGAGGGTGCAACCTTGCCGCCGGGATGAAGGTGGCGGTCGCCGAGCCCGGCGCCTTCGTGCGCTGGCACGGCGAGGGCGAGCCCGTGGAGATCAGGAACACAAAGCTGCGCGGCATCGAGAGCTACGGCATGATCTGCGCCTCGTCCGAGATCGGCCTTGCCGACCTCTTCCCCGCCTCCGCCGAGGCCGAGATAATCGACCTCTCCGCCTTCGACGCCCCCGCAGGGACGCCCCTGGCCGACGCGCTCGGACTGCGGGACATCATACTCGAGATAGACAACAAATCCATGACCAACCGCCCCGATCTGTGGGGCCACTACGGCATCGCCCGCGAGATAGCGGCGCTTTACGACCTGCCCCTGAAGCCCATCGAGCCCTACAGGGTCAGCTGCGCCGAGCCCTTCCCGGTCAGGATCGAAGACACGGTCAGATGCCCGCGCTACATAGGCGTGCGCATCGACGGCCTGTCCGTAAAGCCCTCTCCCTTCTCGATCCAGAGCCGCATCTGGCGCGTTGGTATGAGGCCGATCAACGCCCTCGTCGACGTAACGAACTACGTGATGCTTGCCACCGGCCAGCCCACGCACGCCTTCGACAGGGACAACATCTCCGGCGGCATAACGGTCCGCCGCGCGGCCGAGGGCGAGGGGCTCACTCTGCTCAACGCCAAGGAGCTCAAGCTCTGTCCCGACGACCTGGTCATTGCCGACGACGAGGAAGCAGTCGCCCTTGCCGGCGTCATGGGCGGGGCCAAGGACTCCATCCTGCCCGGCACGACCGGCGTCATCCTCGAGGTCGCGAACTTCGAATCTACCGGCGTGCGGCGCACCGCCCTGCGCTACGACAACCGCACCGAGGCCTCGTCCAGGTACGAGAAGGCCGTGGACCGCTCCAGGTGCGACCAGGCGCTCTCTATGGCCATGAGCTGTTTTGCCGGACTGTACCCCGATATGAAGGTCACCGGCTTCACCGACTGCTATCCCGAGAAGGACTCCTGCAACGAGATCGACGTGAGCCTGAACTGGCTCGAGCGCCGGCTCGGCAAGCGCATCCCCAACGAGACCATCGAAAAGAAGCTCGGCGCGCTCGGCTACAAGCTTGCCTTCGCCGGCGACAGCCTCCACGTGACGGTGCCTACCTGGCGCTCGACCGGCGACGTCTCCATGCAGAACGACATCATGGAGGAGGTCGCCAGGATGTACGGCTACGAGAACTTCGAGCCTACCTCCATAACGGCCACCTTCGACGGCGCCGTGAACCAGCTCGACAAAGACCTGGTACGCCGGATCAAGGAGTATCTGGCCTTCCGCTGCGGCATGCGCGAGATATTCACCTATCCGTGGATGAAGCAGCAGTTCGTCGACGCGACGGTCGGCGGCACCGAGGGCATGCTCTCGCTGTCGACACCGCCCTCGCCCGAGGAGAGATTCCTGCGCTCGACCCTCATACCGAACCTTGTCGGGGCAGCGGCGGACAACGAGCGCTTCTTCCCGGAGTTCTCGCTGTTCGAAGAGGCCCAGGTGCTGCTTGACCGCGATTACACCTCCCCATACGATCCTTCCGAGAAGCTGCCTCTTCAGCGCAGACACATAGCCGGCGCCTTTGCCGGCAGCGCATCCGACGTGACCGGCCTGTTCCGCAGGGCCAAGGGGGTGCTCGAGGCCATGCCCGCACTGACGCACATGGAGGGCTTTAGCTTCGAGAAGCGCGAGAAGCCGTACTGGGCTGACGATACCGTCTGGCTCAACGTCTTCCGCGGCGAGGAGAAGCTCGGCGACCTTGCCCTGCTCGGGAAGAAGGCCTCCATGGCCTGCGGCATACGCAGCATCGCGGTCATGCTCTTCGAGCTCGATACCGACGCCATGAAGCCCTTCACGTCCAGGACGAACGGCTACGCCCGCCTGCCCGCCTTCCCGGAGGTCGAGTACGACATATCCCTCCTCTTCCCGTCCGAGACGAAATGGAGCGACATCAGCGCCGCCATCCTCAGCAAGAGCG
>JAEEJM010000141.1 GCA_016281895.1 Clostridiales bacterium
ATTCGTAATCAAATGAAAACCGCGCTTTTCCATAAGCTCTGTCATAAGCGGCAGAATCGTCTCCAAAGAAACTCCTTCTGTTTTGTGAATGTGAAGATTAGAAAAGAAAAACCCCATTGCAAACGCTCCCTTTCATTGATTTTTTCAGTTTGGATTGGCTTTTTCCCCCGATAATTCGAATTTTGTTTTTGTACCAGACATGTGAACATCCACACCTGCTCCAATACCTGTAGAAATCGTGCCTCCGACGGGTTCCCAATCCGATGCAAAATTAACCTCACCTCCAACTGATATTGGCCCTAGATTACCAGAAACACCTATATTTGTAAATATCCCCTCAAGTTCATCAACAGAATCACATTTTGTAACTGTTGCAGTTGATGACAACCCAACTGCACATGCCCCAATCACGACTCCGCCCGAGTCTTCAAATATATTTGCTTTTGTGCTTTGAATTGCAAAGCCGCCGGAAGAATCGAAAGAAATACACGTTGAAAACGACACTCCTCTTACAATAAATAATCCCCGAGTTCGGATTTAAGGAAATCCCTACCTTTTACCTTATTTAACCACTCGCCAATCCAATTTTACCGGGCTCGTCCAAATCAGTTTTCATTTGTGTTCGATTTCAAGTATCAATTTACTTTTTGGAAGAACTTTTATAATGACGCAATCTCCGCATTGGAATTTATCATATGTCATTATGTAGTATCTGGTTCCATCTATGACAATAGTTTCCCCGTTGCCGTGATTCTGTTCATAGGGATATTTAAATCCCCCCAGAAAGGATAATTCATCTAGTTCTTCAATTATTCCTTCAACCTCTATTGCATCCGTTTCTCTTTCAGATAGGAGAAAAATACCACCGCGTACCAAAGGAATAAGATTTACGGTCACTAAAAAAGAAAGGATCAACAAGAAAGCGACATGTTTTATTCGATTACCAATTGAATGATCTGCAGTTTTATGAATCAAGTCAATTACGAATCGAATAATCGACGGAATAAAAAAGATGAAACAAAATACTAATAAACATAATGGAACAATGCAATTTTGACGAAAATAAACACTATATTCAAATCGCATTATCATTTCCCCCCATTTTGCAATAGTCCATGGGGCAAAACAGTAATCGTACCCCACCCCGAAATTAATCCACTTCGCGGGCAGCCGGAAATTTCAGGTGCAAAAGGCCGCCGCCCGGAATACTGTTCCGGATGCATACCAAGGCCGCCGCCAGGGATACGTTCCCGGGCAGCGGCCTTTTTGCCGTGCCGTTCTGGCCGGCTCAGCCGGTCTGCGACGGACGGAGGACTATGAAGCTGTTGTATGCGGTCAGCGTGTCAAGGTAGTCCTGGAGCGACGTGCCGGCGGACATGGAGCTTACCGTCAGCATGCCGAAGGTGCCGTCGCTCCTCAGGCCGTAGAGCTCGCCGCCCAGATACATGCAGCATTCGTATTTCTTCCGGTACTCGGAGTAGGTGACGATGACGTCGCCGTCCTCGATATACGTGCTCATCACGCGCCTCACCCTCGTGTTGAAGACGTCGTAGCTGAGCGACGAGTTGGCGTCGGAGATCCCGGCGGAACCCACCTTGTAGCCGCCGTAGAGCGATCTTACGGCTATGCCCGCGCTCTTGGCGTTAGGATTGAACCTGTTTGACGGCAGGAAGCGCCTTATGACGTCCTCGGCCGAGGCAATGTTCTGCAGATCCCCGAACCCGCCGGCGTCGAGCTTCGAGTAGACCGCCTTAACGGCGTCGAAGGCGTCGGTGAACGCCGTCCCCGTCAGGGCGGCGACCGCGCCGGACAGGGCATCCGTTCCCGGGGCCGCGGACGCGACCTGGTTGTAGATCCTGTTGGTCCTGATGCCGTTGACGTACGTCTCGCAGTCATTGACGGCGGTGCCTCCCGGAGTCCCGGCCGCCACTCTTAGAGTGTAGGAGAACTCGAACGACTGACCGGGCCCGAGCGACGCGACGTGCATGGCCACCGTCCTGTCGCCGGCGAACCAGGCGGCATCGCCGCAGCCCGAGACGTATTCCATGGCGGCCGGGACGGTCTCGGTGGCGCTGAGGGCCTTCATCTCCGTTCCGGAGGTGTTGATCACTGTCACGGTGTAGGTGACCTCGTCGCCCGGGCGGATGCTGTTTGAATAGAAGAGTTCCGAGGAGGAGCCTCCGCGGCTGACCGTCGCCGTCTTTTCGATATCGATCCCCTGATACAGATAATGTGCCACGGCGCCGTCGCTGAGAGATTTGCCGGACATGCGCCCGTACCGGGCTTCGGTCGGCCTGAATATGGCCACGGCGGTCACCGTATCGGCAAACAGATAGTTGTTGGAGGTGCTGGTGCGGCCGTCGTTCTGGCTCTTGGCCGTGACGGTCTTCGTGAAGAACCTGTCCCAGTCGTCGACGTTGACGGTGCCGAACACCCTCTCGTCCGGCCCGTAGGCCTCGATGGATTTAGCGGGATCGACGTCCCCCTTACTGGTCTTGGCGTTTGCCGTGCCCGTGCTGTGGATGATCTTGCCGCCGCCGAGGTACAATATTACGTGGCCCGTGCTGGCCCTGTAGTAGTTTATGACGTCGCCGGGCCGGAGAGCCGCCTTGATCTCCTTAATGAGCTCGGAGGCTCTCGAGGAGTTCGTTTTGATCCTCTGGAGCTCGGCGCCCGTAATGTAGTACATTAGCTCGCGGTCGGCGCCGACGGGCTGCTCCGCCATCTCCTTGTTGATGTTGGCGGTCGTTACGCTCTTCCCTCCGCCAAGCAGGTTGGAGCCGAAGGTGTAGTAATAGACCGCGTTCACGAAGCTGGAGCAGTCAAGGTACAGCTTCTTCTGCGCGGTGGCGTCCTCGGGTGCGGCGTTGAAGTTGCGCCTGACGTTGTACTGGTCGTACAGCACCTGGGGGCCGGGCGAGTTTTCCTTCCGGGTTCGCCAGGACTGGTTGTAATAGGCCAGCGCGACCGCGGCTATGACGTCCTCCTGACGGGAGTCTATGTCGGCCAGCTTTTCGGCGTTCACCGCCCTGTATTCGGCGTCGGTCAGAGCCCGGTACTCCGCGAGGGTCAGGCTCTCCTTCTCCGCCTTGGTCAGCGCGTCGTATGCGGCGGCGCATTCCAGAACTGTCTGCGCGTCCGCCGTGCCGATAGACGCTATGGTCTCCTTGATCTTCATAAGTCCGTTTCCGTTCCCGCCGGGGTCCGTCTGCGGTGCGCGGTCCGATCCGGCGTCCGTTCCGGCCGCCGACGAGCCTCCCCGGCGTCCGCCTTCGTCCGGCAGGGTCCCGCAGGCGGTCGCGCAAAGGGCCAGGGCAGCGAGGACCGCGGCGGCGATCCTGATTCCTGTCTTCATGCTATTGGTTCTCCTTCCGGGCGCGGTCCGCGGCCCGTACGGATCCCGGCAGGTCCGTTCGGGCCTGCCGGGACACAGACTATAATATCAGCCGGCGTTCGCGTCCTGAACGAGGTAGTCGGCCAGATAGTTTCTCATGAGCTTCTGGATCCCGGCCATCTCGGTCGGCGACGTCATCACCTGCTTGCAGTTGGTGGCCCTGGCGGCGGTGTAGTAGCGGGAGATGAACTCGTCGATGTCGGCGGGGCAGCCGGGAGGATCGCCCGTGCCGGTGCCGCTGGGCGTCGTGAGGGCGAATTCGTAAGCCTGGCCGACGGGATCCCTGCCGGTGATCGCGCAGTAGCACATGAGGGCGGTGATGTAGCCCGAGAGCATGTTCGGATGATGGCTGTCGAGCTTGTTCACTATGAACGTGGTCTTCTTGTAGCTCACGGCGGAGTTCTCGACCGCGACGCGGCCGTTGATCAGGTCGTCGACGAGCTTGCCCCACTCGACGAGTATGACGCCGTTCTCCTCCCTGAGCTTCTTCATGCCGTTGATGATGTTGTTGTGGTTGTTGAAGTAGGTGTAGGAGTGGGCGACGTATATGAACTTGGTCTCGGGGTTCGGGAACCTGGCCATTATGGCCCTGCAGTCCGTGAGGAAGTTGCTGTTGTTGGAGCCCGCCTCGGAGATGAAGACGTAGTCGACCTTTTCGAGATCGATGCCGCCGATAAGGTCGGTCCCGGCGCCGGGGCAGCCGTTGTACGGCGTGGTGGGGCTGCCGTTGTGCTTGCCGTTCTTACAGCCCTTAGCGGTGAAGTCGCTGAGGTTGTGGGCGCCGTAGGTGCAGTCGTAGACCACGGTGTTCTCGCCGTTGGCGATGCAGAGCTGCTTGAACATTCCGGGGTCGTCCTGTCTCTGGTCGAGGTTGGTGACGCAGCCTCCGTAATATACGAAGGAGTTGCCGATGAACACGACGGTCTTTCCGTCCAGGGAGTTGTAGGGGCTCACGTAAGGTTCCTCCGTTGTGGCTTCTTCGGTCTGGAGCGGCTCGGTCGCTTTTTCCGACTGGGCGTTCTCCGCGGTGGTCTGGTCGCCGGCTCCTCCTCCGGCACAGCCGGTGAGACAGAGCATGAGCACGGCCAGGATCGTTGCGGCGGCTCTGATGGCGCCGCTGGTCTTTCCGTTCGATTTCATTGTTTATCTCCTTGTAATGAATTATTTACCGAAATCCGGGCTTGCGGGCTCCGCCCCCTCCCTGCTCCTGCCGCGCCTGACGAGGGCGAAAGGAAGGAAGAACACGAAGGCCGCGACGCACAGACAGAAGATGTATATCGGCGTGTTGACATACCATCCGAACCGCAGACATATGTCCTTGAACACGATGATCGGCGAGTTTGCCGGTCCGATGTAGAACATGTTCATGTGTCCGGCCGGGTCGTCGGACGCGGCCGGCATGTTCCAGAAGATCAGGTTGAAGGCGAAGGCGACCAGGCACAGCGCCCCGAAGGCGGCAGCGGCGTATCTGAAGTCGCCGAGCTTCAGTCCTGCCCGCCCGGAGAAACCGAGATAGAGGCCGACGAAGACCAGCAGCATGTGCCAGATGAAGGCGTGGAGGGTCAGAGTCCAGTACTCGTGGCACAGGCCCGAGGGCTCCGTGAAGGCGACCGCCCCGCTCATCAGGTTGAAGGCGAGCATGAAATTGTACATTCCGCGGCGCACCGGCCCGTCGCCGAGCCACGGAGCTATCACGCAGAAGTACATGGGAATGCTGCACAGCTGGAACGGGAAGATCCACCACTGGTACGAGCCACCGCCTATGACGAATGTGTAGAACAGCTGCTTGTACACCTCGGAGAGGATGAGAAAGCCTCCCGCCGAGCACAGCACTATACGGTTCCCCTTTTCGGAAGTTTTCCTGAGCAGATAAGCCGCGATCAGACAGACGGCAAGGCCGACGATAAAGAAAGTCAGATGAAAAGGACCGTAGGCCCGGGGCTTTTCCATAGGCCATGCGGTTGCGCGCAGCAGTTCGGCCATGGCTCAGCGGATGAAGAGATCGCCGGTGATGCCCCGGTTGATCTCGGCGGCCTTATCCCTGCCCGCCAGGACGGACACGAGCGTGAGCGCGAACTCCTTGGCGGTGCCCATGCCGGACGCCGTAACGAACCTGCCGTCCACTACGACCTTCTCCCCGGACGGGTCTGCGGTCTGCGCGCCCTCGAGCCATTTCTCGAAGCCTGGGAAGCACACGGCCCTGCGCCCCCGCAGCAGGCCCCGCCTGCCGGGTATCATCGGCGCGGCGCATATGGAGCAGATCCAGGCTCCCGACGCGGCCGCGTCGCGGAGGGCCCTGTCGACGACCGGAGAGGCGTCGAGATTGGCCGTCCCCGGCATGCCGCCCGGGAGGACGATCATCTCCGGACGTGGATCGTCGAATGAATCCGCGGCAATGTCCGCCTTCACGGTTATACCGTGGGCTCCGCGCACATACTCGCCGCCGACCCCGACCGCGGCGACGCCGATCCCGGCGCGGCGGAGAATGTCGACCGGCGTGAGGGCCTCGATCTCCTCGAAGCCGTCCGCAAGGAAAAGATATACCATCCGAAATGCCTCCTGCAGTGTCGTTATTATCAATTATAATCTCTTTTCCCTCTCCGGTCAAGAGAAAAATGGGACGAAAAAGCGCGGCCTTCCGAGGCGGAGGAGGCGCTCCTCTCTTGATTCCGGGCCCCCGATGTGATATAATTGGTCCGGTATAAGGCCATCCCGCGCGCACGGCTGCGGCCAGCGCGGCCGGCGTACCCCCGCGCGCGAGCGCGAAAAAGGAAGGACAATGAAAACGACAGCGGTGCGCCTGCACGGCGCTATGGACCTCAGGCTCGAGACCTTCGAGCTGCCTGGGATCGGCGACGGAGAGATCCTGATGAGGGTGGTGACTGACTCCGTCTGCACCTCAACATACAAGGCGGTAAAGCAGGGCTCGGCCCATAAGAGGGTCCCCCCTGACATAGCCGAGAACCCGGTCATAATAGGACACGAGATGTGCGGCGAGATCGTCGAGGTCGGCAGCCGGCTCAAGGGCAGATGGGAGCCCGGCCAAAGGGTCGTCATCCAGCCGGCCCTCAAACTCGAGAGCGGTTACGATCCCGGCTACTCCTACCGCTTCATCGGCGGCAACGCCACATATGCAGTGGTGCCCGAGATCGTGCTCGAGCGCGGCTGCCTCATCCCGTTCAACGGCGACAGCTTCTTCTCGGGCTCGCTCGTCGAGTCGCTCGGCTGCGCGCTGCGCGGCTTCAAGGGCTTCTATCACACGGACTACAGCAACTACGTCCGCACCGACGGCGCAAAGAGGGGCGGCAGCCTTGCCATCCTCGGCGGGGCCGGCCCCATGGGCATCGCCGCGGCCGAGCTCGCCTCCGGATACGCCGGATGCGGCCGCGTGGTCGTCACCGACATTGACCCCGAGAGGCTGGCCTGGGCCGCATCCAAATGCCCGCCCTCCGAGGCCGCGAAAAAGAGCACCGAGCTCATCTACCTCGACACCTCGGGCCTTGCCGATCCCGTCGCGACGCTTCGGGAGATCTCCGGCGGCGGCTTCGACGACGTGTTCGTCATGGTGCCGGTCCCGTCTCTCTTCTCCATGGCGGAGGAGATCTGCCGCACCGACGGCTGCGTGAACTTCTTCGCGGGTCCCGCAGTCCACACGCTTCCGGGCTCGCTCAACCTGTACCGGGTGCATTACGACGGCATCCACGTCGTGGGGACCGCGGGCAGCATTCCCGAGGACACCCTAGACACCATCGGGCTCATCGAGAAAAGACAGATCGAGCCGGGGGCGCTCGTTTCCCACATACTCGGTCTGCGCGCAGTGCCGTCGACCATCCTTGCCATGGAGAAGCCGAGCGGCGCAAAGAAGGTATGCTACAATTCGATAGACATCCCTCTCGTCGCGGTCGGAGACTTCGGCAGGCTCGGAGAGACCGATCCGCTGTTCCGCGAACTGGACCGCATCGTCAGCGCCTGCGGAGGGCTGTGGTGCGCCGAGGCCGAGGCCTTCCTCCTCGCGAACGGGCCGAAACTCGGGGCCCGGGACTGAACCGCCCGCAAGCCCGGCGCGGGC
>JAEEJM010000142.1 GCA_016281895.1 Clostridiales bacterium
ATGCAAGAGCCATATCTTGCTTGGGATATTACGCTTGTCAAGAATGTATCTCATCAGAACAACAGCATCATTACATGTACCTACTTTTGCCTTCATGGTGTCTTTTGGATCCTGAATACAGTATTCGGTCAATAAGTGGTCAAAGAACTCTTTATCAAAAACTTTCGTCATATCAGGCTTATATGTTTTGCCATTCAAATAGAAGCCGTATTCATAACCATTGTCCAAAAGTTCTTGTTTCAACAGCTTGCATGTTTCTTTTATCAACATTGCTATTCCTCCGTCAAACTCCGATTTACTCATTTCTTTGTCATTAATACCACCGTCTCCACGTGCCCGGTCCGCGGGAAGAGATCTACGGGCCGGATCTGTGACAGTTTCCAGCCGGAGGCGCACAAACGTGCGGCGTCCCTTGCCAGCGTCGCAGGATTGCATGATATATACAGCAGCCGCGAGACCCGGGAGGCGTCGATCTCGTCAAGAAGGACGGGATCGCAGCCCCTGCGCGGAGGATCCACGCAGAGGGTATCGCGGGAGGTGAGTTTCCTCAGTTCGCCGCCTATCTCCTCCGAGCCCGCCCTGATGAACCGGGCGCGGAGAAAGCCGTTGACAAGGGCGTTGCGCCTGGCGTTTTCGACCGCTTCCGGTTCGATCTCGACGCCGAGGAGCGCGCCGTCGGGATCCGCGAGCGACAGCCCGAGCGTGCCGATACCGCAGTAAAGATCGACGAACGTCCCGCCCGAGTCCGGAGCGCACTCGGCAAGCAGCTTCGCGGCAGTGTCGCAGAGCAGTTCCGCGGCGTCGTGATTAACCTGGTAAAACGAGGCCATGGAGACCTCGAGCTTCCGTCCGCGGAACACGTCGGTAATGCCGTCCTTTCCCCACACGGTCCTGAAGACATCGCCGAGTATCACGTTTGAGTTCGATCTGTTGATGTTGATCGTCAGCCCGCAAACTGCCGGGAAAGATCCGGAAAGGATCCCGGCCAGCCGGTCGGCGCCCGGCAGATCGTTGCCGTTTATGACGATGCAGACGCAGATCTGCGAGAGGTCCCTGGACGCGCGTATGTACAGGTGCCTCAGCAGGCCTGTGCCGGTCTGCTCGTCATAGACTGTCAGGCCGGCTTCGCCGGCAAACCTGCAGACGGCATCGGCCACGGTCGAGAAGATCTCCGGCTGGAGGGGGCATGAGAAGTCGCCGGCGACCCTGTGCGTCCCGGAAGCGTAGATCCCGGCCGAGACGGCGCCGTCGCGGACGCAGAAGCGGAACTGCGCCTTGTTTCTGTACCGGTAGATCACCGGCTTGCCGTCGCCGTCACTGACGAAGGACACGGGCAGGATCTGCGCGCCGGAAAGCCCGGCCTTGCGAAACTCGGAGGCCACGTTCCCGCGTTTGAGCCGAAGCTCCTCATCGTATTTAAGAAAGCGGTAGGGGCAGCCTCCGCAGGTCGGCGGAGCCTTGCATAGCTGGTCGGCTTCCCTCAGCTCAGATGCTGCCGTCAGACTCTCCAGCCTTCCTATGCAGTACCCGCGGGCGACCTTGACGATCCTGGCCCTGACGACGTCCCCGGTGACTGCCCCGGGCACGAAGACGACGGGCTCGCCTTCGGTCCGGCCGGCGCCGAAGCCGAGATTCGTGACCGAGGTCACCTCAAGTTCGACGGTATCGTTCTTTTTAAGCATGAGACCGGCGGATCAGACGTAGAACTCCCGGCCGTCGTCGAGTCTGACGCAGCCGAGCCTGCCTCCGCGGCCCGCCCCGCAGTCTATGGCAATGAAACCCTCGCCGCGGAAGACCGACGTCTCCGGGGAGAAGGAGGATATGTCGTCTCTTGCGCCGACGACGGAGCGGAAGCCCTTGAGCGTCCGGACCGGTCTGTCGCCGAAAAAGGCCTCGGGAGGATAGTCGTCAGGGTCAGTGCCCGGGACGAAGCCGGTTATTCCCTTGTTCATGAGGATGAAATGATCGCCGCCGACCTTGGTCTCCTCAAAGAGAGGAAGGTCGCCGAGGTACTCCAGTATTCCCTCCCTCGCGTCGGGATCGAGGGCGATGAACGAATCGAAGGTGACCTTTCCGCCGTCGCTCAGCCACTGCTGCATCTCGCGCAGGAACTGCCCGTCCGGCGATGCGTGCGTCTCCAGGAGTTTTGAGTACTCGCTCAGCATGCGGAAGGCCGTCCGGTCGTGCTTTCCGGCGACGTGCCAGATGTTGTCCGCGTAAGACAGCTCCGAGAGCAGTTCCATGGGCTCGTCGCCGATGTCGACGGAGTCGCCGAGGATGAACATAATGTCGTTTTTGCCGAAATCGATAAGCTTGAGCAGCCTGCACCAGAGCGAATAGCATCCGTGAAGGTTGGAAACCGCGTAAGTCATTTGTCTCTCCTTGATGATGTGTTCTTTGCCTTCTGTCCCGCGGGATATCTGGAGAAAAACTCCCCCGAGAGACCGTGAGACGGCCGGCATGGCCGCCTCGCGCGGACGCGCGTGGGCGAGCCCGCGATAAGCAAACATAAATCTAATTATAATTATAGAACAAAATGCCGTTCGATGCAAGAAAAAATCGCCTCTCCGGGCGACAAAAAGCGCAGGGCCGCCCTGGATCCCGTACCGGGACCCGGGCGGCCCTGCGTCAGACCGCTGCGAGATATTTCAGTTTTACGCCCTTCCAGTGAACCCGTCGAGCAGGGCCAGCATCTCCTCCTCGCGGGAGCAGTCCAGCCCGGCCTTGAGAAGGCCGGCCCGTCTTTTTCCGAATTGCCGCTTAAGTCTCTCCGCAAGCAGGATAACGTCCTCCCCGCGGGAGGCCATGTTGAGCCTGCCGAGTTCCAGCTCGAGCGGCGATGATGTGCGGACGACGCCGTCGTAGCAGGCCAGTATCACCTGGTACAGCCTCCGGCCGTCCCTGACGACGGTCTCGCCGTCGATCCTGAAGCCCAGGGCGTCAAGGGCGGCCCTGAGCTCGGCGGCCTTTGTCATAGGCTGGAGTATCAGTCTCACATCCGGATCGGC
>JAEEJM010000015.1 GCA_016281895.1 Clostridiales bacterium
CTACCGCAGGGCTCCGGACATAATGACAGAGCACCTCAGCCGCGTGGCGGAGGTCTGCCGCGAATGCGGCTTCTCGCCCATGATGTGGAGCGACATGTTCTTCAGGATGGCCTTCGGCGGCGCATACCGCGTCGGCAGGGGCCAGGAGGTGCCGAGGGAGATCATCGAGAAGGTGCCGAAGGACGTCGCCCTGGTCTACTGGGACTATTATCAGCTCGATCGCGGCCTGTTCGACCACATGGTCGAGTGCCACCAGAAGTTCGACAACGAGATCCTGTTTGCCGGCGGGGCCTGGAAGTGGTCCGGCTTCGCGCCGCACAACCGCTTCTCGCTGGAGTCGAGCAAGATCCAGCTCGATTCCTGCGCCGAGCACGGCCTGCGCAACATAATCGTCACCGGCTGGGGCGACGACGGCGGCGAGGCCTCGCAGTTCTCGACGCTCCCGGTGCTGCTGTATTTCGCCGAGCGGCTGTACGCAGGGCAGGACATCCCCGACGTGCCGCGCGGCGAGCTAAACCGCCGGGCGGCGGAGCTGTTCGGACGCTCGTTCGACGAGCTGCTTATGTTCGACCTGCCGAACGCCCTGCCGGGCACCGCTCCCGGCGAGATCGGTCACCCTGTCAACCCCGCCAAATACCTCTTTTACAACGACGTCCTGGAGGGCCTGTTCGACAGACATGTCGGCCCCGAGGCCCCCGGCTTCTACGCCGGCGCCTCGAAGCGCCTGCTTGCCATGGCCGGCCTGCCGGACAAGGGGCCGGACCTCTCGTTCTCGTACATCTACAGGACGCTCGGCGCGCTCTGCGGCTTCCTCGAGATCAAGAGCGATCTCGGAGTAAGGCTGACCGAGGCCTACCGTGCCGGCGACCGCGACGCGATGAGGAACATCGCCGTCAGGGATATACCGGCCGCGTCGGCCATGCTCGACGACTTCTATATCTCCCTGCGTGACCAGTGGAGGGAGGAGAACAAGCCCTTCGGCTTCTCCGAGCAGGAGCTGCGCATAGGCGGCCTCGGGATGAGGCTGGCCTCCGCGGCGGAGCGGATACTCGAATACCTGGACGGCGGCGAGGGTTCCATCGACGAGCTCGACGAGCCCAGGCTCAGGGTCGACGGCAGGACCGACGACGCCTGCCCCTACATCCTCCACCACCCCTGGAATTCCATCGTGAGAGCGGGAGTCTGACGCCGGGGACCGCGCCCCTGCGTCAGCCGATATCGAAAAATGAGATTCTTCAGTAAATACGACGGGGTACTCCCCGAACTCGTGCACTCGCCGGCGGCATTCGCCATGAAAGGCCGGCCGTTCACATTCAGCGCCGCGTGCAGGCCCTCGCCGTCAGGAGAGGTGCCGGACAGGCTCTTCCTGCACTTCGACCGGACGGAGAAGATCGCCATGCCGGCCACGGACACCTTCACGCTCGGAGACTGCCGGTACGAGATATACTCCGTCACGGTCCCCGGGGAGAAGATGTCCGGAGACGCCGTCACGTATCTTATCGCCTCCGATGAGGCGCTGACCTCGGTCAGCGAGACCTTCCGGCTGGAGCTCCTCGACCCGGCGGTGCTGCCTCCGCAGCCGCCTCTGCGCATCACGGAGATCTACGGCCGCCCCAAGGGGCTCCACGTGACGAATTACATCGGGCTTGTCAACCCCTCGGATTCCGACACCGATCTGTACGGCTACGAGATACTTGCCTTCGACGGCAGAAGCCCTTCCGGGACCCCGATCCGGAGGCTGCCGCTCGCCGACGCGCCGGGCGCCGAGATCCTGGCCCCGGGCGAATACGCCGCCAGCTGGGGCATCCACGCGAGGAACTTTACGCCCGATGGCGACTATGTCACGCCCGAGCGCTTTTTCGAGGCGTTCTGCGACGACCTGCTCTACAGGGACCGCGGCTGGGACGCCTCGACCGGACGGGTCATCCCGGTGACCTATTACGAGGCCGATCCGGAGACCGGAGACAGGACCGATCCGCCCGAGCGGGCCGACCTGCCTTATAAGGCCAAGGTCACGACCCTGTGCGTCGTCCCCAGGGGCGGCGGGGCCGGCGACGTCCTGTTCTCGCTCGTCTATTCCGACGTCTTCGCTCAGTGGGACACCCCGGTCAAGCGTTCGTCGCGCTGGACGGCCGATCCGCGCGAGCCTGACAAAGGCATCTGCCTCGCCCACAGGGCGCCGGCCACCCCCGGCTTCCCGGAGCCGGGCGAGAGGGCCGTGTTCTCGCCGAACCCCCCGCTGATCCTGCCGGTGTCGCCCGACAGGGCGGTGTACATAAGCGGCGGCGACTGCCCCGTAAGCTTTGCCGTCGTCGAGACCGGCGGCGACTCCTCGGTCTGCTCGGCCGAGGTCGTGTGCATCAGGGACGGGGAAGAGCGCGCCTTTGCAGCCGTACAGGGCGACGACGGGACTTATACCGCCGTCCTGCCCGCGGACCTCGTCCGCGAGCTCGGCAGGCTGGAGTTCTACATAAGAGGAACCGACACTTACAACAGCCTCTCCTGCGGGAAAGAGCGGCACTTCGTACTGCCGGTATACGACGACGCCGGCCCCGCCGTGACGGACATGCTCCCGACGCCGGGCTACGTCTACGACGCCCGCGGAGAGCTCGCCGTCAGGGCCTCGTATTACGACGTGTCCGGGACGGACGCGAAGGGCTGCCGGCTGACCGTCGACGGCCGCGACGTCACCGGGGCGGCGTCGTTCGGCAGCTCAGGGATGACTTACAGACTTGCCGGCGAGACCGCCAAGCCCGGCAGCCACAGCCTTGAGCTCGTCCTGCGCGACGGCAACGGCAACGAGAGCCGCAAGAGGGTCAGCTTCGGAGTGTCCGACATGAAGGAGCTTTCCGTCTTTCGCGGCGAGGTCCACAGCCACACCGCGGACTCAGACGGCAGCGGAGCCCCCGCCGACGCCTATGCCTACGCCCGCGACGTCGGCAAGGTCGATTATTTTGCCGTCACCGACCATTCGCACTACCTGACGCCCGAGCTCTACGCCGCCCAGATACGCGTCGCCGACGGCTTCGACGAGCCGGGGCGCTTCGCCGCGCTCTACGGCTGGGAGATGACCTGGAACAACGGCTGCGGATACTGGGGGCACATGAACGTGCTCAACACCAGGGAGCTCGTCAACGACATCCATAATATCGGCCTCCCGGACCTCTACTCGTGGCTCGGATCAGAGCCCTCGGCCGTGGCCATGTTCAACCATCCCGGCCTCCCCTGGGGCAATTTCGACGAATACGCGTGGAAGACCCCGGAGGCCGACAGGGCGGTCTGCCTGTCCGAGATCCGGGGCATGAACTACGACAGGGAGTATTCCGACATGCTTGCGGCCGGCTGGCACGCGTCGCCGGTAAGCAACGAGGACAACCACAATCCGTTCTGGACCACGTCGACGGACCTCGACGGCTGCGTGCTTGCGCCCGCCCTGACAAGGCAGAACGTCATCGACGCCTTCAGGGCGCGCAGGACGTACACCACCTCCGACCCGACCATGAAGGTCTTCTTCAGGATCAACGGCGAGTGGATGGGTTCGAGGCTCAAAGACCCGGAGAAGCTCGACGTGTCCGTGTCGGTGTCGACCGAACGGCCGGAGGGGATCGGGCGCATCGAGCTCATCGCGGAGGACCGCATAACCGTCGCCGTGAGGGAGGCCGGACTGTCGAAGTCGGTCGACTGGAAGCTGAAGCTCGCCCCGGATTACGATTATTACTATCTGAGAGTGACCTCGCCCGGCAGGTACTGCGTTACCGCGCCCGTATGGATCGAGGGCCGCACAGCTCCGCAGATCTCGGGCCTCGAGTTCTGCGCGTCGGCAGACCCGGACGAGCCGCTGGCCGTAACGGTGAGGGTCAGGAACACCCTCGAGGAGCCGCTCCGCGACCTGCGGGTCAGCTGCTATCTCACCCCGTCATCCGGCTTCCGCGAGCAGGACGCCGAGCCGTACTTCACCGTTTGCGTCGGAAGGCTCTCGCCCGGCGACACCGCCAAAGTAACAAGACAGATCCCGTCGGCCGACGGAGTCAGGAGGCTCACGGCCGCGGCAAGCGCCGTCTACGGGAGGCGGAGGATACGCTCGACGGCCTGCATAATGACGTCGCCCGTCACGATCGCGGCCGTGTGCCCGGAGTCCGCCCCGCTCGAGGCGGAGGACGGCCAGTCCACGGCGGATCCGTTCCCTTACGTGACGCTGTACAACTCATCGCCGGCGCCGGCCGATCTGACCGGAGGAAGGCTCCTGCCCTGGACCAACACCGGCAAGCAGCCGTCCGAGAGCCGCATTTTCCCGCTCGACGGCATAGTGATCCCCCCGCGCTCCACGGCGGTCATATGGGACAGGCACGGCCTGCCTCTCGGGGCCGGCGATTTCAACGCCTTCTACGGCACGGAGCTTGCCGAGGGCACGGAGCTGTTCGTCACCGACGTCCACTTCCTGTCGTCCGACACGGCCTCGCGGAGGCTCGAGCTTAGCCTGGGCGGCGAGACCGTCAGCCGCGTGCTCTGGAACTTCGGCGCCGGCCAGGATCACGTCCGCCATCCCGGAAGGGAGTACCGTTACGTGCGGGGAAGCTCCTCGACGGGCACCGAGACACCCGGCGGATACGGCGATGCGAAGCCCGGAGCCGCCGCCGAGGAAGGGGCCCGCAGGCAGGTGAAGGTCGCCGCGCGGCGGCGCGAGCTTGCCGCGGAGCGCAAGTCCCGGAAGAGCGACGCCA
>JAEEJM010000143.1 GCA_016281895.1 Clostridiales bacterium
AAGATCGCGGCGCTCGATTGATACCGCTCACTGCTTCTTACGGCGCGGGAACGGCACGGCGGATATGACTATTATCCCCAGCACTATAGCCAGGGCGAGCTTCAGCGTGAGCAGGCCGTACGAAGCCGCCGACGACGCGTCGTCGGTGACAAAGTAGTAGGCCGAGTAATATATGGCCGATCCCGGCACGAGAGGTATTATGCCCGGGATGAGCAGCACGTTGACCGGACATTTTCTGAAGATGGCCAGGATGCGCGACAGCAGCACCACGGCGCAGGCCGCCGCGAAGGTGGCGACGACGTCGTTGGCCGCCGGGGTCAGGAGCACGAAGATCATCCAGCTGACCACTCCCAGCAGCGAACAGTACAGCACGTGCCTGCGCGGGATGTTGAAGATCAGGCTGAACGCCCCGGTGGCGATCATGGAGAACGCCATGTTCATGATTATCTCGACAGGTCCCATGTTCCCCTCCTAGATCACGCCGAGGCGGCTGAAGATGAGTATCGTCAGCCCGACGCCGAGAGCGATGCCCGCGGCAGTCACGATGGCGTCTATCATGCGGATGGTGCCGGAGATGTAGTCGCCGGCCGCGATATCGCGGACCGAGTTCACGAACGACACTCCGGGGATCAGAGGCATGATGGCCCCTATTATGACCTTGTCGAGATTGACGCCCGGCAGCAGCTTGAAAAAGCAGACGGACAGAAGCGCAAGGATGAAGCCGCAGATGCCGTTTGTGAGGAGCTTCGACAGCCTGGTGCCGCCAAGCTTCATTGCTATGGGATAATAGGCCAGGCCGCACGTCGCCGCCAGCACGGCGTCAAAAAGGCTCCCGCCGAACAGATAGCTGAAGGTGCCTGCAGCCAGAGCCGCCGCGAAAAGACTGAGCGCCACGGGATAGCCCTTTACTCGCTCGATCTCGTCGAGCCTCGCCTCAGCCCCGTCCAGGTCGCACAGGCCGGCCTCGATATCGCGCGACAGGGTGTTCACCATGTCGACCTTGCCGAGGTCCGACGAGTTTTTCGGCACGTCGCAGATGCGGGTGTAATCGCCCGTCCCCTCGGGAGCGTCGTCGGGCGTGGCAGACAGAAAGATGCCGTTGGTTATCGTGAAGATGTCGTACCTGACGACTCCGAAGGCGCGCATCATGTGGTTGATGGTGTCCTCGACGCGGGTTATGTCCGCGCCCGACCTGAGGAGTATGGTCCCGGCCCTCGCGGAAATGTCCACCGCTTTTTTGATCTCTTTTCCGTTCATTGCAAGCTCCGGATCCGGATAAGCGCGCTCCTGCCGCCAGGACCGCCCTCCGGCCTGATAAAAATACCGATTTATTATATACAACAGTTCCTCCGATGTCAAGCGTGCGGACGCAAATTGATGTCGGAACCTGAAAAAACGGCCGGTCCCGCCGCCTGGCTGCCGGAAAAAGGCCTCTGCGCTCACCCGGGACCGGCATAACCGAAAAAAGCCATACGGAGGTACGGCATGGACAAATCATATTCTGTAAGGCCGAGGGCCGCAGACAGAGACGGCGAGGCGGCTGTGACCGCCAGTCTGTCCGAGGCCGAAGCAATAGCCCGCGAAAACGCGAGATTCGGCTGCCGTGTCTTTGGCGATGACGGCGTGGAGGTATACTGCCCTCTGACGCCCCTGCAGTGCGACATAATGCGGGAAGCCCGGGCGGTGACGGATCTGGTCCGGGAGAACGGGTTCAGGTACGGGGACGCCCCCGTGAATCCCGCCGTCGACTGCACGGCCCGGCTCGTCTCCTGCGACCGCCTGGTCGATTGGGTGCTGTACCGCGTCGGCTTCACGGACCAGCCGGTGAGCCACGGGATGGTCGTCTATCACCCGGCCGATCCGCGCATGGACCTGCCGTCCTGGTGCGATCTCCGGGGCTTTGAGCGGATAGAGGATCCCGACGGCCTCGAGCCCGGGGACATAGTCTTCGTCCGGCCGGAAAAGAGCCGGGCCGGTACGTTCCGCCCCGGGCACACGTTCATTTTTGCCGGCTACGGACCCGACGGCCTGTCATACCGCTACGACTGCGGCAAGCTCGAGAGGATACAGAGCGTTCAGCCGTCTCTCGAGCCCCTGAAGGACTTTATGTTTGCCTGCCGTCCCGTCCGTCCTCCCCGTCGGCAGGAGGGGCAAGGATCCCGCGTATGATGCCGAACCTCGCCCGTGGCGGCAGCAGGTCGAACAGGATCAGCAGCGGGTTGCGGTTCACCGACCAGGCGAACCGCGGCCTGCGCCGGCCGGCGATGCGGTAAAGCTTTTCCGCGATCCGCTCCGGCGGGACGCGCCGCGCCTCGACCTTTTCGACTATCGAGCGGAACCGGCCGGCGCTGAAGCGGTACAGCCGAGTCTCCTCGCAGAACCTGTCGAGGCTCCGCTGCGATTCGCCGAGCATGCCGGTGTCCACCGCGCCGGCCCTGAGCACCGACACGGTCATCCCCTTCAGCTGCAGTTCCATCCGCAGCGAATATGCGTACCTGTCCAGGGCCGCCTTGGTGACGGCGTACAGGCCCGTGAACGGCAGCGGATCCCTAACGGCCAGCTCGCTCGTGACGATAATGATGAACGACCCCTCCCCGAGGAGCGGCAGGAAGGTCCTGTTTATCAGGAAGGCGCCGCCCAGATTGACGGCAAAGGCCCGTTCGAACTCGTCCGCCGTCATCTCGGCCAGCGACCCCATCACGTAGATCCCCGCCAGATGTATAATGCCGTCCAGCCGGGACGTATGCCCGGCGACCGCGCGGAAGGCCTCTTCCGCGCTTTTTTCGTCCGTTACGTCCGCCTGCAGCGGTATGACGTTCTCTGAGGCCGGGCAGGCCGTCCGGTCGAGCGCGAACACGCGGAAGCCGCGCCGCGCGAAAAGGGCGACGGCGGCCCGGCCCATGCCCCCGCCGGCTCCGGTTATAAGGATGTTCTTCATTGTCTTTTCTCCTTCATTCCGGCTTTTATTGCGCCTGCCCCGGCCGGCCGCGCCGGACGGCGGGGACCGCGTCCCTGCCATCATTATAACCGAAACGGGATCGTTTTTCAACAGAAACGTTCCATGCCGGCCGGGGCCTGATGCTCCGACGGCCGGGGCCGGGCTATGGACACGGGGCTCGGCTGTATGGTATAATATCACCGGCGGCTGCCGAAATGATGCGCCGCCGCGGCGCCGGACCGGAGTCCCGCAATAGCCGCAAGGAGGCCTGCGATGTTTGGAAAACAGTTCGAACTGAACGAGAACACCATTCCCGTCGTGGAGGAGATCGGCCGGCACATGCCCGGCGGCTTCTTCATTTACAGGTCCGGCGGGAACGAGGAGCTCATATACGCGAACCATACGGTCTTCGAGATCTTCGGCTGCGACGGCCTCGAGGACTTCAGGGAGCTTACGGGCTTCACCTTCCGCGGCATCGTCCACCCCGACGATTACGGGACCGCCGAATCGTCCATAAAGGCCCAGATCAGCCACAACGACATGGACTATCTGGAGTACCGCATCGTCCGCAAGGACGGCGCCGTGCGGTGGGTGGACGATTACGGTCATTATACCGAATCGCAGGCCTACGGCGGCCTCTTCTTCGTGTTCATCTCCGACATTACGGAGAAGCGCGAGGAGGCCGAGAACGAGGCCCGCCGCCTGGCGGAGCAGATCGAGGCTGACACCCGGCTGAAGCTCTCCGAGGCCCGCCGGCAGGAGATGGAGGAGCGCCTGGCCCTTCAGGAGAAGCTCCTCGAAGAGCAGCGGCAGAGGGAGCAGCAGAACAGCATGATCGTGGCCCTCTCCTCCGACTACCGCAGTGTCTATTACGTGAACCTGGACGAGGACGACGCCGTCTGCTACCTCGAGGACCGGCGCTTCGAGGAGGCGCCGTCGCTCGGAGAGCACTTCCCCTATCTGCGCGTTTTCACGGAATTCGGCATCAATCACGTCGCCGAAAACTATCGCGAGGCGTATTTCCATTTCATCCAGCCGGACAACATACGCGCGGAGCTACTGAAGCAGCCCCTCATCGCCTTCAGATTCCTGGAGATCCGCGGCGGCCGCGAGTCCTACGCCATGCTGCGCATAGCCGGCGTCCGGCACCTCGAGGACCGTACGGACAACCTGGTTCACGCGATAGGCGTGGGCTTTACGGACATCGACGCCGAGATGCGCCGCTCACTGACCCAGCAGAACGCGCTGGTCGTCGCCCTGGAGGCCGCAAAGGAGGCCAACAGGGCAAAGACCGCCTTCCTCTCGAGCATGAGCCACGAGATCCGCACGCCCATGAACGCCATCATCGGCCTTGACAGCCTTGCCCTGAGAAGCGCCGGACTGCCGCCCGAGACGCGCGGATACCTGGAAAAGATCGGCGAGAGCGCGAGACACCTGCTGGGGCTGATAAACGACATCCTCGATATGAGCCGCATAGAATCCGGCCGCATGATCCTGCGGAGGGAGGAGTTCTCATTCCGCTCGATGCTCGAACAGATCAACACGATGGTCATGTCCCAGTGCGGCGAGAAGGGCCTGAAATACGAGTGCTCGGTCATCGGCGGCGTCAGCGACAATTACATCGGCGACGACATGAAGCTGAAGCAGGTGCTCATAAACATCCTGTCCAACGCGATCAAGTTCACCGATTCCCCCGGAAGCGTCAAAATGACCGTAGAGCGCACGGCAACCTTCGAAGACCAGTCGACTCTCCGCTTCGACATCAGCGATACCGGGATCGGAATGGACAGTTCCTTCCTGCCCAAGGTCTTCGACTCCTTCACCCAGGAGAACAGCAGCCGCAAGAGCAAATACGGCAGCACCGGCCTCGGCATGGCCATCACCAGGAGCATCGTGGAGCTCATGAACGGCACCATTACGGTCGAATCCGAGAAGGGAGTCGGCTCGGTGTTCACCGTCGTCGTCACGCTGAAGAACGCCGACGGAAGCGGGCCGGCAGCGACCTTCATAAGGCCCAGGGACATACGCGTGCTGATCGTCGACGACGAGGAGATCGCCGCGGAGCACGCAAGGGTCGTGCTGGACGAGGTCGGCGTCCGGGCGGACACCTGCCTGTCGGGCCCCGACGCGCTCCACACGCTGGAGCTGGCATACACCAAGCACACGCCTTACAACCTTGTGCTTCTCGACCGGAAGATGCCCGGCATGGACGGCCTTACCGTCGCCAGAGAGATCCGAAGGCGGTACGACAGGAGCACGACGGTGATCATACTCACATCCTTCAACTGGGAGGAGGTTATCGACGAGGCGCTGGACGCGGGCGTCGACGGCTTCCTGGCGAAGCCGCTCTCCGCATCTGACGTGATAGACGAGTTCGAGCGGGCCGCCCGGAAAAACGGCATGGATCTGTTCAGCGAAAAAAAACGCGCCGACCTGAAAGGCCGGCACATACTGCTTGCCGAGGACGTCCTCATCAACGCGGAGATCGTCAAGGAGATACTTGACATCAGGGGGGCGCTCATCGACCACGCCGAGAACGGCAAGGCCGCGCTGGACCTGTTCAGCCGCAGCCCGGTCAGGCATTACGACGCCGTACTCATGGACATCCGCATGCCCGTCATGGACGGACTGGAGGCCGCTGCCGCCATACGTCGGCTGGACCGGGCCGACGCGCTGACGGTGCCCATCATCGCAATGACAGCGAACGCCTTCGACGAGGACGTGCAGCGCTCGCTTCAGGTCGGCATGAACGCCCACCTCTCAAAACCCGTCGAGCCGGATCATCTGTATCAGACGCTCGAGGAGCTCATCTGGGAGGCGGAGCAGTCGGCCCACCAACAAAAAATCGGTTGAAAAAACGAAAAAATCCTCTTTTGTGGT
>JAEEJM010000144.1 GCA_016281895.1 Clostridiales bacterium
CGGAAGAGCACATCGCCGCTCCCCGGAGCGGAGAAACACATCGCCGCCGCTCCCCGGAGCGGCGGCGATGTGCGTCCGAATGAAAAAGCGCCCGGAAGTTCTTCACTTCCGGACGCTTTTTGACCGGGACTGTTTACAGCCTTTTTTTGATCGGGACTGTTTACAGCCTTTTTTGATCGGGACTGTTTTACAGTCCGTTATCAGCTGAGCTTGGCCTGGTTGACCTTTATGCCGGGGCCCATCGTGGAGGCGATGACGCAGCTCCTGATGTACTGGCCCTTTGCGGAGGCCGGCTTGGCCTTGATCACGGCGGACACGAGCGTGTCGAAGTTCTCTCTGATCTTCTCTTCACCGAAGGAGATCTTGCCGATGGGGCAGTGGATGATGTTGGTCTTGTCGAGCCTGTACTCGATCTTACCGGCCTTGGCCTCGCGGACGGCCTGCGCCACGTTCTGGGTGACGGTGCCGTTCTTGGGGGAGGGCATGAGGCCCTTCGGGCCGAGAACTTTACCGAGGCGGCCGATGACGCCCATCATGTCGGGAGAGGCGATGACCACGTCGAAATCGAACCAGTTTTCCTTCTGGATCTTCTCGACGTACTCCATTCCGCCCGCGTAGTCCGCGCCGGCGGCAATGGCGTCGTCCTTCTTGTCGTCCTTGCAGAAGACAAGGGTCTTGACGGTCTTGCCGGTGCCGTTGGGGAGGACGACGGCGCCGCGGACCTGCTGGTCGGCGTGGCGGGAGTCGACGCCCAGACGGATGTGGATCTCGACGGTCTCGTCGAATTTCGCCTTGGCGGTCTTGCAGAGGATGCCGATGGCCTCGGCGGGATCGTACTGTTTGCTCTTGTCGAAGAGCTTCACGCTCTCGACGTAGTTCTTACCTTTAACAGCCATTTCTCTTACCTCCGCTTATTCCTCGACGGTGATGCCCATGGAGCGGGCGGTGCCGGCGATCATGCTCATGGCGGTCTCGATGGAGGCCGCGTTCAGGTCGGGCATCTTGGTCTCGGCGATCTTCCTGACCTGCTCCTTGGTCAGCTTGGCGACCTTGGTCTTGTTCGGAACGGCGGAAGCCTTTTCAAGGCCGACGGCCTTGAGGATCAGGACCGGCGCGGGGGGAGTCTTGGTGATGAACGTGAAGGATCTGTCGGCGTAAACGGTGATGACGACCGGGATGATGAGCCCGATGTCGTTCTTGGTCCTCTCGTTGAATTCCTTGGTGAATACCGGGATGGCCACGCCGTACTGGCCGAGGGCGGGACCTACGGGCGGCTGGGGAGTCGCCTTACCTGCGGGCAGCTGAAGTTTGATGTAGCCCAGGATTTTCTTTGCCATAATAAACTAATACCTCCTTGTGGTTTCTTGCGGAAGGATAAAGATTTCCTTCCTCCCACTTATTTGATCGCGCTGACCTTTTCGGAGTCGAGCTCGACCGGCATATCGCGGCGTCCGCGTTTGACAAGCACTGTGACTTTTCTCTGATCCTCGGAAACGGACTGGACCGTGCCCGAATAACCGGCGAAAAGACCGTCTTTGATGTTGACCTCGTCTCCGATGCCGAAGGTGAGGCGGACCACCTTTTTCTCTTCGATATCAAGGTCCTCGACCTCTTTCTCGGAGAGAGGAGTGGGCCGTGATCCGGGGCCGACGAAGCCGGTGACGCCCGTGATGTTGCGGATCACGTGCCAGCTGGTGTCGGTCATGATCATCTTGACGAGAACGTAGCCCGGGAAGAGTTTGTACTCGACCTCGACTTCCTCCTCGCCCTTCTTCTCCAGGACCTTCTCGACCGGGACCCTTACGTCGAAGATCAGGTCTCCGAGGCCGCGGTTCTCGACGGACTTCTGGATGTTGGCCATTACCTTGTTTTCGTAGCCGGAATACGTATGCACCACATACCAGCGCACTCCGACGTTCATTTCATTGATATCGCTCATTTGCCGATAAGCGTTCCGAGAGCGATGATCCCCTTGGAGAACACGAAATCGAGCACTCCGATGAGGATCGCGGCGCCCAGCGAGATCACCAGCACGACGACGGTGTTGCGCTTGACGTCGTTCCAGGGCGACCAGACTACCTTCTTGAGTTCGCTCTTGTATTCGCGGAAGAACCTCTTGACGCGCTCGCGGAATTTCTTGCTGAACGCATACAGGCACAGCAGCACGACGATGGCCAGGCCGATGACGCCGACCGAGATCCACAGATCCCAGTTGAAGTCCTTCTTCTCGGTCGTGGTCGTACCCGTGGTCGCGGTCTGCTGGGTAGTCTCGCCAACGGCGGCCTGTGTGGTCTCGCCTTCGGCGGCCTGCGTGTTCTCGCCTTCGGCCTCGGTCTGCTCCGCGGCGGATCCGGAAGCGCCGGACTCGGCGGATGTTATAACATCCTCGGCAAAAGCGGGAAGGGCCAGGCAGGAGAGGGCCAGCAGGATCGCAAGAACGGCAGCCGCAAGCCTTGAGAGTTTAACGGATGTCATTTTCTTTCCCCCTCACTTGGA
>JAEEJM010000145.1 GCA_016281895.1 Clostridiales bacterium
ACACCGGAACGGGATGAGCGCGGCGCCGAGCGCGTCTTCGAGCGCTTTCCCGAATACATCAGGGAGTTCATCTTCCGAAACTCCTGGGACGAGCTGAGGCCGATCCAGGTCTTCGCCGCCTCCTCCGTATTCGAGACGGAGAACAATCTGCTGCTGACCTCGTCGACGGCGTCCGGCAAGACCGAGGCGGCCTTCTTTCCGATCCTCTCCATGCTGGAGGGCGATCATCCGTCGTCCGTCGCCGTGCTGTACGTCGCCCCGCTCAAATCCCTCATCAACGACCAGTTCGGCCGGCTGAACGACCTTCTTCTTCAGAGCGGCATACCCGTGACCCACTGGCACGGGGACGTCGCTGCGTCGCATAAGAAGAAGCTGCTCGAGAACCCCCGCGGCATTCTTCAGATCACGCCCGAGTCGCTCGAATCCATGCTCATCAACCGCTCCAACGACATAGTCCGCATCTTCGGCGACCTCCGGTTCATAATACTCGACGAGATTCACACGCTCACGGGCACGGATCGCGGAAACCAGATAATCTGCCAGCTCTGCAGGATCGGCCGCCTTATAGGAAGACATCCGCGGCGCATCGGCCTTTCCGCGACCGTCGGCGACCCCGCCCTCGCGGCCGACTGGCTTGCCGCGGGATCAGGGCGCGACACGGACATATCCGACCTGCCGCCGGAAAAGCTGCGCTGGAGGCTCGGGCTCGAGCACTTCTACATCCAGAACCGGCGCTTCGATCAGGGCGCCTCGGCCGAGCAGGCCCCTCTCACCCCCGAGGCCTCGCCGGAGGGGGCGGCTGCTCTCGACGCCGGCTACGAGTACATGTACGACTGCGTCCGCGACCGCAAGTCCCTCGTGTTCTCGAACTCCAGGGAGGAGACCGAGTACGTCACCGCCACTCTGCGGCAGATAGCCGAGAAGCGAGGGGACGATGACATCTTCCTGATCCATCACGGCAACCTTTCCGCCTCCCTCCGGGAGGAGGCCGAGCTGCGCCTGAGGAACGAGGAGGCTCCGGCCGTGGTCTGCGCCACGGTCACCCTGGAGCTCGGTATCGACATCGGGAAGCTCGAGCGCATAGTTCAGAACGGCTCCCCGAATTCGGTCTCGGGCTTCCTTCAGAGGCTCGGACGCTCCGGAAGGCGCGGACAGCCGCCCGAGATGATGATGGTCTTCCGCGAGGAGGAGCCGCTGCCTAACACCCCCCTCCCGCAACTCATACCGTGGGAGCTCCTCCGCGCCATTGCCGTGATCCAGCTGTATATCGAGGACCGCTTCATCGAGCCGCCTCGCATACGCAGCCTTCCGTTCAGCCTGCTTTTCCATCAGACGCTCAGCATATCCGCCTCCTGCGGGGAGCTGAAGCCCTCCGAGCTGGCAGACAGGGTGCTGTCCCTGCCGCCGTTCGCCTCGGTCTCGAGGGAGGACTACAGGAAGCTCGTGATCTCGATGGTCGAGAACGGCTTCCTCGAGTTCACCGACGAGAAGGGGCTCATCACCGGCCTTGCCGGCGAGCGCCTCCTGTCCGGCTTCAAGTTCTACGCCGTGTTCAAGGACAGCGAGGACTACACCGTCCGCTGCGAGTCCGACGAGATCGGCACCATATCGGCGGCGCCGCCCGTCGGCGACCGCTTTGCCCTGGCAGGCCGCGTGTGGGAGGTCTCCGAGCTCGACGCACGGCGCAAGCTCATTTATGTCAAGCCGGTAAAAGGCAAGATGGAGATCTCCTGGCCCGGCGACTACGGCGAGATCGACACCCGGATCCTCGAGCGCATGAGGCTCGTCCTCACCGAGGACACCGTCTACCCGTATCTCAAGCCCAATGCCCGCCGCAGGCTCGAGGTGGCAAGGCGGCTGGCGCGCAACACAGGCATGACGGAGCATTCGCTGATACATACCGGAGGCTACTCCTGGGTGCTGTTCCCGTGGCTCGGGACCCGCGCCTTCAGGACGCTGAGGAAGTATATAGCACTCAACGCCGCCGCGTACGGCATCAGCGGCATAGAATACGAGGGCTGCAACTTCATCACCTTCAAGATGGAGAAGGCCAACGATTATCAGTTCATCACCGGCCTTGCCGGCAGAGCCGCTCGCGAGGGCATCGACTGTTCCGCCCTCGTCGGCCCCGCGGAGGACCCTGTCTTCGACAAGTTCGACGACCACGTACCCGCCGAGTTGCTGAGAAAGTCCTACGCCGCGGACCGCCTTGACGGAGCCACTGCCGCCGGCAGACTGTCCGACATACTGAAAGAATACGCCGAATGATCTCCCCGCCGCGCAGCCGCGGAGAGGCCGGGCACTGAAAGACCATGCTTAAGAAAGACAGATCGAAAAAAAAGAGCGCCAGAAGATGGACCCGCTTCCGCCACAAGGTCGTCACCTGGATCATCTATCCCGGTTTCTTCCTGTACGTACTGTTCAGGTTCGGCCGGGCTGCCGGGCTATGGAAGGGAAGAAAGCGCCAGTACCTGGTGCTTATGAACCATCAGACGTCAGGCGACCAGTTCTTCGTCGCCCTGACCTTCGGCAGGGCCCTGTACTATGTCGCCACCGAGGACATATTCTCGAACGGCCTCGTGTCGGCGTTCCTGCGCTTCGCCCTCAACCCCATCCCCATAAACAAGACGGCCGCCGATTTCAGGACCGTCATAACGTGCATGAAGGTGGCAAAAGAGGGCGGCACCATAGTCATGGCCCCGGAGGGCAACCGGACGTACAGCGGACGGACCTGCAGCATTAAGCCCTCCGTCGTTCCGCTGGTGCGGAAGCTCGGGCTCCCTATAGCATTCTTCAGGATCGAGGGCGGCTACGGCGTCCAGCCGAGATGGGCCGACAGGAACCGGGGAGGCCGCGTCGACTTCGGCGTGTCCAGGGTCATGGAGCCCGAAGAGTACGCCGGGATGAGCGATGAGATGCTGTACGGGGAGATCTTAAAGGAGCTCGACGTAGACGAGGCGAGGCCCGGCGGCCCGTTCCCGTCGCGCAGAAGCGCCGAATACATAGAGCGAGTCCTCTACACCTGTCCTGTCTGCGGGCTTTCTCGCCTGAGATCGTCCGGAAGGACCTTCTCGTGTCAGAAGTGCGGCCTGACGGTCGAGTACACCGACACGAGGGAGCTCCGCTCCGGGAGCCCTGACTTCCCGTTCCGCTTTGCCGCCGACTGGTACGACTGGCAGGAGAGGCTCGTATCCGGTCTCGCGCCCGGAGACTTCCTCTCGGAGCCCGTATATACAGACATATGCAAGGTCTTCGAGGTGATCATCTGCAAAAAGAAGGTCAGGCTGACCCGGGGCGCCGAGGTCTCGCTCTACGGCGACCGCATCACGTTCAGGGCCTTCGATTCTGATCTGCGCAAGACGCTGACCTTCGACGAGATCAGATCGATCGCCGCCATGGGGCGCAACAAGATGAACGTAAGGACCGGCGATACCATCTTTCAGTTCAAAGGGGACCGGCGCTTCAACCCGGTCAAATACATGAATTTCTACTACCACTACCAGAACGTCAAAGGGGGGAACGCAAATGTCGGGGGAGACACAGAATTTCTGGGACTTTGAGTCGTGGGGCTTTTTCACGATCCTGGCCGTACTGCTCATCTCGCTGCTCGTGGCGAACATTCTCAAAAAAAGGATAGGCTTCCTTCGCAGATCGCTGATACCGACCTCGGTGCTCGGCGGCATCCTGCTGCTGATCCCTTCCATGATCTACGAGCACGTGAGCGGGACGTCGCTGTTCGACACGCAGTTCTTTGCCGGCAACGGCTCCGCGGATCTCGAGGTGCTTACCTATCACGCGCTCGCTCTCGGCTTCATTGCCATCACCTTCAAGCCCTCGAAGAAGGGGCTGGGGAAGGAGAGGGCCGCCGAGATCTTCAACACCGGCATAACGACCGTGTCCTCGTACCTCATGCAGGGGGTGCTGGGACTCGGTATAACGATACTTGCCGCGGGCCTGATCTCCGGCTTCTTCCCGGCGGCCGGGACCCTGCTGCCCTTCGGCTACGGCCAGGGCACGGGACAGGCGCTCAACTACGGCAGCATTTACGAGAACGACTACGGCTTCGTCGGAGGGAAGAGCTTCGGCCTCTCCATAGCCGCCCTGGGCTTTATAAGCGCGTCGGTCGGAGGAGTCATTCATCTCAACATCCTGCGCAGAAAGCGCGGGATGACGATATCCGGCGAGGACGGCGAGGACAGAGTGCTCCTCTCCGAGGAGCTCCAGGCGGCCGACGAGATCCCCCTCAACGGCAGCATGGACAAGCTCACTTTCCAGGTCGCCTTCGTGTTTGCGGTCTATCTGCTCTCATACCTTGCGATGCTTCTGCTCGGCACGCTGCTGCCCGGCATGAAGGCCCTCGTATACGGCTTCAACTTCCTGTTCGGCGTCATCTTCACCACGCTGTTCAAGGCCGTGCTTGGCCTGATTAAGAAGGCCGGCATAGTTAAGAAGCAGTACGTCAGCTCCTTCCTCATGACAAGGCTGTCGGGCTTCTTCTTCGACCTTATGATCGTCGCCGGAGTGGCCGCCATAAGGATCAACGTGCTGAAGAACTACTGGGCCATCATACTCATCCTAGGTGCCGCCGGAGCGGTATCCACCTACTTCTACAACAGGTTCGTCGCGGCGAAGCTGTTTCCCGCCTACCGCGAGGAGCAGTTCATGGTCATGTACGGAATGCTGACCGGAACTGCCAGCACGGGCATCATCCTTCTGCGCGAGATCGATCCCGAATTCTCGACGCCCGCGTCCGAGAACCTCGTCTATCAGAATTTCCCGGCGATAGTCTTCGGCTTCCCGATGATGTTCATCGCCGCCTTCGCCCCGAAGCAGCCGCTCTACGCGCTGCTGATACTCGCCGGAGCCTTCGTCGTTATGAACCTGATCCTGTTCAGGTCGGCTTTCAGGAGGCGAAAGAAGGAAAAAGCGGAGGAATGAGGTTGCGCGCGGAGCGCGCAAATGAAGTGCCGCCCTGAAGGGCGGCAATGAAGGGATGAAGTTGCGCTTCGCGCAAATGAAGTGCCGCCCTGAGGGGCGGCAATGAAGACGCGGCTGCGCCGCTAATGAAGTTGCGCGCTGCGCGCGCAAATGAAGTGCCGCCTGCGGCGGCAATGAAGGAATGAAGTTGCGCTTCGCGCAAATGAAGTGCCGCCCTGAGGGGCGGCAATGAGGAAATACGACGTCCGCCGCGGCCTTCGGGCCGCGGCGGACGCGTTATTCACGGGTCAGATCCAGAATCTGTCCAGATTCATGACGCTGCTGCACTCCATATATTCCTTGAGGTAAATCTGGCCGGCCTCCTCGAGCGTGCAGTCGCTGCCGCTGTGCTCAAGCAGGATCGAGATGACGCGTGTGGGGATGACGATGTCAAGCACCTTTGCCGAGCTGCGGCTCCTGGCCATGGCGGCGACGATCTTCCGGACGTCTGCCCCCGCAAAGGTCTCGGTGAAGAAGGCGGTCTCCTCGGCCTTGCGCCTGTCTCTGGAGCGGTTGTGGAGCACCCGGATCCCCGTTGCGATCAGCAGGGTGACAGGCATGATGCCCGCGGCCGGGATCCACCAGGGAAGGAAGGTAACGAAACCGTAAAAGTCGTTCCACCCGCCGTTCTCCTCGCCTATGACCACCACCATGATGAAGTAGATGACTGCATAGATGAATACGGGTATGAGGGCAATGAGCGAGTCCCAGAAGTTCATGTGCTTCTGGCTCATGAAAAAGCCGAAGGCCACGACGGCCAGTATGGGACAGACCCCGTGCAGGAAGAACCTGGAGCCGGTGAAGATCAGCACGAAGCCCTTGACCGGGGCCAGGATGAACAGCGATACGAGAAAGGTCAGAGCCACCGAGGTTACACCGGCGTAAACGACGTCGACGATCCACCGGGGCAGATAATAGTTGTGCGTCCGGAGCCCGTCCATGGTGTAGGGGATGACCATGGCCATCGCGGCCGCGGCAAGTATGTTCGAATTGACCGTGAACATGCAGAAGGTTCGCAGACCCATGTGGTCGAAATTCTCGTCGGCTGCGGTGGTAAGGTTCATCGTAACGCCTATGCAGACGCAGATGACCACCGTCAGCGCGCTGATGAGCGCCAGGCGGCACTCTCTACGGGTGATCTTCATCACTCTGTCCATGGTGCGTGCTCCTTTTTTTCGATCGTTTCTTACATTATATCACAATTCCGCCGCCGGCTCAAGGACCGGACCGCGGCGCGGGACGGGGACAGCTTTGCGATACACCGCCCGGCAGGAGCCCCGTCCGCGAGAGCTGCTCCCGCATGTCGGCGTCCATTCAGCTTCCGGCGACTCCGGACTTGTGAGTTATATTACGCCTCCGTAAACATATCCTTCGTTCTCGACAGCCGCTCTGACTGCGGCCTCGTCGAAGCTGCCCGAGAGCCTGAGTGCCGCGGTCCCGGCGGCGTGATCGGCCTGCGCGGATTCTACGAAGCCGAGCGATTCGAGCGCCCCCCTGACCGCCGCCTCGCAGTGCTCGCACATCATCCCTTCCACAGAGATAACGACCGTCCCGCCCGTCTTTACCTCGGGACTCCCGGTTTTTTTTCTCTTCCGCTTCGGCCTGTCGCGGGAATCGTCGCGGATCTTCAGAAGGTTCAGTCTCAGGGCGTTGAGACAGACTGTCACGCTGGACAGACTCATGGCTGCCGCGGCGTACATCGGGTCCATTCTTAGGCCGAACAGACCCGCGGCAAGCGGGATGCATATGATGTTGTAGAAGAAAGCCCAGAAGAGGTTCTGGCGGATGTTGCGAAGGGTGCCGCGGCCGAGGCGCACGCAGGCCGCGACGTCCTCGAGATCGCCGTTCATGAGCACTATGGAAGCGCTGTCGATCGCGACATCTGTTCCGGCCCCGATGGCTATGCCTACGTCAGCGCGGACCAGCGCGGGCGCGTCGTTTATGCCGTCGCCGACCATGGCTACCGTACCCCCGTTCCGCAGCGCGCGGACGTGGGCCTCCTTGCCGTCGGGCAGGACGTTGGCGACCACCTCGTCGACTCCCGCCTCCGCTGAGATGTGAGCCGCCGTTTTTTCGTTGTCTCCGGTCAGCATTACGACCCTCACGCCGAGACCCTTAAGGTGCCGTACGGCGGCGGGTGAGGTCTTCTTTATAACGTCGGCCACGGCTATCATGCCGATCAGTCTGCCGTCCTTTGCAAAATACAGCGGAGTCTTGCCGCTCTCGGCCAGGCGGTCTCCGGCGGAGAACAGGCCTCCGTCCGATCCGACCGCGCTCCCGATAAACTTTCTGTTCCCGGCTGCCAGCCCGGAGCCTTCCAGATAAGCCTCTATTCCGTTCCCGGGAAGGGCTTTGAATCCGGATACCTCTTTTACGGCCGCGCCGCGCGATTCGGCCTCGAGCACGACGGCCCTTGCAAGGGGATGTTCGCTCTTTGCCTCGAGCGATGCGGCCGCCTCGAACAGTTCATCCTCCGAGACGCCGTCTGCGGGTAGGACGTCCGTCACGACGGGGGTCCCTTCGGTCACTGTGCCGGTCTTGTCCAGCACGGCGATATCTATCTTTCCGACGGTCTCCAGCGCTTCGCCGGTCTTGATGAGTATGCCGTTTCTGGCTCCCAGGCCGTTGCCGACCATGACCGCGACCGGCGTGGCGAGCCCCAGCGCGCACGGGCAGGATATGACGAGCACGCAGATGCCCCGGGCTATCGCGTCTCCGGGGGCGGCTCCGGCAATGAGCCATCCGGCGACGACCAGGGCCGACAGAACTATCACGGCCGGAACGAACACTCCGGACACACGGTCGGCTATACGCGCTATGGGCGCCTTCGTGGCGGCGGCGTCCGAGACCATTCTGATGATCTGGCTTATAGTGGTGTCTTCTCCGACTCTGGTCGCCCGGCATTTCAGATATCCCGAGCGGTTGACCGTCGCCGCGCTCACAGTCGAGCCCGCGGCCTTGTCCGCGGGAACGGATTCGCCGGTGAGGGCGCTCTCGTCGACGGCGCTCTCACCCTCGACGACCACTCCGTCGGCAGGCACCGCGTCGCCGGGCTTTACGGCGAAGATATCGCCCGGGCGGACTTCGTCGATGTCCGCCTCGACCTCCTGACCGTCGCGGATCAGGCGCGCCTTCTTTGGCCTTAGCCTGATTAAGTTTTTGAGGGCGCTCGTCGTCCTGCCTTTGGAGATCGATTCGAGCAGTTTCCCTATCGTTATCAGCGCCGGGATCATGGCGGCAGATTCAAAGTACAGCTGATCGTGGTACACCTCCATGACCGCCATGCTGTCGGCTCCCGCGGCAACCATTCCGGTCATCCTGAAAAAGACATACACGCTCCACCCGAAGGAGACCGCCGAGCCGAGCGAGACCAGCGTATCCATATTAGGCGCCCGGGAAATGAGGGCCTTCGCGCCGCTTGTGAAGAATCTCTGGTTTATTACGATCACCGCCGCCGATAGAAGGAGCTGCAGCAGCGCCAGAGCCAGGTGATTGTGCTCGAAGAACTTCGGAACGGGCCATGACAGCATGTTGTGGCCCATGGTCACGTACATCAGTACAAGCAGAAAGGCCGCAGACGCTATCAGTCTGCGTAGAAGCTTCGGAGTCTCGGTATCGGCCGGGATTTCATCCCGGGCCGGCGAGTTCTGCTTCGCCGCGCCACGGAGGGTTGCCCCGTAGCCAGCCTTTTCGACAGCTCTTATGATATCTGCGCTCTGCGCCGTGCCCTCCACGCCCATGGAGTTGGTGAGCAGGCTGACGGCGCAGGAGGTTACCCCCTGCACCTGCGATACCGCTTTTTCCACCCGCGCCGAGCATGCGGCGCAGCTCATACCGGTTACGTTGTAGTGTTCCATAGTTTCTCCAGTTATTGCCGGGAGCTCTTCGGTCTCCGCATCAATTATACCATAACGATGAGGGTCTGTCTTCTCTTGTCCATCGGTGACGGCCGCGGGAAAGACGGTTCATGACAGCCGTTTTCCCGGACGGAACGCCAATCAGTTATCTTCCGTCATACGTGATAAAAGATCTTCGGGAGGCAGGACCCGGAACGAAACGTTTTTGTAATCACCGCTGTTTCTGGTAACGAAGCAGTCGATCTTTTCTCTGACGGCAGTTTCAGCCATTACCGCATCCTCATAATCGGCAATGCCGGAAAGCAGCGCTTTTTTACAGTCGACCGCAGTCGTGTCCAGGATCCCGAAAAGCGAAAACAGCGCTGACAGCTGCTTCCTTATTTCTTCGACGCTGTGGTTCGCTCGATGCATAAGGTAGTATATGTCAAGAACGGATTTTGCTGTCAGACATCCGCGGATGCGGTGATTGGCAACGGCGACAAACAGTTTGTGCGCATTCTCAAAAAAAGGTTCTCTCTTCTGCATAAGATCCAGCACGATACAGGTATCGAACAGTACTGTCGTCATATCTTGCCGAGCCTCTCCTCTCTTGCTTCTTCAAGCGAAAGGTCCGGAGGAAGTATCCCGACGAGCGAATCGACAAGATCGACTCTGTCCTGAAAAGGATTTGACAGCTTGGCGATTATCTTTCCGTTCTTGGTGATATAGATATCCTCTGTTGCAGACAGAAGAAGATATTTCCCGAGATTCATTTTAAGTTCTGATGCTGTAATAGACATTCGAACGCACCTCCTTGCTATATCTATTATACACTCAGCGAACGGAATTGTCAATAATCCGCACGAATCATTCTGCAAATCGTACAAAATCATACGGAAATACTCTGCCAAAGCCAGTCGGAGACATGATTATACGGATTTCTCCGTTACTG
>JAEEJM010000146.1 GCA_016281895.1 Clostridiales bacterium
TCCGGCAGTGTCTCCGGGCTCGTCCCCGGACGGAGTTCCGGAGCACTCTGCGCCGGCGTCTCCGGCAGCGTCTCCGAAATCGCATAAGGAAGTGTCTCAGGCGGACTGTCCGTCCCTTTCTCGGTCCTGGTGAGACCGTCAGGCCGGCCGGGATCCTCCGTCGCATGATCCGTCCCCGTACGAGGCGGCCGGCCGGTGCCGCCTGTGACAGTATCTGAAGCATCCGGCGTCGCCGGCGCAGTTCCCTGCTCCCCCGCTTCGGCCCGGGTCTTCGCGTCGGTGAGATAATCTTCCTCAGCGCGGGTCTTCGCGTCGGTGAGATAATCTTCGTCAGCGCCGGTCTTCGCGTCGATAAGATAATCTTCGTCGGCCCGGCTCACTGTTTCTGCGCGGGTCCGCGCGGCGGCCGGAGGCCGGGCGGTCTCTCCGAAGAGGAGAACGGCGCTCATGGCGGCGACGGCCGCGGCAATGACCGCGGCGGCGGAAACAAGGCAGATGCGTGCGGCTTTTCCCATCTCGGTCTCCTCCGTTTTTGTCCGAATTGTTAACAATATTTTAACTCTTGATTTCCGATTTGTCAACGAATTTGCCGGAATTTATGAAAATTTTTTACTGCCGGGCGGATCACCCCGGTCCGGAACCGGATAAAACGGCCCCCGGGCCGTCTTTCACAGCCGTCTGACGCTCCTTCCCAGCTGCCGCCGAAAAATCCCGCCCGCGGCGATTTTGAGATTGACTTGAGCCGAAAACTAATATATAATAATAATGGGTTTTAGCTTTCGCGCGGGCGCCGCCCGCGCGCGAGGACGAACTATCGACGACTCGGAAGGAACGGCCATGTCTCAATACACTGTGATCTTCAACCCCCTAGCCAACAATTCCAAGGGCGAGAACGGCGCTCGCCGGCTCACGTCCATAATGAAGGACGACGTGCTCGAGTTCGTCGACATAACGTCCATCCCCGACTACCGGAGTTTCTTCGCCTCCTATCCGGATGACGCCGGCTTCATTCTCACCGGCGGCGACGGCACCATCAACCGCTTCGTCAACGACGTCGAAGCCGCGGGAGCCTCCCTGCCCTCGCGCCTGTACTACTTCCCCTCCGGCAGCGGCAACGACTTCTTCAGGGACATAGGCGGCGATCCCGACGGCCCCCCGGTCGACATGGCGCCTTATCTGCGCGAACTGCCGACGGTCGAGGTCGACGGCGTGCGCCGCAAGTTCATTAACGGCATAGGCTACGGCATCGACGGCTACTGCTGCGAGGAGGGCGATCGCCTGAGAAAGATCTCGGACAGGCCGATCGACTACACGGCCATCGCCATCAAGGGGCTGCTGTTCCGCTTCAAGCCGTCCGACGGAGTCATCACGGTCGACGGCAGGTCCTATCCGCTGAAAAAGATCTGGCTCGCCCCGACCATGAACGGCAGATACTTCGGCGGCGGCATGATGCCGACGCCCGACCAGGACCGCCTGGACCCCGAGAGGCGGCTGTCCGTCATGTCCTTCTACGACATGGGCAAGCTCCGCACCCTGATACGCTTCCCCAAGCTATTCACCGGGGAGCACAAGTATTTCAAGTCCAACTGCCTGATCCTCAAGGGTCTGGACATAACGGTCGAATTCGATGATCCCTGCGCGCTGCAGATCGACGGAGAGACGGTGCCCGGCGTCAGACAGTGCCGCTGCCGCTCGTCAAGGTGCGCGGACTGAAGCCGAATAAACAATCACGCAAGAGAGGGCCATCATGAAATACGGACGTTTCATCACCTATCCCGGTCTCACGGGTGCCGAATACAGCAATCCCTGGACCGGAAAGGACTTCAACTCCTACAGCATCCCCTTCGAGCCCGGAAAAGGCATCCTCAGCGTCAAGCGCGAGTTCGCCCCCGAGCCCGGAAAGGCCGTCGACAGGATCCTGCTCAGGGCGACCGCCCTCGGCATCTTCGACCTGTTCGTCAACGGCAACCGCGTGACCGGCGCCTCCGACGGGGTCGACGTCGCCGACGAGCTCAAGCCCGGCTGGACCGACTACCGCAAGAGGGTCTTCGAATTCGAATACGACATCACCGAATACTGCTCCGGCCAGCAGACCGATCTGTTCGTGGCCGAGGTCTCGCCCGGCTGGTGGACGGGCCGCATCTCCTTCGGCTTCTACGGCTACCGCCCCTGCGCCTTCTGCGGCGAGATCGAGATCGTCTATGCCGACGGTCAGAGCGCCATTTTCGCGTCCGAGGAGGACTGGGACGTCACCATCGGCGGCCCCGTGCTCCGCGCCGACATATGGGACGGCGAGTATTACGACGCCACCGTGCCCGAGCCCTCCATCCACCCCGAGGCCCACGAGTGGAAGAAGGCCGAGATCTTCGCGTACGACGGGGCCGTCGAGCCCGCCTCGGGGCCCAGGATCCGCTCCGACCCCGACCTGTATTTGAGGCCCGTGTCCGCCGTCCTGCACTCCGGGACCGAGGACAACGGCACCGAATACGGCAGGATCCGCGTGCTCGGCAGAAAGGTCGGCGACGGCTGCGAAAAATGCACCGTGTCCCCGGGGCAGGCGCTCATCCTCGACCTCGGCCAGAACATGGTCGGCCGGCCGCTGCTCCTCGTCCGCGCCGAGCGGGGCGTAAAGATCTCGCTCTACTTTGCTGAGATGCTCAACACCTTCGGCGACCCGTCCCGCGGGGACGACGGCCCCGAGGGCTCCATGTACATAAAGAACTACCGCTCGGCCCGCGCCCGCGTCGTGTACGTCGCCGCGGGGACCGGCGAGACCGAATACTATTTCCCGACCCACAGCTTCTTCGGCTTCCGCTACGTCGAGGTCCGCGCCGACGGACCCGCCGAGCTCGTCGGCCTCTGCGGCGAGGTCATCCGCTCCGCCGTGCCCGAGACCGGCGACTTCTACTGCGACGATCCCGAGGTCAACCGCCTCTTCTCCAACATCGTATGGGGCATGCGGGGCAACTACCTCACCGCCCCGACCGACTGCCCGCAGCGCGACGAGCGGCTGGGCTGGACCGGCGACACCCAGGTGTTCTCCGGAGCCGCCTCTTACATAGGCAACATCGACTCCTTCATGCACAAGTGGCTCGGCGACGCCCGCCACTCCCAGGAGGGCTTCGACGGCGCGTACTGCGACGTCATCCCGAGGGTGTTCAAGGGCATGAACGGCAACGCCGGCTGGACCGACGCCGGCATCATAGTCCCCTACAGGCTCTGGGAGATGTACGGCGACACCGACATCATAAACGAGCATTACGACTCCATGGAGAAGTACATGGAGTACCTGACCCGGTACGGTTACGACGGGCCCAACACCGCCTACGGCGACTGGCTCAGCTACGAGCCCACCGACAAGCGCTACATCGCCGTGTGCTACTACTACCACGACGCGAAGCTCATGGAGGAGATGAGCCGCATAGCCGGAAGGGCCGACAGGGCCGGGCATTACGCCGGCCTCGCCGCTAAGATACTGGAATACTGGACGCAAAAATACAGGAGGGGCGACCTCGTCTCCGAGGACACCCAGACCGGCTGCCTGCTCCCGCTGGCCTTCGACATGGCCGACGGCGCGTTCAGGGACAGCCTCGTCGCCCGCCTGCGTCAGAAGATCGTCGGCAACGGCTACACGCTCTCCACGGGCTTCATAGGCACCGGCCTGCTCTGCGACACCCTCTCCAAGGTCGGCGAGGACGGCCTGGCCTACTCGCTGCTGCTCCAGACCCGCGACCCCAGCTGGCTGTACTCGGTCAGGCAGGGCGCGACCACCGTATGGGAGAGGTGGAACTCCTATACCAAAGAGCGCGGTTTCGGCGACGTCGGCATGAACTCGTTCAACCACTACGCCTACGGCTGCGTCGCCGCATGGATGTTCTCCGGCATCTGCGGGATAAGGCCCGACCGCTCCGCCCCGGGCTTTTCCCACTTCATCCTCAGCCCGACTCCCGACCTTCGCACCGACGCGGAGCTGCCCGAGGGGCAGAAGCGCATAGATCTTGCCCGCGCAACTTACGAGGCGGTGAGCTGCCAGGCCGGCGACCGCATCGAGAGCGGCTGGGAGAGGGTCAACGGCGACATAGTGTACAGCTTCGTTATCCCCGAGGGCCTGTCGGCGACGGCCTCGCTGCCGGCCGGCAAGACGTTCAGGATCAACGGCCTCGACTGCTCACTTTCGGATCTCGGCGGCCGCGTCGACGGCGGCAGGGCCGAGCTCGAACTCGGGCCCGGCGCGTACGAGATAGTCATATCATACTGAAAAAACACATACAGAAGGACTCGCAAAGACAATGCAGTGGACATCGCTCAACGACATCAGGGAGAAATATCTTTCATTCTTCGAATCCAAGGGACATCTGAGGCTTGCCTCTTTCCCGCTCATTCCCCGCGGGGACAGGTCTCTGCTCCTTATAAACTCCGGCATGGCCCCCATGAAGAAGTACTTCACCGGCGAGGAGGAGCCTCCGCGCCGCAGGGTCACCACCTGCCAGAAGTGCATCCGGACGCCCGACCTCGAGCGCGTCGGACACACCGCCCGCCACGGCACCTTCTTCGAGATGCTCGGCAACTTCAGCTTCGGCGACTACTTCAAGGAGGAGGCCGTGACCTGGTCCTGGGAGTTCCTGACCGAGGTCATGAAGATCCCCGCCGATCTGCTCTGGCCCTCCGTGTACGAGAAGGACGACGAGACCTACGACATCTGGAAAAACAAGATCGGAGTGCCTGCGGAGCACATAGTCAAGCTCGGTAAGGGCGACAACTTCTGGGAGCACGGCCCCGGTCCGTGCGGGCCTTGTTCCGAGATATACTTCGACCGCGGGCCGAAGTACGGCTGCGGACGCCCGGACTGCAGGCCCGGCTGCGACTGCGACCGGTACATGGAGATCTGGAACAACGTTTTCACCCAGTTCAGCAACGACGGCAAAGGCAACTACACCGAGCTCGAGCATAAGAACATCGACACCGGCATGGGGCTGGAGAGGCTGGCCTGCGTGATCCAGGGCGTCGACAACATGTTCGAGGTCGACACGATAAGAAGGATACTCGACAGGGTGGTCGCCATCAGCGGCCGCGAGTACGGCAGGGATCCCTCGGCGGACATCTCCATCCGCGTCGTGACCGACCACACGCGCTCCGCGGTGTTCATGATCGCCGACGGCGTGCTGCCTTCCAACGAGGGGCGCGGCTACGTCCTCAGGCGCATCATACGCAGGGCCTGCCGCCACGGCAAGCTGCTCGGCATCGACCGCCCGTTCCTCTCCGAGACCGTAGAGGCCGCCATCGCGGAATCCTACCGCGCGTATCCGGAGCTCGCCGAGAAGCGCGATTACATACTCAAGGTCGTGTCGGTCGAGGAGGAGCGCTTCGACGCCACCATCGACGCCGGCCTCGAGATCCTCGGCGACATGATCGCCGCGACGCAGGGCGGCGTGCTCTCCGGCGACGACGCCTTCAAACTATACGACACCTACGGCTTCCCCGTCGACCTCACCCGCGAGCTGGCCGCCGAAGCCGGCCTGCAGACCGACGAGGCCCGCTTTGCCGAGCTCATGCAGGAGCAGCGCTCCAGGGCAAGGGCGGCCAGAGGAAACGTGGGCGGCTGGGAGAGCTCCGCGGCCGACCTGCTCTCGGGCATACCCGCTACCGAATTCACGGGCTACGGTGAACTCGAGACCGACGCGCGCGTGCTGGCCGTCATATGCGACGGCGAGCTTGCCGGCGAGGTATCCGGCGGGACGTTCACGCTCGTCCTGGACCGCACGCCGTTCTACGGCGAGGGCGGAGGCCAGGTCGGCGACACCGGCACGATCTCCTCGCCGGCCGGCGGCGGACTGCGCGTCAGCGTCACCGACACGAAGAAGGCCGACGGCATCCACCTTCACATATGCACCTGCGAGGGCGGCACGCTCAGGGTCGGCGATAAGGTCCGCGCCTCGGTCGATAGGGCCCGCCGCGAGGCCGTAATGCGCAACCACTCCTCGCTCCATCTGCTCCAGGCGGCGCTGAGACAGGTCCTCGGCAAGCACGTCGAGCAGGCCGGCTCTTACGTCGACGCCGAGAGAGGCCGCTTCGACTTCACCCACTTTGCCGCCCTTACAAAAGAGGAGCTGGCCGCGGTCGAGGCCGCCGTGAACGGGGCCATTCTCTCCGGGCTGCCCGTGGAGACCGTTGTGACCGGCATCGAGGAGGCCCGCGGCATGGGCGCCATAATGCTCTTCGGAGAAAAATACGGCGACACCGTCCGCGTCGTCAGGATGGGCGGTTTCTCCGCCGAGTTCTGCGGCGGAACACATGTCACGAACACGGCAAAGATCGGCCTCTTCCGCATAGTCGGCGAGTCGTCCGTCGCCTCGGGCGTGCGCCGCATCGAGTCAGTGACCGGCACGGGCGTGCTCGATCAACTGGCCCGCAGGGAGAAACTCATCGCCGAGACGGCCGCCGAGCTGAAGGTCCCGAACCCTTCCGACATAGCCCGCAAGGCACAGGCGCTGCAGGCGGAGCTCTCGGCCGCAAGGCGCGAGATCGAGTCGCTCAACGCCGAGCTTGCCTCCACAAAACTTGACTCCATTATGTCCGGGGCAGTGACCGTCGGCTGCGTGAGGCTTGCGACGGCCAGGCTCGACGGCACCGCGCCCGACGTGGCCCGATCGCTTGCCGACCGCATCAAATCCTCCTTCCCCGACGCCGTGGCCGTCCTGGCCGTCGGCGACGCCGGGAGGCTGAGCTTCATAGCCGTGGCAGGAGCCGACGCGGTCCGGGCCGGGGCACACGCGGGCAGACTCGTGTCCGCCGTTGCCGCCGTTACGGGCGGCCGCGGAGGAGGCCGGCCCGACAACGCCATGGCCGGGGGGCGCGACGCCTCGCTCACAGACGCGGCCCTGTCGTCGGCCGCGGGAACGCTGGCCGGAATGCTGAAAGGCTGATATCCGGCACGATCCGAGAGATCAAGAAAAAAAGATAAGACCGGAAAGGAGACCCGCATGACACAGTTCAACAGACTCTGCAGAAGCTTCGAGAAAATGGACCCCGCCGACTACGTTTCCATCCTTGCCGAAAAGGCGGTGACGGTGATCCCCGCGCTTTCGGAGATCGAGTTCAACGGCATCCCCGGCACAATGCTGCTGACCGAGTTCATCCTGGGCGCCATAGTCGCCGACGGCAGGCTCAGCGAGGACGAGTACAACTTCACCTACCGCCTGTTCTCCGCGCTGCTCGGCGAGAGCATCGACGCCGTGACCTACAACAAGCTCCTTGCCACCGCCTTTGACAACAAGGACGACTACAAGAACTTCGTCGACCAGGTCGTGGACGCCCTGGGCACCCTCTCCGACAGTCTCAAGGACGACATCATCACCATCTGCCTCGTCATCTGCGCCGTCGACGGCAAAGTATCCTTCGGCGAGAAGAACTGGATCAAGAAGCTCATCAGGTGAGCGGACTTTCGCCGCACGCGCCCGATGCACAGGACCGGGAACCAAAAAGACCGGGACTGTAAGCAGTCCCGGTCAAAAAAAGACTGAAAAACAGTCCCGATCAATAATAAGGGCAGTAAAAAAGTCCCGATCAAAAAACGTCCGGAAAGAAAGAGTTTCCGGGCGTTTTTTGGATATCAGCCGGCCGTCTGATCCGGGCCGGGACCGGTCGTATCCAGCCCCGCTCGGTCGAGGATGATCTGTGACAGTTCGGCGTCCAGCCGGGCAAATCTTTTTGATATGATCCGGGTGTTCCCGTCATAGGAGAAACATGCGAAATACAATGTCCCTTCGCAGATATAAAGCGGGGATTCCCACACCAGTTCCTCCGATTCCCCGAAACAGACCAATACTGAATAGTACATGTGGTCGCCGGGCTCGCTTTTGCCCGGCGAATAGGCGGCTGTACGCTTGAACAGTTCATCAAGCTGATAAGAATGCTCGACCCATTCCGTGTCCATCCTGGCTCCGTCATACGATTCTTTCACCGAGTGAACAAAATCGGCGTCCGACGGGGTGAACGAGCATATTACCGTTGCCGAATCGATATGATTCTGCCCGAGATCTTCCACATGCCAGGATTTGCCGGAACTAGAAACATATCTTTCCCTATACAACCAGTCGGGGTACTCAAGGACATCCACCCGTGATATCGTCCAGTCGGTCATGGGATCCGGAGCGTCCGTTTTTTTGTAGACCCATGTTCTGCCTCGCGTACCTCCTCCGCACATGAAGATGAACTCCAGTTCCGTTACGGCGACGAAATCCAGAGAATCGACGTTTGTGATCTGTGAGAGAAGAACCGAATCAAACCTGCCCGGAGAACTGGGGTCATTGCGTACAAGGATCTCGACTTCGCAAGGGGAAGCGGTCCGATAGGCCAGCTGCAGATCGGCCATTTGATAATCATTAAAGAAATCCTTCACGAACGATCTTGAAAAAACGGCGGAATGCGACGGAAGGTCGGTATGCTGGCATGAAGAAAAAACTAACAGAACGGCGATCAGGAACAAAAGACAGCTGGTTTTTTTCATTACGTTCCTCTTTCTGCTCTTTGTAACCGTCGGTCGGGACGGCTCAGTACCTCTGCTGCCTGTTGCGGGACAGATTGATGATGCCCTCGGTGAGGTTTCCTATGTGATCCAGAGACTTTCCGGTCCCGATGGCGACGCAGTTGATGGGGTTCGGGGCCACACGGGTCTTGATGCCGGTCATCTCGGTGACGAGCTTGTCGAAGCCCCGTAGCAGCGAGCCGCCTCCCGTCATGACGATGCCGTTGTTGATGATATCCGCGACCAGCTCGGGCGGCGTCCGCTCAATGACCTGGCATATCGAGTCGATGATGGCCATGATCGGGGACAGCAGAGCCTCGAGCATCTCGACCGAGCTCAGGGTCACGTACTTCGGCAGCCCCTGCGCCAGGCACCTGCCCTTGACGTTGAGGTGCTCGACCTTGTCCTGCCTGTATACCGTGCCTATGGTCTTCTTGACGTGCTCGGCGGTGACCTCGCCGATCAGGACGTTGTATTTGTTGCGGACGTAGCGCATTATGGCCTCGTCGAACTTGTCTCCGGCCACTTTTATTGACTCGGACACCACGACACCGTCCAGAGAGATGACGGCTATGTCCGTGGTCCCGCCGCCTATGTCGATGATCATGTTGCCGCTGGGAGCCGAGATGTCTATGTCGGCGCCGATCGCGGCAGCGACGGGCTCCTCGATAAGGTAGGCCGATCCCGCGCCGGCGTTCTTGGCGGCGTCGACGACAGCCCTCTCCTCGACCTCGGTTATGCCCGACGGGATGCACACGATGACCCTGGGCTTCATGAGCATGAAGCCGCAGGCGGATTTGATGAAATACTGGAGCATCTTGAGCGTTATATCGTACTGCGATATGACGCCGTCCCTCAGCGGCCTTATGGCCTGGATGTTTTTCGGCGTGCGGCCGAGCATGGCCTGGGCCCTGTGCCCGACCTCGATGATCTCGCCGGTCTCCGAATCTATGGCGACGACAGAAGGCTCGGAAAGCACTATCCCCCGTCCTTTTACGTAAACAAGGACGGAAGCGGTCCCGAGATCTATCCCGATATCCGGTCTTAGCGAGAATCCGGCCATTACACACTCCGTTGCTCAGCGCGGAGGCTGTCCGCGCGCCGGGCCTTCGCGCCGTACGGCACGAATACCCCTTCTTATAATTATACACTCTGTCCGGTCAAAAATCAACCGCAAAAAGTCCGATTTTCCGCGGCTGCGACCGTCTTTCCCTCAGCTTCCCTTCGGCTCTTTCCCTCAGCGCAGCGCCGTCCTCAGCGCGCAGACGCATATGACGTCCGACGCGCCCGCCTCCCTCAGCAGCCGGCAGCACTCGTTCAGAGTCGCGCCGGTGGTGACCAGGTCGTCGACGAGCACGGCCGTGCGTCCGCGCACGGACTCGGGGCGGCTGACGCGGAACATGCCGCTCACGTTCGACTCCCTGCCGTGGGCGCTCAGCGCCTTCTGTGCTCCGGACCGCTTTCCGGAACGGACCAGTGCCGGAGCGCGGGCGATCCCGGTCCGTCCGGCCAGGGCCCGGGCCAGCAGCTTTGCCTGGTCGGTGCCGGTGATGCGGATCCTGGCGCGCGACCTCGGCACCCACACGGCCACGCAGTCGCCGGCGGCCAGACCCCGCTCCGACAGCAGTGCCGTCAGAGTCTGCGCCGGCCGGCGCATGAGAAAGCCTGCAAGCAGCCGGTCGCGGCTGTCCTTCAGCCTTATGACGGCCCGACCGAGGGGCGATGCCGAATCGAGCGGATCGTAAAAACCCGACTTTATCAGAGCGCTGCCGCCGGCTTCGTCCATGCCCGGCGCCGTGCAGAGGCAGGCGCAGACCTGCCGGCCGCACAGCGGGCACTTTTGCGAGTACTCCGCCCGGAGGCGCTTCTCGCACGCGGGACAGAAAAGCGAGTCTCCCCCGGTCTCGAAGCGGCCGCAGCCGGCGCACTTCTCGCCGAAGAAAAAGGACCGGAGCCACAGGGCGGCCGTACCCAGGCGGCCCTCAGGCCGGAATTCACCTGCGCTGTTTTCCCGCATTTTTTCGATCGGCGGCCTCCCTGAGCCGCCGCACCAGCCCCGTGTGCCTGTCGGACGGCTTCAGATTGCCGACCATGTGTCTGACCGTCGACTCGAAGCCGACGATTATCACCCGCTTCTGGGCCCTCGTCACGGCGGTGTAAAGCAGGCTCCTCGTCCGCAGGGCGGCCGGCACGTCGCCGAGAGAGATGACGACGGTCGGATACTCAGAGCCCTGGCTCTTATGTACCGTTATGGCGTAGGCGGGCTCAAGGTCGTCGAGGTCCGAGAAGGCATATACGACGTTCCGCCCGTCGAAGTCTATGTCCATGTAGCCGGCGGCAAGGCTTATGTCGTTTATGACGCCCGTGTCACCGTTGAATATGCCCTGGCCCTGTCTGCCTCCGCTCTCCCATTCTATCATGTAATTGTTGCGGACCTGCATGACGCGGTCGCCCCGGCGGAACACGAAGGGGCCGTGCCGGTACTCTCGCTTGCCCGGGCCTTCGGGGTTGAGCCTCGCCTGTATCTCGCGGTTGAGGCTCTCCGAGCCCGACAGGCCCTTTCTGGACGGCGATATGACCTGCACTGTCTCCCCGTCTCCGTAGGCCGCCGGCAGGCGCCTCGCGCACAGGTCGGCGACGGTCTCCGCCACCTCGGCGTCGGTGCGGCGCCCGAGGAAGAAGAAGTCCCGGTCGGACACGGACAGATCGGGCATCAGGCCGCCGTTGATCCTGTGGGCGTTAGTCACTATGAGGGACTCGCCGGCCTGTCTGAAGATGTGAGTGAGCGTCACGACGGGCAGTGTTCCGGAGGCTATCAGGTCGCCGAGGACGTTGCCCGCCCCGACGGACGGGAGCTGGTCGGCGTCGCCGATGAAAATGACACGGCTGCCGGGCCTCACCGCCCGGAGCAGAGCCGCGCACAGCGCGGTGTCGAGCATCGACGCCTCGTCGATGATGACCGCGTTTTCGTCCAGGGGGTTCCTGTCGTCCCTCCTGAACGTCATGAGCCTGCCGGTGTCGTCGTCGCCTTCGGCCGCCGATTCCGCGCTGACCTCGAGCAGCCGGTGGACGGTCTTGGCCTCCCGCCCGGTGGCCTCGGTCATGCGCTTGGCGGCGCGTCCGGTAGGCGCGCATAAGGCGACCTTGAGGTCCAGGCTCTCGAATATGGTCATGAGCGCGTTGATAACTGTGGTCTTGCCCGTTCCGGGGCCGCCTGTCAGCACCAGTACCCCGCGGCTCAGCACGGAGACTATGGCCCTCTTCTGTCCGTCGTCAAAGCTGATACCGATGCCGGCCTCGGCCTTTCTTATGAGGCCTATGACGTTGTCGGTCCCGAACACGGCCCCGCCGCGGTTCAGCAGCATGAGCTTGCGGGCGATGAGCTCCTCGTTCTCCATCATCTCCCGCTCGAAGACCATGGTCCCGCCGCCGTCCGGATCCGTATCCGCGGCCAGCAGCCCGATCCTCTTCAGCTCGGCGACCGCCTCGGACGTCTGCTCGCGGCCGGCGCCGAGCTCGGCGGCGGCCGCCTCGACGAGCCTGTCCTCGGGCAGGCAGGTGTGGCCGTCCCTCCTTGTGAGCGTACGGAGCACATAGCGCACGCCTGACGACAGCCTCTCCGGGGAGTCTTTGCCGACGAGTCCCAGCCCGGCCGCCATCCTGTCGGCGGCCTCGAACGAGATCCCGTCGATCTCGTCGCAGAAACGGTACGGCGTCGTCCTGGCGGCGTCGATGGCCCCGCGGCCGAAGTGCCTGTAGGCCTTCATGGCCGCGGAGGGGCCGAGGTATTCGCGGAAGAACGCCATGACCGCCCGGACGTCCGCCTTCTCGCGGAACTCGGCGGAGATCTCCCTGGCGCGCCTTGGCGTTATGCCTGGGATCTGGGCGAGCCAGTCCGGGTGGTTCTCTATCACGTCGGCGGAGTCCTCGCCGAACTCGGCGACTATCTTCTGCGCGGTCTTGGGTCCGATGCCGCGGATCGCCCCGGAGGCCAGGTACCTCTCGAGGTCCGAGGCCCCCGTCGGGACGCTCACCGCGAACTCGGTGACCCTGAACTGGCGGCCGTACCTGGGGCTGGTCTCCCAGTCGCCCCAGACGTTCAGCTTCTCGCCCTCCGCGACGCCGGGCATTATGCCGACCGCGGTGACAAGGAACTTGCCCGTGCCGAAGGCTATGACCGTGTAGCCGTTCAGGTCGTTTCTGTAGACGACCTCCTCGACGGTGCCGGCAATGCTGCCGTCGTCGCCCGCCGTCAGTATGTCCGGCGGGTCGCTTTCGCGCACTTGCGCGCGCCCCGGCCGGTGTTTTTTCGAGCCGCTGCGGTCCATGCTCTCAGACTCCGAGGGCCGACCTCAGAGCCGGAGCAAGGTCCCGCTCCTCCCACGGCACCCCGAGGTCCTCGCGGCCCATGTGGCCGTAGGCGGCCAGCGCGCCGTAGATCGGGCGCCGCAGACCGAAGCGGGATATCACCGCCGCGGGGCGCAGGTCGAAGCACTCGCAGAGCGCGACGGCGATGCGTTCCTCGTCGGCCCTTCCGGTGCCGAAGGTGTTAACGGCCACGGACACGGGCCTGGCGACGCCGATGGCGTAGGCTATCTGGATCTCGCAGCGGTCGGCCAGGCCGGCCGCGACGACGTTCTTGGCAAGGTATCTGGCGGCGTAGGCCCCGGTGCGGTCGACCTTCGTCGGGTCCTTGCCCGAGAACGCCCCTCCGCCGTGGCCGGCCATGCCGCCGTACGTGTCGACGATGATCTTCCTGCCGGTGAGGCCGGTGTCGCCCATGGGACCGCCTATGACGAATCTGCCCGTGGGGTTGATGAAAAACTCCGTGCGGCCGTCGATGAGCTCCGCTCCGGCGGTCTTCATTATGACCTCGCGCTTTATGTCTTCGCGGACGGTCTCGATGTCGACGGAGTCGCTGTGCTGAGCGGACACCACTACGGAGGCGATCCTGACAGGCATGGCCCCGTCGTACTCGACCGTCACCTGGGTCTTGCCGTCCGGCCTCAGATAGGGCAGCACGCCGGTCTTGCGCACCTCGGTCAGCCTTTTGGCCAGCCTGTGGGCGAGAGACAGCGGCAGGGGCATTAGCTCCGGCGTCTCGCGGCAGGCGTAGCCGAACATCATGCCCTGGTCGCCGGCCCCGGTGTCGAAGCCGCCGCCCTCGCCGTTCCTGGACTCGAGCGAGCGGTCGACTCCCATTGCTATGTCGGGCGACTGCTCGTGCACCGACGATATGACCGCGCAGCTGTCGCAGTCGAAGCCGTACTTCGCGCGGGTGTAGCCTATGTTCCTTACCGTCTCGCGGGCGATGCGCTGAAAGTCGGCGTAGCCGCGCGTGGTTATCTCCCCCATGATGGCGATGAGCCCCGTCGTGCAGAACGTCTCGCACGCGACGCGGGACATGGGATCCTGCGCCAGCAGGTCGTCCAGGACCGCGTCGGAGATCATATCGCAGATCTTGTCGGGATGTCCCTCCGTCACGGATTCCGAAGTGAATAATCTGTGTGCCATGTCGTTACCTCTTCTGACTGTTGATCTTTCAAAGCAGAAGGAAACCCCGGCCGTCTGACCTGACAGCCGGGGTAGTCCGCACCTTATCTGTCAGGAATTAGCACCTTGCATCCGCAGGTTGCTGCAGCATCGACGGGCCTGTCCCTACACTGCTCTGGATAAGTATTATTTAGTTCTTTTTTCCTGAATAATGATATCACGCCCGGGCCGGTTTGTCAAGCGGCAGCGGATACCGGAACGCCGCCCTCAGGTCAGGAAGCCGAGCCAGCTGACTCCGGCGGCGACGAGCGCGCACACGGAGGTCATTACGGTCGCGGCTATGAGCAGCCCCAGGAAGGCCGACAGCACAGCCCTCCAGAACTTCTCCCCTATCGTGGCGCAGACGAGCGAGCCGCACCAGGCTCCGGTGACGGGCAGCGGTATGGCCACGAAAAGGCAGATGCCCCAGAAGGCGTACTTCTCGATCTTAGGCGCGTTCTTTTCGGCCTTGCGGTCGAGCCAGTCCGCTATGCGGTTGAACAGCTTCACACGGCACCCGGACATCCACGAGAGTATCCCCCTTATGAAGAGGAGGATCAGCGGAACCGGGAGCATGTTGCCGGCCACGGCCAGCATGAAGGTCTCCCACCACGGCAGGCCGAGCGCCCAGCCGAGCGGAATGCCGCCCCTGAGCTCGATTATCGGTATCATGGAGCAGAAGAAGACGCACAGCTCGGGCCCGACCTTCTCCACGAAAAACTCTTCGATAGCCTCGATCATATGCGGCTCCTGTCAGTTGGATGACGAGGGCAGATCGGCCCAGAGGAACCGGCCCTTCATCACAGTTATCATTATCGCCACGCAGGCCGCCGCGATCAGAACGGACACGGCGATGACCAGGGCCGTCCGCCTGCCGTTCGGCGGCGCGGTCTGCCCCTCGGCGGGCGGGCCCATAACGCCGCTCGCGCGGATGGCCGTCGACAGCGGCTTGTATATCGCCATGACGAGCGAGGCGTTGAGCAGGGACTTCAGCAGGTTGAAAGGAAGCAGAAGCTTCGGTATCATTGCCGCCACCTCGCCGGTCGACATGCCGGTGTACAGCGGCGTTATGATCAGGTTCATCACCAGCATAACGGAGGTCTGGACCGTAACGGCCAGGACCATGCCGGCCACCGCGCTCCAGAACTTGCGGAAGCGGCGGTAGAAAACGGCGCCGGTGAGCGAGAACGCGAGCGACGACGCGAGGTTCATTACGAAGCCGAGCAGGCCGGTGTCGCTCACGGACAGCATCTCGACTGTGGAGACCGCGACGGCGATGCCGGCGGACCAGGCGGGTCCGAGCAGCATGCCGGAGAAGCAGATGACGGTGTCTTTTGCGTCGAAGGTCAGAAAACCGACCTTGATGTGGATGACCAGTGTGGCCGCGTATGCCAGCGCCGCGAAAACGGCAGCCAGCGCCAGGGAAAAGATCCCTGTCCTGTCTTTTTTCATGAAAAAAGCCCCCTTCTTGCACAGGGGGAGAACTGTTTCATTCTCCCATCCCGACTGTACGGTCGGTGCAGGAATCACACCTGCTCGGCTGCGGAAAGCAGTTCGCGGACTATACCGCCGGTAAGGAATCCCACCTGTTCCCGAATATTGTATTCCGGGCCCGGCGCACGGCGCCGGTCCCGCATTGCGCGGGGCTCCCGAAAAAGACCGGCTTTTTCAGAAGCCCCGCATAAGACTGTCCTTGCGGACGGTCAGCTGATGATCTCGGAGACGACGCCGGAACCGACGGTCCTGCCGCCTTCACGGATGGCGAAGCGGAGACCCTTCTCGCAGGCGATGGGGGTGATCAGCTCGACGGTGAATTCGACATTGTCGCCTGGACGGCACATCTCGGTGCCCTCGGGCAGCTCGATGGTGCCGGTAACGTCGGTGGTCCTGAAGTAGAACTGAGGTCTGTAGCCTGAGACGAAGGGTTTCTTGCGGCCGCCTTCCTTCTCGGTCAGTACGTAGACCTGGCCCTTGAATTTGCTGTGCGGATGAACGGAGCCGGGCTTGCAGAGGACCTGGCCGCGCTCGATCTCGTCCTTGGCAACGCCGCGGAGCAGGCAGCCGATGTTGTCGCCGGCCTCGGCCTGGGGCAGAAGCTTGTGGAACATCTCGACGCCGGTCACGACGACGGTCCTGCGCTCTTCGGTGAGACCGATGATCTCGACGGAGTCGCCGACCTTAACGGTACCTCTCTCGACTCTGCCGGTGGCGACGGTGCCGCGGCCGGAGATGGAGAAGACGTCCTCGACGGGCATCAGGAAGTCGAGGTCGGACTTGCGCTCGGGGGTGGGGATGAAATCGTCAACGGCGTCCATGAGCTCCTTGATGGAGGCGTACACGGGGTCGTTGGGGTCGGTCGAGGGGGACTCGAGGGCGTTGCGGGCGGAGCCGCGGATGATCGGGATGTCGTCGCCCGGGAAGTCGTACTCGGAGAGGAGGTCGCGGACTTCCATCTCGACGAGGTCGAGCAGCTCGGGGTCGTCGACGAGGTCGGTCTTGTTCATGTAGACGACGATGGCGGGAACGCCGACCTGACGGGCGAGCAGAACGTGCTCGCGGGTCTGCTGGAGCGGTCCGTCGTCGCCGGCGACGACCAGGATGGCACCGTCCATCTGAGCGGCACCGGTGATCATGTTCTTAACGTAGTCGGCGTGGCCGGGGCAGTCGACGTGAGCGTAGTGGCGCTTCGCGGTCTCGTACTCGACGTGACGGGTGTTGATCGTGATGCCTCTGGCCTTCTCTTCGGGAGCATTATCGATCTGGTCATAAGCCATGAACTCGATCTTGCTGTTTCCAAGAGAAAGGTATTTTGTGATAGCAGCGGTAAGGGTGGTCTTACCGTGGTCAACGTGACCGATTGTACCGATGTTGACATGCGGTTTGGTGCGTTCAAACGTTGCTTTTGCCATTGGATAAATCCTCCGTAATTATTTTTTAATTATTCTTTTTGCGTTATGCGTGCCGGCCGGTCAGCGGATGCGGCCCGACACGATGGTCTCCATGACGGATCTCGGAACCTCGGCGAAGTGGCTGGGCTCCATGGTGAACTGGCCGCGCCCCTGCGTCCTGGAACGCAGATCGGTCGAGTAGCCGAACATGTTGGACAGCGGGACGTTGGCGACGATCTCCCAGATGCCGCCGGCCTGCATGTCCTGCGAGATGATCTCGCCGCGCTTGCCGGTCAGGTCCCCGGACACCGCCCCCATGTAATCGTCGGGCACGATCACCGTGACCTTCATGATGGGCTCGGTGAGCACCGGGTCCGCCTTCTTCATGGCCTCCTTGAAGGCCATGGAGCCGGCGATCTTGAACGCGAGCTCGGACGAGTCGACCTCGTGGAAGGAGCCGTCGAACAGCGTTACCTTGGTGTCGACCACGTTGTAGCCGGCAAGCACGCCGCTCTCCATGGCGCTCCTCACGCCCTCGTCGACGGCCGGAATGAACTCCTTGGGGATCACTCCGCCCGTGATCTCGTTGACGAACTCGTAGCCCTTTCCGGGCTCGTTCGGCTCGATGCGGATCTTCACGTGGCCGTACTGGCCGTGACCGCCGGACTGACGCACATATTTGCACTCCTGCTCGACCGCCTTGCGGATGGTCTCCTTATAGGCGACGTGCGGCTTGCCTATGTTTGCCTCGACCCGGAACTCGCGCAGAAGTCTGTCGACGATTATCTCCAGGTGAAGCTCGCCCATGCCGGCTATGATGGTCTGGCCGGTCTCGCCGTCGGTGTAGGTGCGGAAGGTGGGGTCCTCCTCGGCAAGCTTTGCCAGGGCGTCGGTCATGCGCTCCTGACCCGCGCGGGTCTTGGGCTCTATGGCGACGCGTATGACGGGCTCCGGGAACTCCATCTTCTCGAGCACCAGGGGCGCGTTCTCGTCGCAGAGCGTGTCTCCCGTACCGGTGTTCTTGACCGCGACCACGGCGGCGATGTCGCCGCTGTAAACGACGTCCAGGTCCTTCCGGGCGTTCGCGTGCATTTGGACTATGCGGCCCATGCGCTCGCGCTTGCCCTTTGTAGGATTCCAGACGGCGTCTCCCGATCTGAGAGTGCCGGAATATACGCGGAAGAAGCACAGCTTCCCGACGAACGGGTCTGTCATGATCTTGAAGGCCAGGGCTGAGAACGGACCGTCGTCGGACGCATGTCTCTCCTCCTCGGCCCCTGTCACGGGATTGACTCCTGTGATGGGAGGCACGTCAAGGGGGGATGGCAGGTAGTCGACTATGGCGTCCAGCAGCTTCTGGACTCCCTTGTTCTTGAACGATGTGCCGCAGACCACCGGGACCAGATGGTTGGCTATGGTGGCCTTGCGGATGGCATCCTTGATCTCCGGGACGGTGATCTCTTCTCCGTTGCAGTACTTCTCGAACAGGACCTCGTCGGCCTCGGCGGCCGATTCGATCATCTGAGCCCTGTACTGCGCGGCCTGTTCGACCATGTCCTCAGGGATCGGCTCGACCCTCATGTCCTTTCCGTCGTCGCTGTAATAGACGTCGGACTCCATGTTGATAAGGTCGACGATGCCGCGGAAGCCGTCCTCTTTGCCTATGGGGAGCTGGATCGGGACCGGGTTCGCGCCCAGTCTCGACTTCATCATGTCTATCACACGGAAGAAGTCGGCGCCCGTGATGTCCATCTTGTTCACGTAGGCGAGGCGGGGCACCCCGTACCGGCTGGCCTGTCTCCAGACCGTCTCGGACTGGGGCTCGACGCCGCCCTTGGCGCAGAACACCGCGACCGCTCCGTCGAGAACGCGGAGCGAGCGCTCCACCTCGACGGTAAAGTCGACGTGGCCGGGCGTGTCGATGATGTTGATGCGGTTGTCCTTCCAGTGGCAGGTGGTGGCCGCGGAGGTTATGGTTATCCCGCGCTCCTTCTCCTGGGCCATCCAGTCCATGGTCGCATCGCCGTCGTGCGTCTCGCCCAGACGGTGGTTTATTCCCGTATAGTAAAGGATTCTTTCGGTCGTGGTCGTTTTACCGGCGTCGATGTGAGCCATGATGCCGATATTGCGAGTCCGATCGAGAGGATATTCCCTAGGCATACGAACGGTCTCCTTGAATACTTGAAAAATGTGTGGCGATCAGTATCTGTAATGTGCAAACGCCTTGTTTGCTTCCGCCATTCTGTGGGTCTCTTCCTTCTTCTTGAACGCTCCGCCGGCGTTGTTGATCGCGTCAACTATCTCCGCCGCAAGGCGGTCCGCCATAGTACGTTCGCTGCGCTTTCTGGCGAATCCCACCATCCAGCGAAGGCCCAGAGTCTGACGTCTGTCCGCTCTCACCTCGAGCGGTACCTGATAGGTCGAGCCGCCGACACGGCGGGCCTTGACCTCAAGAACCGGCGAGACGTTTTCGAGAGCTGCGACGAAAACTTCGAGGGGATTCTTCCCGGTCTTAGCCTCTACCTGCCTGAAAGCATCGTAGACGATAGTCTGGGCAACCCCTTTCTTGCCGTCAAGCATCACGTTGTTGATCAGCTTGGTGACCAGCTTGGACTTGTAAAGCGGGTCCGGCAGGACATCTCTCTTGGATATACGGCCTCTTCTCGGCACTGTACTTCCCTCCTTCATCAAAAATAAATGAAATCACAGGTACTCAAAAGCATATGGTCTTCTGTCTGCCGCAACGGTCCGCTCTGCTATACACAAAGTGAATTCGTAACGAGCGATGAAAACATGCTGCATACCTTTGCCGAATTATTTCTTCGGCGTCTTTGTTCCGTACTTGGAACGGGCCTGTCTGCGGGCCGCAACGCCCTGGGCGTCCAGAGTGCCGCGGATGATGTGGTAACGCACACCGGGCAGATCGCGAACTCTTCCGCCTCTGATCAGAACGACCGAGTGCTCCTGGAGATTGTGGCCTTCGCCCGGGATGTAAGTCGTGGCCTCGAGGCCGTTCGTAAGACGCACTCTGGCGATCTTGCGGAGCGCCGAGTTCGGCTTCTTGGGGCTTGTGGTCGTGACCTTGGTGCACACGCCGCGCTTCTGGGGAGAGGGCAGATCGGTCGCTTCGTTGCTTATGGTGTTGAAACCGGTCTGAAGCACGGGAGCCTTGGACTTGTAGATCTTGTCCGTGCGTCCCTGTCTGACAAGCTGGTTAAAGGTTGGCATTCCTTCTCGTTTCCTCCTTCTTTTCATATTTTGTGTATGCAGTCGCGGGCGCGGGTGCCCGCGAAATACGAAATATTATACCATATCCGGATAATTTTGTCAATATTATTGATTTTTGACAGTAAAAATCTCTGTTTTGAGTGAATTCCCAAAGTAAATTCCACAGTGGAATTTGAAGTGGAATTTAGTATGGGAAGAAAAATGTGGTAGAATTTAGTCTGGGAAAAGGAGGCACCAGACTATGAATAACGAAAAAAAGAACAA
>JAEEJM010000147.1 GCA_016281895.1 Clostridiales bacterium
CTGCCTTACCGCTTGGCTATGGTGCCTAATATAAACGGGAACGTTTATGCTTTCCCGTTTTGTCTGGAGCGGATTACGGGGATCGAACCCGCCACCTCGACCTTGGCAAGGTCGCGCTCTACCAAATGAGCTAAATCCGCATATGGTGCCTTGAGTCGGAATTGAACCAACCACACGTAGATTTTCAGTCTACTGCTCTACCAACTGAGCTATCAAGGCTAGTGGATGGCGACCCGGACGGGGCTCGAACCCGTGACCTCCAGCGTGACAGGCTGGCGCTCTAACCAACTGAGCTACCGGGCCAGACAGATGGTGGGAACAACAGGGCTCGAACCTGTGACCCCTTGCTTGTAAGGCAAGTGCTCTCCCAGCTGAGCTATGCTCCCGATTCAGCCGGCCTCTCATAGGCGGCGGATGATATTATATCACGAAGGTATACCATTGTCAAGTGCTTTTTTGACATTTTTCAAGTTTTTTGGACGGCCGGACAGGCCGTTCCGGAGGACCCGGGAAGGGCGTGGATCATACGGCCGTCAGAGCCCCGTGGCGGCGGTTGCATCTTTCTATAAACGCAGGAGGCCGGCCGCGTCGGCCGGCCTCCTGCGGGGCGTCATAATGAATCGATGTAGGCACAGGCGGCAAGAGCAGCCGTCGCGCCGTCGGCGGCGGCGGTCGAGATCTGACGGACCGCTTTGGTACGGCAGTCGCCAGCCACAAACAGTCCCGGCGTGCCGGTACGGCAGGTCTCGTCCGCGATCACATAGCCGTTGGCGTCCAGAGCGGCCGCGGAGCGAAAAGGAGCGCTGGCCGGACTGAGTCCAATGGCCACGAAAACGCCGTCGAAATCAAGGTCCTTCTCCTCTCCGGTATCGACATTCCTGATCCTGATACCTGTGAGCTGCCCGTCTTTCGACCTGTATCCGGCGACAACGGAGCTGTAATAAACGCCGACGTTGGGTCTGGAGAGCAAGGCCTCGGCGGAAGACTTCTCTCCCGTCAGGGACGGCAGATTCTGGATGAGAGTAACGTCCCGGCAGATCTCGGCGAGGAGCGAGGCCTCTACGATCGCGGAGTTGCCGCCGCCTATGACGGCGACTCTCTTTCCGGCATAGAAGGCTCCGTCGCAGACTGCGCAGAACGAGATCCCTTTGCCGATCAGATCGTCCTCGCCTTCGAGGCCCAGGCGGCGGTGCTCGGCCCCGGCTGCGATAATCACCGAGGCGGCCTCAAGATCCCTGCCGTCCGCGGTCACGGCAAAGCCGTGTGCGGTGCGGCGCACTGCGGAGACCTCGGCAAGGTCTATCTCGGCTCCGAGTCCGAGGGCCTGGGATACCATCCTGTCGGCAAGTTCGTTTCCGGATATCTCCGGGAAGCCGGGGTAATTCTCGATCTTTGGCGAGAAGGTCATCTGCCCGCCGAAGCTGGACTTTTCGATGACCATAACGCTCTTACCGGCCCTGCGGGCATATACGGCCGCGGTCAGGCCCGCGGGGCCGGCGCCGACAACAATCAGGTCGTACATGGAGCGTCAGGCCGTAAAGGCGGCAATGAACTCCTTCACTCCGTTGATGTCGGAGAACAGCGTCACGTCGTCGCCGGCAAAGTAAAGGAGCGTGGGAGCCTGCTTCGTGTTGTACTTCACGGCAAAGTCGGGATCGTCCTCGTAGTAGACCTTCTCGAAGCCTATCCCGGCCTTTTCGAGCAGCTGTGCGGCTATCCTGCACTTCGGGCAGGTCTTGGTGGCAAAGAGGACAATGCGGCCCGTCTCGACGGTCACTCCCGCGGCGACCGCCGTCGCGGTCTGAGAGGCGGTCTCCAGGGCTATGCCGTGCTTTGCGGACGCAAACGCGGCCATGGACGAGGACACGTTGTACTCTTTGCGCTGCCTGTACTCCTGAGCCTTTCCGTCGTTCCAGTTCTGCACGGGTCTGTAGTATCCCGTTATGCGGCTGTAGACCTCGGCGCTCTTACCGCAGATCGGGCATACGAAGTGCTCGCCCGCGACGTAGCCGTGGTCGGCGCACACCGAGTATGTGGGGGAGACGGTATAATAAGGAAGTTTGTAGTTCTCGGCGATCTTGCGGACAAGGGCGGCTGAGGCCTTCCAGTCGGGGAGCTTCTCGCCGAGGAAGGTATGGAAGACGGTGCCGGAGGTGTAGAGGGTCTGGAGCTCGTCCTGGACGTCCAGCGCCTCGAAAACATCCTCGGTGTACCCGACCGGCAGATGCGAGCTGTTCGTGTAATAGGGGGTGTCGCCGTCGGACGCGGTTATGATGTCGGGATAGCGCTTCTTGTCGTGTTTGGCAAGGCGGTAGGACGTGGACTCGGCGGGAGTGGCCTCGAGGTTGAAAAGATCGCCGTACTTCTCCTGATAGTCGGACAGCCTGTTGCGCATGTGGTTGAGCACGTCAACAGTGAAGCTCTGGGCGCGCTTGTCGGTCATGTCGCAGCGCAGCCATTTCGCATTGAGACAGGCCTCGTTCATGCCGACAAGACCTATGGTCGAGAAGTGGTTGGCAAAAGTGCCGAGGTATCTCTTGGTGTAGGGATACAGGCCTTCGTTGAGCAGCCTCGTGATGACTTTGCGCTTGACGTCGAGCGAACGGGCGGCAATGTCCATCATGCGGTCGAGGCGCCTGTAGAAATCCTCCTCGTTCTCCGCGAGGTAGCCTATCCTGGGCATGTTGATAGTTACCACGCCGACCGAGCCGGTGGATTCGCCGGAGCCGAAGAAGCCGCCGGATTTCTTGCGCAGCTCGCGCAGATCGAGGCGCAGACGGCAGCACATGGAGCGGACGTCGGACGGCTCCATATCGCTGTTTATATAGTTGGAGAAATAGGGGGTGCCGTACTTGGAGGTCATCTCGAACAGGAGCTTGTTGTTCTCTGTCTCGGACCAGTCGAAATCGCGCGTGATGGAATAGGTGGGGATAGGACACTGGAAGCCGCGGCCGTTGGCGTCGCCCTCGATCATGATCTCGATGAAGGCCTTGGTGACCATATCCATTTCCTTTTTGCAGTCGCCGGACGTGAAGTCCATCTCGCGGCCCCCGACGATGGCGGGCCTGTCGGCAAGGTCTGCCGGAACGGTCCAGTCGAGAGTGATGTTGGAAAACGGAGCCTGAGTGCCCCACCTGGACGGAGTGTTCACGCCGTAGATGAAGGACTCGATGCACTTCTTAGTGGCGTCGTAGGACAGGTCGTCGGCCTTGACGAAGGGGGCAAGGTAGGTGTCGAAGGACGAGAAGGCCTGGGCCCCGGCCCATTCGTTCTGCATGATGCCGAGGAAGTTGACCATCTGGTTGCAGAGGGTGGCCAGGTGCTTGGCGGGAGACGAGGTGATCTTCCCGGGGAGGCCTCCGAGGCCCTCCTGGATCAGCTGACGCAGCGACCAGCCCGCGCAGTAGCCCGTGAGCATGGAAAGGTCGTGCAGGTGGAGGTCGGCGTTCTTATGTGCCTGCGAGATCTCGTCGTCGTAGATCTCAGAGAGCCAGTAGTTGGCTGTGATGGCGCCGGAATTGGACAGGATGAGGCCTCCGACCGAATAAGTGACGGTCGAGTTCTCCTTCACTCTCCAGTCTGTCGCCTTGACGTAGGAGTCCACGAGCGACTTGTAGTCCAGCATGGTGGACTTCATGTTGCGCAGCTTTTCGCGCTGACGGCGGTACAGTATGTAGCACTTGGCGACGTCTTCGTAACCGGCCTGGGCCAGAACGGTCTCGACACTGTCCTGGATGTCCTCGACGGCGATCTTTCCGTCCGCGATCTTGGGCTCGAAGTTGGACGTCACGCGGAGGGCGATGAGATCTATGACGTCGTCCGTGTAGTTCTTCTCTATGGCGTCGAACGCCTTCTTGATCGCGACGGAGATCTTGGAGATGTCGAAGTCTACGACGGCACCGTTTCTTTTTACTACCTGATACATGATTTATCCGTTCCTTTTATGAAAATGATGTCGGTGTTGTTCCTCACCCGCCCGCGCGCGGCTGCGCGGAAGGCGCCGAGGCGCGGATAATATTGTACATGACGGCCGTGTGTTTGTCAATAGAAAAAAACTATATATTGTGTTGAAAACCAAATTTCGTCACAATATATAGTTTATTATTGAAGGTTTTGTGAATTATTGAAATCGCATCCGGAGCTCAGACGCCGCGTATGCCGACGGTCTGCGCGGCGTCGCCGACGATGTCGAGAAAGGCCTTCAGCTCGTCCGGGGAAAAGCCGTGAAGGCCGGGCCGGATGACCGCCCCCGAATCGACGAAATTCTGTATATAATACTTCTTCGCGGGCCTTATGAATTCCGCTATTCCGCGAAACGATCTCTCGTCGTGGAACTCACGAACGGCGGTGGTGCGGAACTCGTAGTCCACAAGGCCGGCCTTCAAAAGATCGCGCGAGGCGATGACGGGTGCAATGTCCAGATCCGGAATGCCCACGGTGCCGGCGTAACGCTCGGGCGAGTTCTTTATATCCATGGCGACGCAGTCTACAAGCCCCCCGTCGATAAGCGCGGAGAGACGGTCGGGGTGGTTGCCGTTGGTGTCGAGCTTTACGGAATAGCCCAGCTCCTTGACCTTGGAGAGGAAGTCCGCCAGGTCAGGCTGGAGCAGGGGCTCGCCGCCGGTGACGGCGACGCCTTCCAGGACGCCACTGCGCTTCTTAAGGAACGCCAGGACGTCGCCGACGGGGATGGGAGAAGCCGCCGGATCAAGCACCAGGGGGGAATTGTGACAGAACGGGCAGCGGAAATCGCAGCCGCCGGTAAAAACGGTGCAGGCCACGAGGCCGGGATAATCGAGCAGGGTAACCTTGCCCAGACCTTCGATATTCATGATGATACAGTCCTTTCGTTAGAAGCGGATCGGCGGCGAGGCAGGCTTGAGCGCGGCCTGTGTTCGGCTCGAGTGCGGCCTGTGTTCGGTTCGGGCGCGGCCCGAGCGCGGCTTGCGCCGAAGCTGTTGCCAAACGGCCGCCCATATGATACAATTAATGCGGGCCGCGCGAAAAACCGCCGCTGGCCCGAAAAACGATGACAGAGGAAGACACCATGCTGAACAAGACCATTCCGCTCTGGGATGCACATCCCGAAGCGACTCTCACGACTTTTATCCCCGATTTCACGGAAGAACTCGCTCTCCCGCCGAGGCCGGCCGTAATAGTGTGCCCGGGAGGCGGCTACAGATTTCTCTCCTCCAGGGAGGCCGAGCCCATAGTCTTCCGCTTCCTGTCCGAGAGCTTCTGCGTGTTTCTGCTCAGGTACGGCGTCGGAAAAGACGCTCAGAACGACGCGCCGTTCATAGAGGCGTCGCTGGCGGTGACTCACGTCAGGGAGAACGCTGCCGAGTACAACGTCGATCCGGAGAAGATAGTCATATGCGGCTTCTCTGCCGGAGGCCATCTGGCCGCCATGGCCGGCACATGCTGGAACAGCCCCGTCATAAGGGAGGCGACCGGCATAGGCAGCGGACGCCCCGAGGGGATCAACCGCCCGGACGGCATGATACTCTGCTATCCCGTCATAACGGCGGGGCCCAAGTCTCACGCGAACTCGTTCGTCCGGCTGACCGGACACGATAAGATCACAGATGAGGACCGCAGAAAGTATTCGGCGGAGCTGAACGTCGACGGCGGATCGTGCCCGGCGTTCATATGGCACACATATCGCGACGACCTTGTTCCCGTCGAGAACTCGATCCTTATGCAGGCCGCGCTGGCCGAGGCCGGTGTGCCGTTCGAGGCACACATCTTTCAGGACGGGCCCCACGGGCTGGCGCTGTGCAACGGCTTCACGAGCCGCGGAAGCGCGAAGTGGGAGGACAGCTCTGCCGAACAGTGGACGGCCCTGGCGGCGACCTGGATCAGGAGGCTCGGGAATCGCTGACAGGCTCCTCGAAATGGCGGAAAAGGTCGAGCCTGTACATTCCGTCCCACTCCCTGCCGATCAGCAGTACGGCAAGCGAGATCAGAGCCGCGGCAGCCGCGACGGCCAGGGGATCGAAATGCTCGAAGCTCATGGAATACGTGTAGTATTCGGGGTTCCTGTCGATAAATCCGCTGATCCTGTAATAATGTGCGAACCGGTTCAGTATGTAATACGGAAGCGCAAGCGGGATCACGGAGGCCGCTCCCGCAAGCGCGGGAGCCCACCTGCCCGGGATCAGTATCTTCATGCGCAGTTTCAGGACGTTTGCCCTCGGACTCTCGGGAGGCGCCGACCAGATAAGGACGGCAAAGACGAGATAGACCGCCGCGAATATGATCTCGGCCGTCAGGACGGCCCAGAAGACGGCAAGTCCGATCCTCAGGGACTTCGCGAGGGCCACCTCGGCCTTGTCCCTCTCGCCGGCCGAGGCCAGAGTGGCGGAAGAGGTCCTTGCGGTAACGGAGACAAGGCCGAAGACCGACTGGGCGACACGCTCGGTCTCATCGTTGGCCAGCCTGTAACAGGGCATAAAGCACAGGACCGACGCCAGGACGATGCAGAACACCGGGAACATGAACTTGACGTATACGAATGCGCACCTTGCCCGTCTGCGTCTGTCGGCCGCGGGGGCCGGGCCTTTGCGGCGGTCAGACATTGAAGCCTGACGGGCGGCCGTGGATAAGATCAGCCGTCATCGACCGTGCCCTCCATGAAATACGCGGCCTCCATGTCCGCCACGCACAGTGCGTAAGCGAGCGGGAACATCTCGAGGGCCCTGCCCACCTGGCTGTTGTCCTCGGTGCCGGAGAAACCCATATGATACCTTATGGCAAAGGCCTCGTCGCGGGTGAGCTTCATATAGCCGGAGACGATGTACACGGATTTCTCGCCGTGGCCGTAAGGCAGCTGGTCGTCGATCGTGAAATACGGCACGGTCTCCCAGACGCCGTTCTTCTTAACGTTGCGTGAGTCCATGCGGTAGAAGTTGACCTTGCACACGTCGTGCAGCAGCGCGGCAACGGCGATGCTCTCGTCGCTGTAGCGGATGCCGTAGACCTCTTTCATTCGCCTGCGGGAGAGGATGTCGCACAGACACTCGTAAACGTTGAGGCTGTGGCGGCACAGTCCGCCGATCTCCGCCCCGTGGTAGCGGGTGGAGGCGGGGGCAATGAAGAAATCGCTGGATTCGGACATGAGGAATTTGAGAAGAGCCTCGGAGCCCTCGCGCCTGATCTTGTCGCGGTAGATGGAGACGAACCGCTCCTTCTGCTCCATGCATTCACGGTCGGTCATCTTACAGCCTCACTTCCGGGATCAGGGACACGACGAGGCGGTACTCGTCCATGACCCGGCCGAGCAGCGGCCGGGGATCGTCCGCGGGCGGCCTTGTCCTCAGCATGTCGGTCAGCTCGCTGAGACAGGCTGACAGGCGCGCGAAGGCCATGTTGAGGCTCACGCCCTTGAGCGTATGGGCCGCGGCAAAAGCGGCCTCCCAGTTTTCGTCAGCTATGCTTTTTTCCAGGGAGCCGAAGTCCACGGCTCCCTCGAATTTTCCGAGGAAGCGCACTGTGAGCGCCTCGCCGGAGAAGCGGCGGACGGCCTCGTCGTAGTTTCCGCCTATGGCGGCGTAGAATTCCTTTACGGTCATTTCAGTTCCTTCCTGTCTTTCAGAATCGGCCGGCGGCCTTTTCGCGGGATCCCGCCGTGAGCTCCTCGAGCCTTCCGCGGCAGGCCGAGAAGGCGGCCATGAGAGCGGGGCTGAACGCTCCGCACTCCCCTCCGGTTATCATATCGTAGGCCTTTTCCGGAGTGAAGGCCTTTTTGTATACTCTCTCGTTGACCAGGGCGTCGTAGACGTCGGCAAGCGAGACGATCTGGGCGGATATGGGGATGTCGTTGCCGGACAGGCCGTCCGGATAGCCCCTCCCGTCCCATTTTTCATGGTGCCAGCGGCAGATGGAGTAGCACTCGACCATGTACTCCTCGTCCCATATGCCTTTGGCTCGGTCCAGAAGCAGGCAGCCGTTAGTGGTGTGCAGTTTTATCTCGGCGAACTCCTCGGGCGTCAGACGCCCGGGCTTCAGCAGCACGCTGTCGGGCACCATGATCTTTCCGATGTCGTGAAGGGCGCTCGCGGAGACGATGATCTCGATGCGCCCGGGGTCGAGGCCGTATTCGGGGCACCTCTCCATGATGTCCTCGGCCAGGATCCTGGTGTAGTCCTTGACGCGCTTTATGTGCAGACCGCTCTCGAGGTTCCTGGCCTCGATGATGTTGCCCAGCATCTCGATTATCTGGGAGTTTATGAGATACAGGCGCCGGGCCTGTTCGTTGAGCTTGCTTACCTGGGCCTCGACCTTGGCCTCGAGCTCGGTCTTATAAGAGAAGAGCTCGGCCGAGTTCAGGACCCTGTTTATGACGGTAAGCCGGTCGAAAGGCTTCTTTATGAAATCAGTGACCCCGAGCTCGTGGCAGCGGACCTGCAGTCCGTCGTCGTTCTCGGAGGTAATGACCAGCACCGGGATCTTTTCGGTCAGACCCTGCCCGTTCATCCTCTTCAGGACCTCAAGTCCGTCCATCCCGGGCATCACGATGTCCAGCAGCATGACCGCGATCTCACCGGAATGGAGCTTCAGCATCTCGAGAGCCTCGAAGCCGTCGGCGGCCTCGAGCGTCTCGAAATCCGAGCCGAGCATCTCGACGAGAATATCGCGGTTGACGAAAACGTCGTCGACGACAAGTGCGTATCTCTTTTTCATTGGACCTCCATACGTCTCACGGGCGCCGGCTCACTTTTCGGCGAGCTCGATGTCCGCGCCGAGCCCTCTCAGCTTGTCGACTATGCTGTCGTAGCCCCGCTCAATGGTCTCGACCTTGGCGATCTCCGTGACGCCCCTGGCCGACAGTCCGGCGACTATCAGCGCGGCGCCGGCGCGGAGATCGACCGCTATGACAGGCGAACCCGTCAGCTGCTTGGTGCCGACTATGCTGGCCGTGCGGCCGTAGACGTTTATTACCGCGTTCATCTTGCGGAGCTCCTCGACGTACCTGAAACGGTTCTCGAACACGCCCTCGGTGATGGTCGATGTGCCCTCGGCCGTCGCCAGCAGGGCCGCGAACTGGGGATGCATGTCGGTCGGGAAGCCCGGATAGAAATAGGTCTTAATATTGGCCCCGGTCAGCCTGGTCGATCTGGACACCGTTATGCAGTCGTCGCTCTCGTCGACGCCGCAACCCATCTCGATGAGCTTGGCCGTGACCGTTTCCATATGTTTCGGGATCACGTTCTTAACGTTCACCATGCCTCCGGTGGCGGCCGCGGCGACCATGTAAGTCCCGGCCTCGATCATGTCGGGAATAATGGTGTAAGAGCAGCCGTGGAGGGAGTCGACGCCAAAGATCTTTATGAACGAGGTCCCGGCTCCGCTTATCCTGGCGCCGCACATGTTGAGGAAGTTGGCGACGTCGACTATGTGGGGCTCGCGGGCGGCGTTGTCGATGGTCGTCCTGCCGGGTACGGTGCACGCGGCAAGCATGACGTTGACGGTCGCGCCGACGGAGGCAATATCGAGATATACCGAGGCGCTGTGCAGGCCTCTGGCGCTGCGCACGAGGTGGCAGCCGTCCTCTATGGTCACGGTGGCGCCCATGGCCTCGAAGCCCTTCTTATGCTGGTCTATCGGCCGCACTCCGAAGTCGCAGCCCCCGGAGAAGCCGACCTTGGCGGAGCCGAAGCGGCCGAGCTCCGCGCCGAGCAGATAGGTCGACGCCCTGAGCCTGGACACCAGATCCACGGGCGAGCATCCTCCGGCCAGGTCCTTAGTATCTATGGCGACGGTCGTTTTGCCGAGCCTCTCCACGGTGGCACCCATGGACTCGAGGATGTTCAGCGACAGATTGACGTCGGTGACGTCGGGAAGATTGTCCAGAACGCAGCGGTCCTTCGTGAGGATGCTGGCGAAGATTATCGGCAGCGCCGCGTTTTTCATGCCGCTGACGGCAATGTCTCCGTGCAGCGTTCTTCCGCCTCTGATGATGATGCTTTTCATGGCTTACCTTTCTGTTCCGGCCGGAGAAGCCCCGTCTCCGGTCTTCCGGCTCGATTATACTGTTTTATGCCGTTATTTGCGGTTCTGCGAGCGGCGCGTCCGCCCCGGCGTTCGGGAACGGCCGGGAGGGTATGCGGATCAGTCCACCTGCTGCGCGGCGGGCCTGTACCAGGCTACGGCCAGATCCACGACGAGGCCGTAGCTGACCGACCCGGCGGACTGCCCCTGGGATTTGAGGTAGGTGTCGTTCACCTTTCCGCTCACCGTGGCGGCGACGTTCTTTCTGTACTTCTCGAAGAAGCGGTTGTAGGCGTTCATCTCGGCGTTCGCACTGTCGGCAATGCCCTCGCGCGCCTTCGAGAACAGGTCTCGGTCGGCGGAATAAAGGGCGTTTATAACGTACTCGTACATCGACAGCGCGCCGCTGTACTGGATGTACGGGTCGTCGGAGCTCATGCAGGCAAGGAAGGCGACGAAGTTGGCCTCGTCCTCCCTGGCGATGCCCCTCTGATGGGCGAGCTCGTGGGCAGCCGTATAGGGGATCGTGTAGTCCGGCATGTTGGTGTTGATGTTGGCCTCGCCGGTGAAGAAGGTGTAGACGCCGGTTATGTGCGTGTAGGTCCAGGGCTCGCTGAGCATGACCGGCTTGACGGGGCTGCGGAGCCTCTGTATGAAGCCGCAGTCGTCGCACAGTTTCGCGTAGGCGTCGCACAGCTTCGAGGAGAGCTCGGCGTAGCCGTACGGCATGACGGTGAAGTCGCCCTCGGCGGCTGTGAGCTGCCCGGCCTTCTCGTTCACGATGTCCCCGAGTATGACGGCAGTGTCGTACAGCTCCGCGGCCGAGCAGGGCTTCCTGTCAAGGTCGAGCTTTTTGTCGAGCGTCGAGCCCCGGTATCCCGTACCGAGGGTGAATACGAAGACCGTGAACACCGCGGCTACGACGGAGAACGCCATTAGCGCGGCGGTGAAGACGTCTCTCCAGGAGCCGCTGCAGTATTTGTTGGAATAGTGGATGAAGAAGCCGGCGGCGACGGGCAGCAGCAGGACGGTCGCCTCGCCGAGCGAGAACGGCAGCCAGGCGGTGAGCCAGGCAAGGACCGCTCGGACGCCCGAGGCGACGTACCTGCAGAAGAAGTCGGCAAACGGCTCGCTGATCCGGGCGGCAACGTATATGATCAGGGACGCTCCGGCGCAGATATACAGGATCTTGCAGGCAAGGGGGAGCCTTATCCGGCGCCTCTCTTCGGCCGGGGCGGTGTTTTCGGCAGTTTCCATGGTCATTTCACGTAATCGAATTCGTATCCGTATATGGACACCGTGCAGCCGTCGGTGCAGCCGCGGGCCTCGAGCTCGTCGATGACTCCCGCCTTGCGCAGCACCTTGCGGAAGAAGTTCAAAGACTCGTAATCGGAGAAGTTCACCTGGCCGACGAGGTTGAACAGCCACTCGCCCTCGAGGTAGAAAGTGTCGTTCTCGCGGCGGATGACGGTCTCGCGCTCGCGGCCGCGGTAGGCGTCCTCGGGCTTTATCTCGGCCTCGTACACCTTTACGGGCGGAAGCGTGCTCAGCCTGTCGGCTATAAGGGCGACCAGGCGGTCCAGACCCTCTCCGGTGAACGCGGAGGTGTAGACAAGGTCGCGGCCGAGCTCCTTCACCCTGGCCTCGAACGCCGAGACTGCGGGAGAGCCGAGGTCGGCGGAATCACACTTGTTTCCGACAATTATCTGCGGCCTCGATGAGAGCTCCGGCGAATACCTGGATAGCTCCCCGTCGATGACGTCTATGTCCCCGGCCGGATCTCGGCCCTCGGCGGCAGACACGTCCACGACGTGGACGAGGAGCCTGCAGCGGTCGACGTGGCGCAGGAACTCGTGGCCGAGCCCGGCTCCGTCGGCGGCGCCCTCTATGAGGCCCGGTATGTCGGCGGCGACGAAGCCGCGCGAACGCCCGTCGTCCGACGGCAGGGATACCACGCCGAGGTTCGGAGACAGCGTCGTGAAGTGATAGTCGGCGATCTTTGGCCTGGCGGCCGATATGCCGGCCAGGATGGAGCTCTTTCCGACGCTCGGAAAACCTATGATGCCTACGTCGGCGATCATTTTCAGCTCCAGGAGGACGTTCTTCTCCTCCCCCCTGGTGCCGGACTTGGCAAACATGGGCAGCTGCCTCGTGGAAGTTGCGAAGTGGCGGTTTCCCCAGCCTCCCCGCCCGCCTCGGCAGAGCACGAAGTCGGCTCCCCCGTTCTCGGACATGTCGTGTATGACGAGACCGCTGTCGGGGTCCTTTATGACCGTCCCCGGAGGGACGAGTATGACGAGGTCGTCGGCCGACGCCCCGTGGAACTTCTTCCCGCTCCCGTCGGCGCCGTTGCCGGCGACGAACTTGCGCCTGTAACGGAAGGCCAGCAGGGTGTTGCTGCCGCCGTCGACGCGCATGACGATGTTGCCGCCCCTGCCTCCGTCGCCGCCGTCGGGGCCGCCGTGAGAGATGTACTTCTCCCTGTGGAAGGTCACGGCGCCGTTGCCGCCGTCGCCGGCCTTGACATAGATCCTGATCCTGTCGATGAACATGGCTCAGTTCCCGTCCTCTCCCCTCTCCCTGACGATCAGCTGAAGAGGGGTCCCGCCGAAGCCGAAGTTCTCGCGCAGGCAGTTCTCGATGTACCTGCGGTAGGAGAAATGAAAGAGCTCGGCCTTGTTGCAGAAGATGACGAAAGTGGGCGGGGCGACTCCCGTCTGCGTCATGTAGAACACCTTGAGCCTGCGGCCCTTGTCCGTGGGGGGCTGGACGCGCGTCACGGCGTCGGCCAGCACGTCGTTGAGCGTGCCGGTGGATATCCTCATGACGGACTGGTTGTAGACCTCGTTGATCTTTACGAACAGGCTGCTTACGCGCTGTCCGGTCAGGGCGGATACGAACATGATGGGGGCGTAGGGCATGAAGGCGAGGGCGGTGCGGATCTTCTCAGTGAAGCGCTTGGCGCTGTCGCTGTCCTTGTCCCCGAGCGCGTCCCACTTGTTTACGACGATTATGGACGCCCGGCCGGCCTCGTGGGCTATGCCGGCTATCTTCCCGTCCTGCTCGGTTATGCCTTCCGTGGCGTCGATCATGATGAGGCACACGTCGGCCCTCTCGGCGGCCGTGCGGGCGCGGAGCACCGAATAATGCTCGATGCTGTCGTGTATCTTCGAGCCCCGCCGTATGCCGGCGGTGTCGACGAAGGTGAAGACGCCCTCGGAGTTCTTCACGCGGGTGTCGATGGCGTCCCTGGTCGTGCCCGGCACGTCGGAGACTATCACGCGCTCCTGGCCGGCTATGCGGTTGATAAGCGAGGATTTCCCCGCGTTCGGCTTGCCTATGACGGCCACCCTTATACCGCCGTCGCTGACGGCGCTCTCCGCCTTTTCGGGGAGCAGACGCAGGCACTCGTCGAGCATGTCCCCTGTGCCGGAACCCGAGGCGGAAGATACGGCCACGGGGTCGGTGTCGAAGCCGAGCTCGTAGAACTCGTAGAAGCCGTCGGGCAGCCTGCCCACGGCGTCGCACTTGTTGACGACGGGGACGACAGGCTTGCCGCTCCTGCGCAGCATGGCGGCGACCTCGGCGTCGTCGGGGACGAGACCCGCGCGGCCGTCGCACATGAAGATTATCACGTCCGCGCTCTCGATGGCTATCTCGGCCTGCATGCGCATCCGGGACAGGATGACGTCGCCGTCCGCAGGGCCGATGCCGCCGGTGTCTATGACGGTCAGTCTGCGCCCGCGCCATTCGGTCTCGCCGTATATGCGGTCGCGCGTGACGCCCGGGACATCCTCGACGATGGCCCGGCGCTCGCCTATGAGTTTGTTGAAAAGCGTGCTTTTGCCGACGTTTGGTCTGCCGACGATAGCTATTACGGGATTTGACATTTCTTCAAAAAAAGCCTTTTCGAATTTGACGTGAGTTTGCCGCCGCGGCCCGGACGGCGCCGGCGCGCGGGACGTTTTCCGTCAGCTGAGCGGGGATATGCGGAAGCAGTCGGCGACCCTGTCCAGCGGAACGGAGTATTCGGCCCAGTAGCCGTAAGCGCTCTCGACCTCTATGCAGATGCAGAGCGAATCGGCCGTGAAGTATGTGGCCGGGTACATGGTCGAATACTGGACGTAGTCCCTGTACTGGGCGACGAGCTCATCCCTGGTCTTTGCGGTCTCGAGCCCCGGGGCGACGCTCACAGCCGAGAACGCACCGCTCCTGAACAGGTCGAGTACCTTGGCGAACCCGTCCTGCGTGTAGATATTCTTAGGGGCGATATCCTTCCCCGTGCTGAGGTTGACGACGTTGCAGTATATGAACTTCTCGGTCTCGGTGCCGTCGGAGTATGTGATCTGGCCGGCCGAACGGACGGACAGTATGTTGGCGTTTACGAAGGTGACTTCGCACTTCACCACCTCTAGAGTGGTCACGGTCCCGGCCTTCAGGGCCTCCTCGGCCCCGTTCATCCGGGCTCCGCACCTGACCTCGGCGATCTGCACGAGCAGGCTGTTGACCTTGTCCTGCACCGAGGAGTTGGTCATGCCGCCGATCCTGGGATAGCGGAGCAGCATCGTGCTGCTCTTTCCGCCGCTCGAGGCCACCGTGCGCTCGTCCTCGACCGTCTCGAACGTCAGCGAGCTCACCTGGACGGGCTCAGACGTGACAGCCCCGGTCGTCACGGGGGACTCGGTCACGCCGGACGTGCCCGGGGTGCCCGTCACTACGACGGGGACCACAGACGTGGCGCCCTCAACGGTCACCGTCACGATGACGGTCACCGGGACCTCCACGATGACGGTCTCGGGCGGGGACTTGGTCTCGGTGTCCTCGAACATGGTCCTGAAGGTCTTACCCGTCCTCACGGAGCAGGAGCCCAGAGCCGTGCCGAGCAGGATCACCGCCAGCACCGCGCATATGAGTGTGATTGCGACTTCTTTGCTCATTTTTCTCCTAACAGCTGCGCGGCAAGGTCCCCCCTGTCAGCGACACACGGGATGCACGGCACGCCGAGTTTCTCCGACAGCTCCTCCGGCGTCATGTCGTCGAGGAAGAGATCTCCGTCGGCCCTGAGGGCGCACCTCGGGAAGTAAAGCGCCTCGCCGAGATCCTTTCCGGCCGCCTGGGCGGCTATGTCTCCGCCGGTCAGCAGGCCGGCGACGGTCACGCTCTCGCCGAAGAAATCGTTGCGTATCCTTATGACGTTGACGCTCAGGGCGCCGTGCTTTTTTTCTATGGCCCGCACCGCGGCAAGAATGCTCTCATAGGCGGCGTATCCGGTGACGAGGGAGACCCTGCGGACCGGGGTTCCGGGGGGAGCGGGCTCGAGATCTTCGACCTCGCGGGCGACTTCCGCGGCCATGGACGCGAGCATACCGACCCCGTCCTCGATCTGGGAGAAATCGCCGTACCAGGCCTCGTCCGGAAGGGGCACGCCGCCGCGGACGTAAAACTCGTCGGCCGGGTAGAAGATCCGCTGGCCGTAAGTCTCGACGCAACGGTCGCCGAACGCGGTGACCTGACGTATGACTTCTGCGCACTCGCAGGGGGTGTAAGGGGCCAGAGGGTACAGCCCTCCACGGTGCCTGGTCAGTCCGGCCGGGACGACCGAGACGCTGTCCAGAGCCGGGAGATAGGCGGTCAGGTCGCTCATGGTGCGGTCGAGCTCCGCGCCGTCGTTTATGCCGCGGCACAGCACGATCTGCGCGCAGATCCGGATGCCGGCGTCGGCGAACAGCCTCAGGTACGAGAGGCACTCGCCCGCGAAGCGGTTGTTCATCATCCTGACCCGCAGCTCGGGGTTGGTAGTGTGGACCGAGACGTTCACGGGCGAGATGTGCATCTCTATGATGCGGTCGATCTCGTGGCGGGTGAGGTTGGTAAGCGTTATATAGTTGCCGTGCAGGAACGACAGCCGCGAGTCGTCGTCCTTGAAGTAGACCGACTCGCGCATCCCCGGCGGATTCTGGTCGATGAAGCAGAAGATGCATTTGTTGCGGCAGCTGCGCTTCCCGTCCATGAGAGGGGTCTCGAAGCCGAGGCCGACGTCGGTCTCCTCCTCGGGCTTGCGCATGGTGACCCTGCGCCGCCTGCCGCCGTGAACGATGTCCAGGACCACGCGCGGCGCGGTCATGCGGAAGCGGTAGTCCAGGACGTCCCGTATCTCGTACCCGTTGACGCTCACGAGCATGTCGCCGGGCTTTATCATGTGCCGCGAGGCCCGGGAATGCTTCGCGACTTCGGTGATCTTTACCAAGGTTACCTCCGGCGGCGGCTCAGCCGCGGATGTCCCGCAGACGGAGCATAACGTCGCTGCCGCCCCGGCCGAAGTAGTCGTGCAGCCGGGTATACTCGGCGTAAAGCCTGTCGTATATCCTGCCGCGGTCGGCGTCGGGCTCGTAGACTTTTACGACCGGCGCCTTCATTGCCTCCATGGCGGAGGCGAAGCCGGAATATCCCCCGGCCTCCGGTCCTGCCGCGACGGCCGCGTGGACCGCCGAGCCCGCCGCCGGGGCCTGAAGGGTTGACGTGACGCGGATCGGCAGATGAAGCACGTCCGAGTAGAGCTGCATAGTGAACGGATCCTTACCCGCTATGCCGCCGGCTGCCGTGAAGCTGCCGACGCCGAGGCCCTGTGACGCGAAGGCGTCGAAGATGGTCCTGGTGCCGAAGGCGGTGGCCTCGATGAGGGCGCGCATTATGTGCTCCGGCCGCGTGGAGAGGGTAAGACCGAATATTGCCCCGGAAAGCAGGCCGTTCACGAGTACGCTGCGGTTGCCGTTCCACCAGTCGAGAGCGACAAGTCCGCTCTCGCCCGGCTCGAGCTCCGCGGCCTTTCCGATGAGCAGGCGCAGCGGCGATATGCCGCGGCGGTCGGCCTCGAGCCTGTATTCGTAAGGGCAGACGTTCTCGGCCGCCCAGGCGAAATGGTCGCCGGCGCAGCACAGTCCGGCCTCAAGGCAGTACAGGCCGGGGACGGTCCCGTCAGGGACGCAGCCGCATATGCCGGGGACGCGCTCGTCGGTATCCGAAAGAATAAAATAGCAGTTTGAAGTGCCGAGGATGCCGAAAAGGTCGCCGGGTCTGCAGACGCCAAGGGCAAAGGCCCCGGCGTGGGCGTCGCAAAGCGCGGGCGCCACGGCCGTCCCGGCGGCGAGGCCGAATCTGGCAGCGGCTTCGGGAGTTACGGTCCCGGCCCGTGAGCCCCAGGGCAGCACCGGACCGCCGAGCCGTCCGGAGAACAGGCCCCGGAGGCGCGGGTCGACCTCTTCAAGGAAGGCGTCGGGCGGGTAGCCGCGCCCGGGCAGATAAGAGGACTTGTAGGCGGCAGGCTGGTAGCCCCGGGTGAGTCTCCCGGTCAGCAGCAGGTTGATCCAGTCGCCGGCCTCGATGATGTACGCGCAGTCTTCGTAGACCCCGGGGGCCTCGGTCAGCGTCTCGAGCACCTTGGGGAGCATCCATTCGGGCGAGAACCTGTCCCCGAGATGAGAGAGGAAATCATCGCCCCTGCGGGCGTAGACCTCGTTCAGCCTGTCCGCGTATTTCTGAGTGGAGTGGTGCTTCCACAGCTTGCACCAGGCGTTCTTCTCGCCCCTCCACCTGTCGGTCAGACACAGGGGAGTGCCGTCGGCATAGACCGGAAAGGCAGTGCTGCTCGTGAAATCGACGCCGACTCCTATGACGTCGTCGGGGGACACGCCCGCCTTGGCGAGCACCCCGGGCACGACGGCAGCGAGCACGTCGACGTAGTCCGAAGGGTCCTGCAGCGCCCAGCCGTCCGGGAGCTTCTCTCCCGTCGACGGCAGTACGCCGGAGATGACGCCGCTGCGGTATTCCCTGACCTCGGAGGCGATCTGGACCCCGTCGGATACGGACACCAGCACGGCGCGCCCGGAGAGCGTGCCGAAGTCTATTCCAAGCGTGTATTTCGTGCTCATGAGATCCACCCCTTCCGGCACCGGGCGCCGGCCAGACTGAGATGTCGCCGCCTTGCCGGAGGCGCGAGGCGCACCGGCAGGCACATTATGCGGGGCTTCCGAAAAAGCGGACTCTTTCGGAAGCCCCGGTCGATATAATGCCGGGTCTCAGGCCCAGGGATCCTGGCTTACGGGGACGCGGATCCCGGCAAGCAGACCGGCGTATTCCCTGATGAACCACTCGCCGGTGGAGGGTTTCTTGCGCAGGGAGACCTGTCTCGGGGAGTCTGCGCCGCCGGACGAGATGTACAGGGTGCAGTAGTTCTCCTCCTGGTAGCTGTAGGGGTTGGAGCTGACGGTGATGGAGATGGGCTCGTCGGGGACGTAGCCGTTCTCGGGGGTGGCTCCCTTGAAGTAGGAGCGCGGAACGTAGTCCTTGTCGGAGAAGCGGTCCTTGAGGAACTGCTTGGCGTATGTCGACAGGTCGTTCGGACCGTTAAGGTACTCGAGCATCTCGAGGCAGGCGTCGGGGTCGGAAGGATAGACGCAGAGGGCGGCCACGCAGAGGGCGGCCACGCCGAACTCGTCCTTCATGTCCGCCTGAGGCAGGGCCTTGAGGGCTTCGAGGGTCTGGGGGATGTCGTCGAAGGTGATGACTCTGGACTTGGAGGCCGCGTCCATGGCGCCTTTGAATACGTTTTTGACTTCCTTTTTGAGGTTGCTGAAGAATGACATGCTGTACTCCTTTTCCGCGGCGCGGCGCCGGAGTTCCGGACCGCGCCGCATCTTATTGTCGGACCTCGGATCTGCCTGCGGACAGGCAGTGACTTACTTTATGTCCTTGTCGTCGAATCTGTCGCCGCACTGCGGGCAGAACTTGGGAGGATTCTTGGGATCTTCAGGCTCCCAGCCGCACTTGTCGCACTTGTAGAGCGGGGCGTCGGCGGGCTTCCTGGCTCCGCACTCGGTGCAGAACTTGCCCTTGTTCACCGCGCCGCAGGCGCAGGTCCAGCCGGCGGGGGCTTCGGGCTTCTTGGCTCCGCACTCGGGGCAGAAGTTGCCGTTCACGACGGTTCCGCACGCGCAGGTCCAGGCTCCGGCCGCGGGAGCGGCGGGGGCGGCGGGACCCGTGGGGGCGGGCTCGACAGGCTGATTGGCGCCCATGGCGTACAGATTGGCGGCGCTGTTGCCTCCGGCGTTCATTGCCATGCCCATGCCCATGAAGCCCGTCATGGCGCCGGCGGAGTTGCCCGCGGCGGTGTTCATGGCGGAGATCTGTCCGCCGACCATGCGGGCGGCGGCGGTGTTGGGATTGAGCGTCATGGCGGTCTCTTCCCACTCGGTGATCTTCTTTCTCTGGTCCTCGGGGATGGAGGGCACGCCGAAGTTCATCGTGAAGACCTCGATGCCTCTCTTGCCCCAGTCGTTGACCAGTTCGGCGTTGAGGGCGTCGCGGACCTCCTTGTTATGGGCGGGGATCTCGGAGTAGGCAACGCCGTTGGCGGAGAGCACGGCGAGGGCGGGCTGCAGGGACATGATCAGCTCGGCCTTGAGGGTCGCGTCGATCTCGGAGCGGTTGTAGGCCGTCCTTACGTTGCCGCAGACGTTGGTGTAGAACAGGAGCGGGTTGACGATCTTGTAGGAGTAAGTGCCGTTGAAGCGGAGGTCGACGGACAGCTTGTAGCCGAGCTGCTCGTTGATGACGACCTTGAAGGGAACGGGGTTGGCGGTGCCGAACTTGTTGTTGGGGATCTCCTTGGTGTTGAAGTAGTAGATCCTCTGGTCCTTGCCGGTGTCGCCGCCGAAAGTGAAACGCTTGCCTATCGTCTTGAAGGTGTCGAGAATGGATTTCCCGAGCTTCCCGGCGAAGATGCTGGGTTCGGTGGAGGTGTCGTAGGTGAACTCGCCGGGTTCGGCGCAGACCTCGACGACTTTGCCCTGCTCGACGATGATCATGCACTGGCCGTCGTTAACTGCGATAACGGACCCGTTGGAGATGATGTTGTCCTCCGCCTTGGTGTTGGAGGATCTGGAGTCGGACGTCCGCTTCTGTCCTTTGACGACGAGCGTGTCCTGATCGATGGAATCGCAGTAGAAGTATTCCTTCCACTGGTCGGCGAGAACGCCGCCTACTGCTCCGGTTAGCGCTTTGATGAGGCCCATGGTTGTAAACCACCTTTCTTTATGTTTTTTTGATCATTCGGGTTTGAGGCTGCCGGCTTCCCTCCGCGGGGACGCGGCTCCGCCGGGAGCGCTGAGCTGTATCCTCGGCACGTGCCAAGGTGTCGGCTGTTGACGAGCGGGCTGTCGACCGAAACGATCTGCAGACGGAGATCAGTTGTATACGAAGCCCCAGACCCTCCATTCTCCCCTGTACAGGATCTGAAGGACCATCATGCTCACGGACAGGTTGTCGGCCGTCTCCGTGACGGAGCCGTCCGGCCCGGTCCTCTTCACCGTGCGCAGTACCTGGCAGGTTATGCGGCACGACACGCAGCTGTCGGTGTAAGCCACGTAGCTGTCGGACGAGAGTCCGCTGAGGGAGAAGGAGTCGTAATGAGGCAGCATGTTGACGGTGCGGTACGACTCCATGACGCTGACGTAGCCCGAGGTGCCCATTATCATGAGCGACTTCAGGTTCTCGTAGTTGCTGTTGAACGTTTCGCTGTTGGACGGGTCGTTCCAGGCCCCGCCGTCGCAGATGTATTTCATGTAGGCGTTGACGAAGTCCTGGGCGGCGGCCACTCTGGAGGCGCTAATCTTCTCCTGCGGCGAGGGCAGATAGTCGTACTCCCAGACGGCGTCGTATTCGTCGACGGTGTGCGAGCAGGGCTGGAGCTCGACACCGCCCGAATACACCGTCACGTTGGGCAGAGCCAGATAGCCGGTCAGCTCGTATCTGTCGAAAGCCGGCACGGCCTCGGGCACCGCGGCCAGGTCGGCGACGTCGTACCGTCCGAAGGCGGTGTTGCCCACGCCGGACTCGGACGCGGACAGGCGGGTCCCGGTCGAGGGGTCGGGCTCCCTGCCGTTGACCCTGACCTCGGCCCCTGCGGGGACGGTGACGCTCACCTTGTACTTGCAGGCGTCGGGAGTGTCGAAGACGTAATGGTAGCCCTCGGACGACAGCAGTCTGACGCTCTCGCCGTAGACCTCGGCGGCGACCGGCGTATCGGCGAACAGGCCGTCCACCGTCCATATATTGAGCATGGGGAGAGTCCCCGTGCCGCCGTCGTCGAGATCGCCGAGCTCGCCCTCCTTGACGGAGAGCGACGCCCACTCCTCGGTGAGGACCTTCCCTCCGACGGTGGCGGTGACCCCCGCGGGGACCGTTACGGATATGCTGTGGGTGTCCCTCTCGGGGAATCTGAAGTAATAGAAGCGGTCGGTGTCGGAGCGGACGAGCTCGAGTGGCTCGCCGTAAAGGGTGCACGAGAGCTCCGGCGCGAACCAGATGTCGTCGAAGTACCAGGCGACGCAGGCGGGGCCTTCTCCGGTCTCGCCGGCCGAGAGGGCCGGGTAGGCGTGAGGGCCGCTGCCGGCCGATGGCGCGGCGGGATAGACCCCGTTGACGCTGAGCGAGGCCCCGGCGGGCATCACGACCGTAGTCAGCGGGAACTCGACGGATGAGAAATATCCGAGATCGAACGTGATGCTGTCGATCTCCCATTCGGCAAGGCCGGTGCGGCTGCCGGAAGCGTCCCGCAGGGCGAGCACGGCAAAGCGCCTGCCGCCCGAGAACAGCATGTATGACCTTGATTCGGCCGTCGCGCACGGCAGCCAGGTGACCCGGCCCACAGTAAATGACGGGGCCAGTACGGTGTAGGCGAGCTCGGCGGCGTTCTCATATCCCGGGTATGTGGCGGGAAGGTACTGGCGGAGCAGCTGCTTCCAGCCGTCCGGCTCCGTTCCCGAGGCCAGTTCCTCCACGAAGGCGTCGGCCGAGCGCTCCGCCCGGAGGTCGAGGTACTTCCAGAAGACCGCGGCAAACGCGGCCAGGAGCACCACGAGGACGGAGAGATAGACCGCCAGCCCCTTTACGAAGCGGTAGCGCCTGGGCTTTCTGCGCCTGGCCTTCTTGTTTCCGTATGCGGACAGGCGCCTGGGTTCCTCATTCAACTCCGCCCACCCCCTTTGCGACCACGCTGAGGGAATAGTCCGGCGCGGCGATGCCGCCCAGAGCCGGGGCGCCGTTCACGCGCAGCCCTCCCATGGGTCTCAGCGCGGCGGCGTTAACGGCCCCGTATTCGTACATGAGCGAGGCGAGCTCTTCATAAGTTATCCCGCAGGGCCATATGCCCCTGGACACGGCAAACACCAGGATTATCCTTCCGTCGGCAGTCTGGCCCACGGCGACGCGCGAGGCGTAGCCTCCGCCGAGATCCTCGGCCGGGATGCCGCCGCTGATGAGGACGCGGTCGGCGCACACCGCCCACTCGTAGCCCGAGCGGGTGAGGTCGTAGACCGTCTTGGCTCCGATGTGCAGTGTTCCGTCGCCGTCGCAGGCGACAGCGCAGTACACGTCCTCGCCGCCGAGGCCGGCGTAGGTCAGGCAGCCGTCGATGTACACCGCGTCGATATAGCCGTCGAGGCCGGCGGAACACACGGATCCGCTCTGGCCGAGGTTGCCGGCGCCGAGCGACAGCGCATACGCTCCGGGCTCCTCGGTGCGGATGAGTATGCCCTTCCAGCCGCGGCCGGAGATCTGGACTTTCGTGACCCCTCCGTCCGCGGCGCCGGACTTCTCCGAATACGGGACGGCGGCGACGCCCTCGGCCTCACGCGGAGGCAGATAGGCGGTCGCGGCGTGGATCTCGTCTGTCGTGAAGAACACGCCCGCGAACCCGGGATCCCGCTCCGCCAGAGTCGCGCAAAGCCTTTCGGAGGCTTCGCGGAACGGCCCCCTGGCGACGATGAAGGCGCACACGAACAGCGCGAGAGCCGCCACCGCGGCCGTCGACGAGAGCACTATGAATAGTCTGAGCACGAACGCCCAGAACGCCTGTTTTCTCCTGCTGTTCCCGGACATGAGGCCTTCTCTTTTCCAAAATGCGGGATCCGCCCGGCCGGCGCGGGCCGTCCGGGAGGCAGCGCACGGCCCGTTAGCGCCGGCGCACGCGGCCGCATACGTACGCATGCGGGCGCGGGTGTAGATTCCCGATTAAAAATATACCATAAACGGGGCGCGTTGTCAATGATGAATTTGACCGCGCTCCGCGCGCGCGTCAGGAGATGCCGTTGAGCTCCATGACCTTCCTGTTGAACTCCTCGGCCGTGTTGTACCCCATCTTCTTCTGGCGGTTGTTCATGGCGGCGATCTCTATGATAACCGCCAGGTTGCGGCCCGGCTTGACCGGCACCGTAAGCGACGGGATCTCGATGCCCAGTATCTCGGTCTTCTGGTCCTCGATGCCGAGCCTGTCGTACATCTTTCCGTTCACCCAGTGCTCGAGGTTTATCACGAGGTCGATCTTCTCGGTCGCCTTTACGGCGCCCATGCCGAAGATGCGGCTGACGTCGATGATGCCTATGCCGCGCAGCTCGACGTAATGCCTGAGTATGGGCGGTGCGCTGCCGACGAGGGACTTTGCCGACACGCGCTTGATCTCGACGGCGTCGTCGGCTATCAGGCGGTGTCCGCGCTTCACGAGCTCGATGGCGGTCTCGCTCTTTCCTATGCCGCTGTCGCCGAGCAGGAGAACGCCCTCGCCGTAGACCTCGACGAGCACGCCGTGGCGGGTGATTCGGGGAGCCAGCGAGACGTTCAGCGAGGCGAACATGGCGGCCATCAGGGAGGTCGTCTCCTCCCTGGCGCACATGAGCGGGATGCGGTACTCCCGGCAGGCCTCGACGAACTCGGGAAGCGGCTTGTGCCCGGCCGTCTCTATCACGGCCACGGGCTTGCGGGAGACGAAGGCCTTGATCTTCTGCAGGACGGTCTCGTCGTCGAAGCCGGCCAGATACCTGTGCTCGGCGTTTCCGATGAGCTCGATGCGGTCCGGGTCGAAGATGCCGAAGAAGCCCGTGAGGGCCAGTCCGGGCCTGTCGATCTCGGTCGTGGATATGGCGATGTCGTCGGCGTCGTCCGGCAGGTATACGACCTCCAGACCGAACTCCTGTATGAGCGACTGAAGAGGTATGCTGTATTTGCCCGTTGCGGTCTCGGGCGAAAGATCGTTGTTCAAAAGGACACCTTCCCTTCCCGCGCGCCCGCCTCCGGCGCCGCGCGCGCATTAGTCTCCTTATAAATTATAGCATAAATCGGCGCCCGTTGAATACGATTTTCTCAAATAAATCGGAAAAAGAGCGGCCAATTCACACATTCGTCATAATGGCATGATAAAATTATAATGTTAAAGTATACCCGGACGCCGGAGGCGCCCGGAGTCCGCCGGAGGCACACATGAAAAACAGCTTTCTGAGACGCGTTATATCCCTCGCGGCCGCGGCCGCCGCGCTGCTGGCGCTCGCCTCCTGCGGCAGCGGCATCAAGCCGATCCCCCGGACGGAGGACGAGGCCAGGGTCATGGGGACCTGCGCCGGCCTCGAGGTCGGCTACGACGAGATCCGCTACCTCGCTCTCAACACGAGGGCCGACATGGCCGAGGAGCACGGGAGCGACATCTGGTCCGACCCCGCCAAGGCCGCCGAATACCGCGACGAGCTCACAAGGAGGGTCTGCGCCTCCGTCTGCAGCGACTACCGGGCCGTCTACGCCATGGCCGACGAGTATTACGTCGGCGGCGGGGAAGCCATGTTCGCCGAGAAGAAGATAGCCGAGGCGGTGGCCGCCAGCGTCGACCGGGTCGCCGAGGAGTGCGGCGGCAAGAAGGCCTATAAGGAGGCCCTGGCCGAGGAGTACATAACCGACTACCTGTTCCGCTTCTATCTGACGGCCGAGGAGTGCGCGACCGAGCTCATGTACATCCTCCGCACAGACCTCGGGCTCATAGCCTCCACGCCGGAGGAGTACGACGAGCTGCTCCACTCCGACAGCTTCATTCGCACCAACCACGTCTACGTCAGCGGCCTGACCGAGGACCGTCTCGCTCTGGCCGAGAGCATACGCTCGCAGCTGCTGGCCAGCCAGGATCCCGAGAGCGAGCTCATCCTGCTCAAGAGCCGCTACGACTCCGACTTCACCCTCACGACGACGCACGGCGCCTACTTCGCGAGGTACACGTCCGACTACGGCGACAACTACGAGAAGGCGGCGTTCGCCCTCGGCCCGGGACAGATCAGCGAGGTCGTCCGCGGCGCCCGGGGCTACTACGTCATAATGCGCCTGCCCGTCGAGAACGACTGGATAGACAGAAACTACGAGGACTTCTGCGACGACATCGCCGGCTCGCAGTTCAACGTCATGCTGGCGGAGGTCAGGGAGAGACTCGTCTTCGAGCCGAACGAGGCCTTCAGGGCTCTCGATCTTACGTCGATAGAATGAGCGGCATGTCAGGAGGCCGCAGGAGGGCCTACCGCAGCCGCCACCAGCCGGGCGAGCTCTCCTTCGGCGCGAAGCTCGTAATAACCCTGCTGGTCTGCGGCTTCGTGGTCTTCTGCGCGGCCATCGTTCTGGGTAACTTCCTCCGCCGGCTGGCCGGCGAGGCCGGCGAGACGACCGCCGCACCGGCCGACGCGACCACCGCCGAAGCTCCCGCCGCACCGGCCGGGAACCCCGTCATAAAGGGCAAGGCGGTGACCTTCTACTCCGTGCTCTCTGCGGCCGTCGGGACGGGCGCCGAGACAGGGAGCGGACAGGGGGGCAGCGGCGTGCAGTACGACTCGATATCCATTCTTCTCCGCTATCCGGATCCGGACCTCCCCTCCCCGTCCGGGCGGGCCGAGGACGGCTTCGACGGCCTGCCCTCTTACAACGGCTCCATGCCGGGCACCGGCATGATCATAACTTACACCTCGCCCGTCGTCCAGGCCGTCATGGCCGAGAGGCCCGGCTCCGTCGGGCTGCGGGACGGCATCGCCGCGCTCAAGATGACC
>JAEEJM010000148.1 GCA_016281895.1 Clostridiales bacterium
ACGATCCCGATCTGCTCTCGCCGGCCGGCGAGTTCGGCTGGGGCGGAGCCGCGGGCGCTCTTCAGCTTATCAGCCCCGAGCTCGGCGTCTCGGCGGTGTACGTCCAGCACGTCCTCGGCTGCGATTCCTCCGTCCTCCGGCCCCCGCTGTTCCGGGCCGTCTTCGGCGCCTTCCGGGCGGAGTGATCCGCCCCCGCGGGCTACCCGCGAGCCCGTTCGGAGAAAAGAGATGCCCCTCTGCGCGGGATGATCTCGACCCGGGCGCGGCGGCGCCGCGCCCGGCGCCGCTTCCGGCCATCGCCCGGCCCGTTTTGCGCAAAACTATTGACTTTTGCGAATAATAATAGTATAATATGGTGTTTAAGTATGCCGTTCCGGCATGCTTTCGATCCGCCGGCCCTCCCGGGCCGTTTTCGGCCGTCCCGCCGGGCCCTTCCCGCCCGTCATCCCGGCCGGACCGCCGCTCATGCCCGGAACCCGTCCCGGGTCGGCGGCATCACCCGTTTCGGATGTCCCCATCACACTTTTACAAATATCGAAAATGGCAAAAAAGAAAGAGAAAGAAAAAGAAAAAACAGATGCCGGCAGGCGCGGGGCCGCGCCCGGCCGGACAGATAAAAAGACGAAGGCCCCGGCCGGGAAGACCGGAACGGCGGCCCCCGAGATCCGCGACAGGTCCAGAAAAGTGCGCATAATCCCTCTCGGCGGCCTCGGCGAGATAGGAAAGAACATGACCCTGTTCGAGACCGACAGGGACATGGTCATCATAGACTGCGGAGTCGGTTTCCCGGACGAGGACCTTCTGGGCATCGACCTCGTCATCCCCGATTTCTCGTATCTGCGCGAGCACGGAGACAAGCTTCGCGGCGTGGTGCTCACCCACGGCCACGAGGACCACATAGGCGGCATCCCTTATCTGCTGAAAGAGTTCAACGTTCCCGTCTACGGCACGGCCCTGACCATCGGCATCATAGAGGCAAAGCTCCGCGAGCATAAGCTCCCCTTCCGGCCCAGGCTCACCACGGTTAGGGCCGGCGACCGCGTCCAGCTCGGCGAGTTCGAAGCCGAGTTCATCCACGTCAACCACTCCATCGCCGACGCCTGCGCCATAGCGCTGTCGACGCCGGCCGGCATTATCGTCCACAGCGGCGACTTCAAGCTCGACGTCTCACCCATCGAAGGCCCCATGATGGACCTCGTCCGCTTCGGCGAGCTCGGCCGCAAGGGCGTAAAGCTCCTTATGTGCGAATCCACCAACTCCGAGCGCCCGGGCTTCACGCCGTCCGAAAAGAGCGTCGGCGGAGTGCTCGAGAACGTCTTCTCCCTCTATCCCGAGAAGCGCATCGTCGTCGCGACATTCTCGTCGAACGTACACCGCGTAATGCAGATAATCGGCGTCTCCGTAAGGCACGGCAGGCGCGTTGCCATCACCGGGCGGAGCATGCAGACGGTCATATCGGCCGCCATCGAGCTCGGATACATGAAGCCCCCCGCCGACTCCATCATCGACGTGGCGGACGTAAAGAAATACGCCCCGGGCCAGGTGACGCTCATCACCACCGGCAGCCAGGGCGAGCCGATGTCCGGCCTGTACCGCATGGCCTTCTCCGACCACGCCCAGGTCTCGCTCGGGGCCTCCGACGTCGTGGTATTCTCCTCCAGCGCCATCCCCGGCAACGAGAAACTCATCGGCCGCATAATAAACGAACTCACGCGCAACGGCATCAAGGTGATATACGACTCCAACTTCTCGGGCATACACGCCTCCGGCCACGCCTGTTCCGAGGAGATAAAGCTCCTCATCCAGCTGTGCCGTCCCGACTTCTATATGCCGGTGCACGGCGAGTACCGCCACCTCGGCGCCAACCGCGAGCTCGCCCTCTTCACGGGCATCCCGGCGGACCGCATAGTGACCGCCGACATCGGCAGCGTCGTTGAGCTCGGCAGGCGCTCCGCCGTCATAACCGGAACGGTGCCGGCCGGGCGCACTCTCATCGACGGCCTGGGCGTCGGCGACGTCGGCAAGGCCGTCCTCCGCGACCGCAAGGCCCTGGCCGAGGAAGGCATGGTGATCATCTTCGCCTCGGTCGATCTCGGCGCAAGGCTCGTCCTGAACCCGCCCGAGGTCATCACGAAAGGCTTCATCTACACGCCGGAATCCGAGGGCCTGATAAAGGAGGTCCAGGAGATCGTCTCCTGCGAGCTCGGCGACGCCGTCGTCTCCCGCCGCAAGGCCGACCTCGAGACCGTAAGGGAGCGCGTGCGCAGGGCCGTATCCAAGATGCTCGTGCAGAGGACCGGCCGCAACCCCATGGTCATTCCGTTCATAGCGGACCTGTGAACGGTCCGGATCGCGTCTTTTTTCCCGGCTGTCAGGCGCCCGCCGGCAGCTGATCCATACATACCCCAACAAGAAAGGCAACTATCAAAATGGGAAAAGGTAACAGAACCAGAACTCAGAGAGCCGCGGAGGTCGTTTTTTCCGCCAACAAGAACACGGGGAAAGCCTCCGAAAAGAATGCCAACCGCATAACCGCGCTGGTCGTGACTCTCGTCGCCCTCCTCATCGTTGGCTGTATCCTCCTGTCTCTCTCCGTCAACACGGGCTTCTTCTCCAGAAGCAAGACCGCCGCCAAGTCGGACAATTTCAAAGTCACGGGGACCATGCTCTCGTACTACTTCTTCTATCAGTACAACTCGTTCCTGTCGCAGTACGGCAGCTACATCTCTTATCTCGGAATAGACACCGGAAAGTCGCTCAAGTCGCAGCTCTACTCCGAGAACGAGACCTGGTACCAGTACTTCATGAACAGCATCAGAGACGAGCTCGAGCAGTATCTGGTCCTCTGTGAGGCCGCCCGCGCCGCCGGGATCTCCCTCGACGACGACGAAAAGAAGGCCATAGAAGACGATATCGCCTCCATCGCCGAGAGCGCCAAACAGTACGGCTACACGACCAACACCATGCTTGCCCGCATGTACGGCAACGGAGTCACCGCCAACGACGTCAAAAAGGCCCTGGAGCTCTCCGTTCTGGCCTCCAAGTACTACGCTCAGATTTACGACGAGCTCGAGGCCGCCGTCACAGAAGACGATATCGAAAACGAGATAAAGGAGAACAAGGCGAACTATTACACCGCCGACACCCTCCAGTTCTCGTTCACCGCCTCGCTCAGCGCCGCGGCCGCCGAGGCGACCGATGAAGAGAAGGCCCGGTTCGAGACCGACAAGGCAGACGCCAAGGCCAAGGCCGAGGCCCTGCTCTCCGCCGCCGTCTCCGCCGAAGCCTTCAAAAAGGCCGTCGCCGACGAGCTGCTGACCCGCTTCGACAGCAAGTTCGAGGCCGAATACGCGTCCGC
>JAEEJM010000149.1 GCA_016281895.1 Clostridiales bacterium
CGCTGTTCGAAAAGGTGCGCGGCCCGCTTAAGATGAACGGAGGCTCCGTTTTCTGGAGGGTGTTCAGGTCCCTTCGGACCTTCGTTCTTATCACCCTCTGCCGCGTCATATCGCGGGCGCCCGACGTGGCCGCCGGCTGGACCTGGTACGGCAGGATGTTCTCGTCCTTCGGCCTTGCCGGCAGCTTCGCCGCCGGTGGCGTGAGCGCGGTGTCGCTCGTTCCGGCCGCCGCGGGCTGTCTGCTTCTGTTCGCGGTCAGCCTTGCCGAGGAGAAGAACGGCAGTCTCGGCGCGGCCGAGATGCTGGGGCAGAGGCCCGCGTGGATCCGCGTCGCCGCCGAGGCCGCCCTGCTCGCGGCCGTCGTCGTCTTCGGAACATACGGCCTCGGCTACGACGCCGGAGGCTTCATCTATCAGCACTATTGATCAAACAGCGGACCCGGCTGAGGCCGCGGCCGGAAGGCCGGACCGGACCGGGTCCGCTCTTCAGAGGAATGGAACACAAACGATGAGCAACGTTCTTATCGACAAGCTTTGCGAAGCGGCCGTCCGCCATCCCGGAAAGGCCGCCTTCACGGAATACGGAGGAAGTTCGCTGACGTTTTCCGGCCTGCTCGCGCGCGCCCGCTCGGTTGCGGCCGCCATACTCGAAGCGGTCCCGGACGGGGGTGACGACCCCGTCGCGATCGTTGCCGACCGCAGCCCGGAATGCGTTGCCGCGCTGTTCGGCGCCGTCATGGCCGGGAAATGGTACGTGATGATCGACTCGGAACTGCCGCCCGAGCGGACCCTGGCCATGCTTCGGGTCTGCAGGCCCTGCGCCGTGATCTCAGACTCCGGGATCGGCGGCGCCGGTCTCAGGCTGCACGGGGATCTGCCGCCGGCTCCGGACGGCTTTGCCGCCGTAGCGCGCGACGGCTCGCTGCCCATGTTCGGCATCTTCACCTCGGGCTCAACGGGCACCCCGAAACTCGTCGTCAAGTCCGCCGACGCGATGTGCTCATTCATCGACGTCTACTGCCGCACGTTCGGCTTTGCGCCGGACGATGTTTTCGGCAACCAGATACCCTTTTATTTCGACGCCTCGACCAAGGACCTCTTCGCGACGGTCTGGACCGGCGCCTCGTGCGTGATGATACCGGCCTCGGTGTTCGCCTTCCCGGTGAACCTGGTGTCGGTGCTCAACGAATGCGGGGTCACGGCGGCGGTCTGGGTGCCGTCGGCGCTCTCGATAGCCGCCAGGTTCGACGTCTTCTCCGCTGCCGTTCCTCGCTTCCTGAAAAAGGTGCTGTTCGTCGGTGAGCTGATGCCGGTGCGCTATCTCAACATATGGCGCGCCGCCCTGCCCGACGCCGAATTCGTGAACCTGTACGGCTCGACCGAGGTGGCGGGAAACTCCTGCTATTACATCGTCGACCGGGATTTCGCTCCGTCGGACACGCTTCCCATAGGACGGCCCTTCGAGGGCACATCCGTCTTCATACTCGACCCCGAGACCGGGCTGCCGTCCGCCGAGGGCGAGATCTGCGTCGCCGGGCCCGGCCTGGCCATCGGCTACTACGGCGACCCCGAAAAGACGGCCGCGGCCTTCAGGGAGACCTCGGTCGGCAGTTTTTCCGGAAGGCTGTACCGGAGCGGCGACCTCGGTCGGTACGATCCCGGACTCGGCTTCGTATGCGTGTCGAGGCGCGACAGCCAGATAAAGCACATGGGACACCGGATCGAGCTCGGCGACATCGAAGCCGCGGCCATCGCCCTGCCCTACGTCAACGAGGTATGCTGCCACTACAGCCCGGAACACGGGAAGATAGTGCTGTTCTTCTCGGCCGACTCCGACCGCTCCGCGGATCTGCGGCGCGATCTTTCGGCCGCGCTCCCGAGATACATGATACCGCATAAGACGGTCTTTCTCGAGGCCCTGCCGCACAACCGCAACGGGAAGACCGACCGCGCCGCCCTGAAGGCCGTAACGGAAGAGGTACTTCGCGAAAGGAGGGCCCGCAGATGACGCCCGAACTGTTTCCGGGCAGCCGGAAGTATCCGCTGCTGTCGCTCGAGCCCGCCCTCGTGCCGCTGTCCGAACCCTGCGCCGGCCACCGGATCTGGATGTACACGGACGACCCGGCCGACTTCGCGTTCGGCGGCAACAAGGTCCGCTTCTACGAATATCTGATCCCCGACATACTTGACGCCGGTCCCGACTTCATCCTCACCTCGGGCAGCATATACTCGAACCACGCGAGGGTCAGCGCGGCCGTGTGCGCAAAGCTTGGCATCGGCTGCAGGATCCTCGTCGAGGACGACCGCCCCGCGGACGGGCGGACCTCGCCTAACATAAGGATGGCGGAGGAGCTCGGCGCCGAGACGGTCTACATCGGCGCCTTTGCCGCCATGCTCAAGATCCGCGAGCATGCCGAGGTCCTGCGCGGTGAGGGCCGCAATTTCTTCCACGTCCCGAACGCGGGACACTCGCCCGGGGCCGTAAGGGCCTATGCCGGCGTGCTTGCCGACGCGCTCATGACGGCTGACGGGCTTGGAGTGTCCTTCTCCCGGGTCTTCATGCCCTGCGCGAGCGGGACCACCCAGGCAGGCATCATGTGCGGAGCCGCCGTCCTTCGCTCTTACGGGGTTGCCGCGCCGCCCGTGACCTCCACGGCCGTGGGCGGACCGCCCAGGGCCGCCGTCCGCGGCATTACGACGCTGCTCACCGAGGCCGGAGAGCTGCTGCGGGGCTTCCCGGAGATCGTGGATAAGCCCGACGTCCGCGACTGCGGAAAGAACGACTACGGCCGTCCCGACGGCGAGCTGCTGGAGCTGCGCCGGCGCATAAAAGAAAACGACGGTATCGAGCTCGACCGCACTTACAACATCAACGCGTTCTACGGAATGCTGAAGATCCTTGAGGCCGAGCCGGGGGATACCGACGTTCTCTATATCAATACCGGGGGATATACCGGGGACTGACGTCGACCCGGAGCTCAGTATCCGAGCTCCATGGCCGTCCAGTCGTTGTCCCGGCAGAGGCGCACCGTCCGCAGGCCGCACTCAGCGGCCCGGGCGGTCACCTCGTCCGCCCTTCCGTCTATAATGCCCGACACGAACAGTCGGGTCTTTTTATGCATGAATCTGCCGATGTCCGGCAGCATGCGGATGATAATGTCCGCGACGATGTTCGCGCAGATCACATCGTACCTTCCGGGTCTGACTCCGGCAAGCAGGTCCGATACCGCGCACTCGATATCGCAGCCGTTGTCCGCGGCGTTCTCGGCGGCGACCTCGACCGCAACCGGGTCGATATCGCAGGCAAAGCAAGTCCCGGCGCCGAGCTTGCTCGCGCATATGGCCAGGATACCGCTGCCCGTGCCCACGTCGAGGACCGACGCTCCCGGGAACACGGCGTCCTCGAGCATGCCTATTATGCTGCGAGTGGTCTCGTGCGAGCCGGTCCCGAAGGCCATGCCGGGGTCCATGCGGACGACGATCTCGCCCGGCCGCGGCGCGTACTCCTCCCACCTCGGAACGATCACCGTCCTCCGCCCGATATGAAGGGGTTTGTAATACTGTTTCCAGGTCTCGGCCCATTCGGCCTCGTTCACGTCGCTCACGCTCACCTCGGCTTCGATGCCGCCTGAGGCAAGGAGCGATTTTATCTTTTCCACGGCCGCGGCGCTGTCGCCGCCGGCGGGGATGAAGACCGACACCGAGGCGACGGTCCGGTCGGCGTTGAGTATCGATTCGTCGGCCAGCTCGCCGTACATGCCGTTCAGGTCGAAATCGCTGTAGTCCTCGATCATCAGGTTGACGTCAATGACGCTCATCACGGCGACCAGCCTGTCCAGGAAGGGGGTCCTGACCGTAGCCGTCACACGCGTCCAGTCGGAATACTCGTACTTCATGCCGGGCTCACTGCTTTCTGAAGCGCTTGAAGAAGCTCGCGCGCTTCGCGTAGTTGCCGTCTCCGCAGGCCTCGCCGAACTGCCGCATTATCTCCTTCTGCTTCCCGTTGAGGCTCTTTGGGATCTCCACGGTCACGGTGAACACGAGGTCGCCCTTGCGGGTCGAGTTGACGACCGGCAGACCGCAGCCCTTCAGCGTGAAGCGCGAGCCCGACTGCGTCCCCTCGGGTATGCGGAACTTCTTCTGGCCCTCGAGCGTCGGGACGTCTATCTCGGCGCCGAGCACGGCCTCGGCTATGGTCAGGGGCACGTCGCAGAACAGCGTCGCCCCGTCGCGCGTGAAGACAGGGTGCTTCCCCACCCTGATCTCGATGATCAGCGAGCCGCTGCCGCCGCCGTTGGTGCCGCAGTTGCCCTCGTCCTGGAGGATGAGGCGCTCGCCGTTGCCGATGCCGGCGGGAATGTTGACTGTGAGCTCCTTGCTCTCGCGTATGTAGCCGTTCCCGCGGCAGGTCTGGCAGGGGTTGCGGACGACCTTTCCGGTTCCCCGGCAGGTCTCGCATGCCACGGTGGTCTGGAACGTCATGCCGGACAGGCGCTGGTTCACGCGCCGCTGACCGGTGCCTCCGCAGTCGGAGCAGGTCTCGGACCTTCCGTCGGAGGAACCGGTGCCCTTGCAGTTAGGGCAGACCCCGACGCGGTTGAACCTTACGTCCTTCTTAACGCCGAAGGCCGCCTCCTCGAAGGATATGCTGACTCCGACGCCGATGTCGTCGCCGCGCCGCGGGGCGTTCCTGGAGCGGGAGCCGCCGCCGAACGCGCCACCGAAGAAGTCCTCGATTATATCGCCGAAGCTTCCGAAGCCTCCGAAGGACGTCGAGAAGCCCCCGAACCCCGCTCCGCCGTCCGACGGATCGCCCTGCTCGAACGCCGCGTGGCCGTAACGGTCGTACGCGGCCTTCTTCTGGGGATCGGACAGCACGGAATAGGCCTCGTTCACCTCTTTGAACCGCACCTCGGCTTCCTTGTCGCCCGGGTGAAGGTCGGGGTGATACTTCTTGGCCATGGTCCGGAAGGCCTTTTTTATAGTATCCTCGTCGGCGCTCTTGTCTATGCCGAGCACCTCGTAATAATCTCTTTTATCTGCCATTGACAGGTATTCTCCGATGAAACGATCGTCTTGTCATGCCCGCGTCAGCCGGGCATCCATTCGCGGCCGGCCCGCATCAGGCACGCACGGCCGCGTACGGTCCTCAAAAATCTTCCGGGCTGCCGCGCCTTTGCGCGGCAGCCCCGTGCTTATGCGGCCCTTATTTGCCGCTCTTGTCCTCGTAATCCGTGCTGTAGTATCCGCCGGCTGAGCCGCCGTTCTGGCCGCCCGCCGCGCCGCCGTCGTTCTGGCCGAATCCCGCGGCGCCCGGATCGAAGCCGGCCTGGTCGCCGCCCTGGGCGCCCTGCTGGGAGTACAGCTTCTCGGAGAGCTTTGCGAAGGCCTTCTGGAGCTCATCGGTGTCGGCCTTGATGCGCTCGGTGTCGTTGGAGGCCACGGTCTGCTTGAGCTTCTCCACGGCGTCCCTGACTTCCTTGAGATCGGACTCGGGGAGCTTGTCCTTGATCTCGTCGAGCGTCTTTTCGGACTGGAAGATCATGTTCTCGGCGCTGTTCTTGGCCTCGACGGCCTCCTTCTGCCTGCGGTCGGCCTCGGCGTACTGCTCGGCCTC
>JAEEJM010000150.1 GCA_016281895.1 Clostridiales bacterium
CCTCCCCCGACGATGTTTATGGCCCTCGGCGCGTGCCCGGTAAGAGACCCGATCGTGTCGGCCGTGTATCGGTAGCAGAGCGCCAGGCTGTCGAAGATGACCCGGACGGTCTGCCCCGGCGTCTGCGGCACCTTCTGCCCGGTGCGGGCGCAGTACCCGGCTATCCTGGCAGGCATGTCGCCCGGCGCGGTGAACACGGGGTCGTTGGGATCGATCAGCGACCCGAAGGGCTCGGCGGCGGCCGAGGCTCCGGACAGGTCGTCGAACGACAGCTCAAGGCCCTCGCGCGCCCACTGCCGGCGTGATTCCTGCAGCAGCCAGAGACCCATTATATTGCGCAGGAAGCGGACGGTGCCCCCGGCCCCTCCCTCGTTCGTGAAGTTGGCCCGCCTCGCGGCGTCGCCTTTCTCGGGCGCGCGGAGCTCGGTGCCCATGAGCGACCAGGTGCCCGAACTTATGTACACGAACTCGCCGGCCTTTTCCTTCGTGGGAACGGCCAGGACCGCGCTCGCGGTGTCGTGCGACGCCACATTGATGATCTTTATGCCTCCGTACTCCGGAAGGGCCCTGCCTAAGACGTTGCCCGGCATGACCTCGGGGGCAAAGAGCGTCTCCGGTATGCCGACCGCGTCAAGCACCTCCCGGCTGAGACGGCCCGTCCCGGCGTCTAACAGCGCTCCCGTCGAGGCTATCGTGTACTCGGTCGCCATGGCGCCGGTCAGGCAGTAGCCGAACCAGTCGGGCATGAACAGCAGGGTCTTTGCCTTCGAGAAGATCCCGGGGTCGTCGCGCAGCTCGGCAGCCAGCTGATACACCGTGTTGAAATTCAGCGACTGGATGCCTGTGATGCCGTAAAGCCTCTCCCAGGACATGAAGCGCGAGAAATGCTCCGTTATTCCGTCCGTCCTGGCGTCCCTGTAATGGACCGGGAATCCCAGCGGCTTCCCGTCTCCGTCCAGGAGCACGTAGTCGACGCCCCAGGTGTCGACGCCCGCCGATACCGCGCCGGCCGCGGCTCCGCGTGCTGCGGCGTCGCACACGTCGGAGCGGAGCCTGTCCGCGTTCCAGCGCAGGCGGCCCCCGACGGTCACGGGATCGTTGCGGAAGCGGCTTATCTCCTCGAGCTCGAGCCTGTCCCCGTCGAAACGGCCTATGATGCCGCGTCCGCTGGACGCCCCGAGGTCCACGGCAAGTACGGATACTGTCTTCTTCATTGCGGTCTCCTCCGGCGGTTTTGTCTGACTCCCGGCGCACCGGGAAGGGTCCCGGATAGTCCGGGAGGTAAGCACGCTAAAAGCGCGGCTATTTCAGTTCGATGACGGTGACGCCCGAGTCGCCCTCGCCGTACTGGCCCTGACGGAAGGAGGCTATTCGCCCGTCCTTTTTCAGCTTCTGCCACAGGGCGTTTCTCAGCGCCCCCGTCCCCTTGCCGTGTATAAGCCTTGCGGTGTGCAGACCGGCCAGAGTGACGTCGTCGATGTACTTGTCGACCTCGGACCAGGCCTCGTCGCCGGTGAGCCCGCGCAGGTCGATCTCGTCGGACACCTGGCGCAGCGAGACCGTCCCGGTGTACTCGCCGACCGTCTTCCTCTCGCCGGAGGAGTCGGTGACGGTCACCATGTCGTCCATGAGCTTCAGGTTGGATATCTTCGTCTTTGTCCTTACGGCACCGACCTGCACCGACACTCCGCCTCCGCGGTCCGGGTCGGAGAGGACCATGCCCTCCTGGCGCAGATTCTTAAGCCAGACGCGGTCCCCCTTATGCAGGGGCCTCGGAAGGACGTAGCCGGCGTTGGGATCGGGCTCCGGCTCGTCGTACTTCTCCTCGTTCTCGCGTATGTTCTCCCTTATGCTTTTGCGGGCGGCCTCGAGCTCCTCGCCGAAGCGCTCGGAGTCCTTTGCCTTTCTTACCTTCTCGAGCTGACGGAAGACGTACTCGCTGGACACCCTGGCGCCCTCGACCGTCGCGCGGGCCTTCTCCCTGGCGCTCTCCAGCACCCGGTCGGCCTCCTTGAGTTTGCGGGCGATCTCGGCCTCCGACTGCTCGCGGTACTTCTCGTAATCCTCCCTCATGCGGAGGGCCTTCTCGCGGTTCTTCTCCTCCTCGACGCGCGAGGCCTCGAGCTTGTCGATCACGTCCTCGAAGCGGCGGTTCTCGGTGCTTATCTCGCGCAGGGCGCTGTCGACGATCCGTTCGGGCAGGCCGAGGCGCCTGGATATGGCCAGGGCGCACGAGCGGCCCGGCGTGCCTATGTTGAGCCTGTACGTCGGCCTCAGCGTCTCGACGTCGAACTCGCACGAGGCGTTGGTGACGCCGGGGGTGCTGAGCGCGTAGGTCTTGAGCTCGGCGTAATGTGTGGTCGCCGCGCAGAGCGCTCCGACTCCCCGCACCTCCTGGATTATGGCTATGGCCAGGGCGGCTCCCTCGACGGGATCCGTCCCCACCCCGAGCTCGTCGAAGAGGGCCAGGGAGTCCGGGGTGAGCTCGCCGATGATCGACACGATGTTGACCATGTGGGCCGAGAAGGTGGACAGCGACTGCTCTATGCTCTGCTCGTCCCCGAGGTCGACCAGGATCTTGTCGAAGACGCAGACGGACGACCCCTCGGCGGCGGGGATGTGAAGGCCCGACTGGGCCATAAGGGAAAACAGGCCGAGGGTCTTGAGCGTGACGGTCTTGCCACCCGTGTTGGGGCCGGTTATCACGAGCGTGTCGAACTTTCCGCCCAGGCGCACGTCCACGGGCACTACCCTGTCCTTCGGGATTAGGGGATGCCTTGCCCGGCGGAGGTCGACGGTCCGCCGCTCGCGGGAGATCCTGGGCCGTACGCCGTCGTAGCCGGCCGAAAACTCCGCGCACGCGAAGACCAGGGCCAGCTCGTCGATGTTCTCTATGTCGTACACGAGTTCGGCGGACATCGCGGCCACCTCGGCCGACAGGTCGTACAGGATCTTTTCGATCTCGTGCCGCTCGGCGCTCTCGAGGCCGCGCAGCTCGTTGTTGGCGTCGACCACGGCCATGGGCTCTATGAACAGCGTCGCCCCGGACGAGGAGGTGTCGTGCACGAGGCCCTTGACCTCTCCCCTGTATTCCGCCTTCACGGGGACGACGTAGCGTCCGTTCCTTATGGTAACTATGTTCTCCTGCAGGTACCTGGAGTACATGCCTCCGGTGTACCTGGACAGCAGGTCTCGGATCTTGGCCGTCACCTGACGGATCTTGCGGCGGCAGTCTGCCAGCTCGGGGCTGGCGTCGTCGGCAATGACGTCCTCTGATATGATCGTCCTGTATATCCTGTCCTCGAGCCTGCGGTCGGGTATGAGGCGCTCGAAGACCTCGTCGAGGACGGTCTCGCCGGTGCGGTTGACCTTTATGTAGTCGATAAGGCCCCTGCACGTGCGGAGCACGTTCCCGACGTCCAGGAGCTCGCGCGGGGACAGCATGGCCCCCTTCGCGGCCTTCTCGCAGTGCGGCGATATGTCCCTGGCGCCGCCGAAAGGAGGCATGCCCTTTTCTCTCATAAGGCCCGCAGCGTCGGAGGTGCGGCGCTGCATGGCGTCGACGCGTACGGCGTCGTCGTCGGGGCATAGCGTAAGCGCGGCGTTCCTGGCGCCCTCCGTGCGGCAGAGCTCGGCCAGCATTGCCCGGATCTTGTCGAACTCGAGCAGGGCAACGGTTTTTTCGGGTAGATACATTACAGTTGAGAAACCTCGTGATAGTATTTCAAAGAGTTGAAGCCGGTCCCCAGGTGCGAGAGCAGGTAGGTCTCGCAGATCCCGGCAAGGTCGGACAGGTCGTCCGGGTCGCGCAGCTCGAAAGAGAGCATGCTCTTCATGGGCACCTCGAGTATGTAGCGAAGCGCGGCCGGGACCTGCCCCCTGAGGGGAAGGTAGACGGTGCGCGTCCCGAAGGCGTCGGTGGGGACCTCTCCCTCCGCGGCCGCCGCCGGGCCGGAGCCCGCGCAGGAGGCGCATATGAGGCCTCCGTTCATGACGTCCAGATAAAAGGCTTCGGCCCGTTCCGCGCCGCATACGCGGCAACGGGACAGCTCCGGGGAGTACCCGGAGCAGGCGGCCGCGCGCCACTCGAACACGGCCTTAATCTGGGCCTCGGGGCGTATGTCTCTCGTCAGTGCGAAATAGGAATTGAGAGCGAGGCGCAGGATGTCGCCGGCGGGCTCCCCGGGGCCGCTGAGCTCCATGCATACGTCCGCTATGTACTGGGCAAGGTAAAGCCTGCCTATGTCGGCGCACAGCCCGGTGAACGGCTCGATGACCGACGCCGAGCGCAGCCAGCGCGAGTCGGCCGAGCTCTCGTGGATCTCGTAGTTTGCCCATACGAAGGCCCTGCAGGCGGGCATCACCGGGTTCTTCAGCGACTTTGCCCCCTTGGCGATCACGTTGAACCGCCCGGCCTCCTCGGACAGCAGTGTGAGGAGCTTGTCGTTGTCGCCCAGCGGGAGCTCCCTTATGACCAGGGCGTTCAGCGAATAGTCGCGAACGGACATCAGTTCTTTTCTCCCCCGTCGAGATCCCTGCGGTCGTAGCCGAAGTTGGCCACCATGCCGGCGGATTCCCTCCAGTTCTCTTTGACCTTGACCCACAGGTCGAGGTAGACGCGCGTCCCCGTGACCTTCTCGAGCTCCTCGCGGGCATAGGTGCCGGTCTTCTTGAGGATCTCGCCGTTCTTTCCCACTATGATGCGCTTGTGGGAGGCCCTCTCGCAGAAGATCTCGGCGCGGATGGAGGTCAGTCCCTCCTCCTCCCTGTACTCCTCGATGACCACGGCTATGCCGTGCGGCACCTCCTTGTCCAGGGCCCGCAGCAGCTTCTCCCTTATGATCTCGGAGGCGTACTGCCTCATGGTCTGGTCGGTCGCGGAGTCGTCCGGGTAGAACCACTCGGACTCCCGCAGGAAGGCCGAGAGCTCATCAGTGACCTCGCCGACGTTCTTTCCGCTCTTCGCGCAGACCGGCACCACCGCCGCCCAGTCGAAGAGGGCCGCGTAAGAGGCTATGGTCCGGGCTATGATCTCCCGGTCCGCCGTGTCGATCTTGTTCAGCACGAGGACGCCCGGGGTGCCGCTCTTTCTCAGGTACTCCGTGACTTCTTTCTCCGCGTCCGACGGCGCGCGCGTCACGTCGGCGACGAGCATCACCACGTCGCCCTGCCTCATGCCGGCTCCGGCCGCCCTCATCATATAGTCGCCGAGGCTGTTGCGCGCCCTGTGGATGCCCGGCGAGTCTATGAACACGTACTGGTCGTCTCCGCGGGTCAGTATGCCCCTGATGCAGTTGCGCGTGGTCTGGGGCTTGTTGGACACTATGGCGACCTTCTCGCCGAGTATCCGGTTCATAAGCGTGGACTTCCCCGTGTTGGGGCGCCCCACTATCGATACAAAGACTGTTTTTTTCATAACGCGTTCACTTCTCCGGAGCGACGGCAACGGCGCCGAGCCTTTTCATCACTGCCCTCTGCCGGCGGCGCATCCGGAGCTCGTCCTCCGGCCCGGTCTCGTGATCGTAGCCCAGAAGATGAAGGACGGAATGCACCGTGAGGAAGGCCACCTCGCGCTCGAACGTATGCCCGTACAGCTCGGCCTGGGCGCGGGCCCTCTCGAGCGATATGACTATGTCCCCCAGCTGCAGCCTGCGGCCGTCGAAGGCCGAATCGAGGTGCCCGGGCTCGGCCTGCGGGAACGACAGCACGTCTGTCGCCGAGTCCTTCCCGCGGTACTCGCGGTTGAGGCCCCGCATTATCCTGTCGGACACGAAGGTGACGGAAACGGCGCAGTCACGCCGGACCTTCTCGCAGGCCAGCGTCTCCGCTATAGCGCGCCTGACGAGCTCACGCAGCTCCGCCGTCGCCTTCTCCCTGCGGCATCTCACCGAAAAATCAACTGTCAGTTCCATATCGTCCGCCGCGCGTCAGCGCCTGACCCGGTACTGCTTGTACCCGGGGTGCCCGCCCTCCGCGTTCCTGGCGGTCTCCTTCTCATATTTGTCGTAGGCGAGGATTATGCGCTGGACCAGCTTGTGCCGGACGACGTCGGCGTCCGAGAAGCGGTGAACGGCTATGCCGTCGATCCCCTCCAGGATCTTCACCGCCGACCACAGCCCGCTCTTCTGCCCGTACGGCAGATCGGTCTGGGTGAGGTCGCCGGTGACGACGGCCTTGGAGTTTGTCCCGAGACGCGTCAGGAACATCTTCATCTGCTCGAAGGTCGCGTTCTGCGCCTCGTCGAGGATGATGAAGGCGTCGTCGAGGGTGCGGCCCCTCATGTATGCCAGCGGGGCGACCTCGACGATCTGCTTCTCCAAGCTGCGCTGGTAGTTCTCGGGCCCCATCATCTCCGTCAGCGCGTCCTGCAGCGGGCGGAGGTAGGGGTCGATCTTGCTCTGGAGATCGCCCGGCAGGTAGCCGAGCTTCTCTCCGGCCTCGATGGCCGGGCGTGTAAGGATGATCCTGTCGACCTGCTTGTCGCGAAGCGCCTTGACCCCCATTGCCACGGCAAGGAAGGTCTTTCCGGTTCCGGCCGGGCCGGTGCCCAGGATCACCGTGTTGCTCTTTATGGCCTCGACGTACTTCCTCTGACCGACGGTCTTGGGCTTTATGGGCCTGCCGCGCGAGGTCACGCATATGCAGTTCTCGTCGAACGAGTCGAGCTCGGCCCCGCGCCCGCGGCGGACCATATCTATGACGTACAGCACCTGCTGCTCGGTCAGCGATTCCGACGCCGCGGCCATGCGCGACAGCAGCCTTATGGTCTCGGCAGTCTGCGCCACGCGCTCGGCGTCGTCGCCGCTTATGAGCAGGGTATCGCTGCCCTCGTCCGGATCGCCGCCCGAACGGTTGTAAACGGTCACGCCGAAGGCGTTCTCGACGGCCTTCATGTTAGAATCGCCCGAGCCGTACAGCTCTGCGGTCAGAGCGGCGCTCCCGATCTTGACTGTTTTCTGTTCCATACGGAACTCCCTTTCCGGCCGGCATCGGCCGGCACGACATTATTCCCGTCGCGGTTCGTTTTTTTCGCGCCTGTGCGGATCCTGTGCGGATCGTAAGGATCACCGCACGCGAGCATAAAGACCGAGCTGTTCGACCGAGAGCGAAGGATCGACCGATCTCAGCAGCGAATCTAAGCCGTCGGCGATCTGTTCCGCTCCGTCGCCCAGATAGTATCCGTATCCAAGAGCATCAAGGACCGACCCGATTGCTGCGGGCTCGCTGAGCGCCAGCCTTGGGTAGCCGGGCTTTCCGTCGAAGAGCCGGAAACCGTTCGAATCGGGAGCGAGATCAACAAGAACGAGCG
>JAEEJM010000151.1 GCA_016281895.1 Clostridiales bacterium
TCCTCCCAGGGGAAGACGAAGGGGAGGCCGAGGTCGTCCCTCACGGCGCTGAACTCCTTCTGGACGGACTCGTTTATGGCGACGCCAGCCGTGTTGCTGAGCTTGGCCTCGTACTCCTTCTCGCCGGCCGTGTAGATGCGTTCCTGCCCGGGTGCCTTGGCGGAGGCCCTGAGGGAGCGGCAGATGTCGCCGGCGGTCTTTCTGAAGACGGCCTCGCCGCAGAAGTGCTCCGTGTCGACGGCCATGAAGAAGTGGCCGAGGTGGAAGCGCACCGCCGAGCCGTCCGGGGCAAGCCCGGAGAGCTGCTTCAGGAACGGCCCGCCGGTGAAGGCGGCCGAGAGGATCTCGACGACGGTCGAAAGCCCGTAGCCCTTGTAGCCCGCGCGCTCCTCGCCCGCTCCGCCGAGGGGGCAGAGAGCCGCGGTCCCGGCCTGAAGGCCCTTCAGTATCTCGCGGGAGTCCGTGAGATATTGCCCGTCGTGGCCAATGACCAGTCCCTCGGGGAGGGGCTCGCCGAAGCGCGCCTTGACCTCGACCTTTCCGCGCTGTATTATGGACGTCGCGCAGTCGAGGTTGAAATCGAAGGCCTCGTCGGTCGGCATGGCGAACGAGATCGGGTTGGTGCCGAGCATGTTCTCGATCCCGAAGGTAGGTGCTATGGCGGGCCTGGTGTTGGTGCAGGTGATCCCGACGCACCCGGCCCTGGCCGCCATGGAGGTGTAGTAGCCGGCAATGCCGTAATGGCACGAGTTCATGACCGCAACGGCTCCGGTGCCGTGCTCCTTTGCCTTCTTTATGGCCAGCTCCATGGCCCTGTACGCGGCGACCTGTCCCATGCCGTCGTGGGCGTCGATGACGGCCGTGGTCTCGGTCTCTTTGACCACCTCGGGATCGGTCACGGGATTCTGGATCCCGGCGACGATCCGGTCTATGTAGAACGGCTTGAAACGGTTGACTCCGTGAGATTTGATTCCGCGGCGGTCGCTCTCGAGGATGACGTCGGCGCATATGGCCGCGTCCTCGGGCGGGACGCCGTAGCGTACGAAGGCCTCGGTTATAAAGGCCGTTATGGTTTTCCAGTCGACAACGTTTCCCGACATTTTCACACCTTCCGTTTCGGACAGTATTATGTCCCCGGTCCGCCGAGGCAGCTCAGGGGTTGTAAGGCAGCGTGACCTCGAGCAGGTCCTCCTGCCAGATATGCTTTTTCACGTAAGACGCGGCCATCAGCTCCTGGACGAAGTATCTGGACACGTCGACCTCCGCCTTGCTAACGGGCCAGAACAGCACGTACGGGCGGGCGTCGGTGTACAGCCGCAGCGTGTCGGCCACGTTGTACCCGTGGTGGGCGACCTCCATCATATCCGCCTTGAGCCCGCGCGGGAACATGGACGCGACCATGTTGGCCTCGCCGCCGCGGCAGTCGCCCGTGAACAGGGTCGTCTGGCCGGACTCGGTCATTGATACAAGGACCGAGGAGTTGTTGAGGTCGGTCCAGGTGCTGTCGCCGGAGAGGTAATAATCGCCGAGCTCGTCTGGCGTGAACAGCACCTCGAACTCCGTTCCGGAGAGCACGAAGCGCTGGCCGGCCCGCAGGCAGTACACCGAGGCGCCGAGCTTCTTTGCGGCGTTGTTGATGGACGTCTGATGCTTGCTGAGAGTCGTGTCGCTGACGTCGCTCTGGCGGTCCGACGACACGATGTTATACATGACGGTCTCGCAGACGATGGAGCCGGAGTAGTTGTCGGCAAGGTCCAGCAGGCCGTTCATGTGGTCGTCGTGAGGGTGGCTGATTATCACGGCGGCGATGTGGACCTTGCCGTCGGTGAAGACGTTGTTGGACGTCATGTAGTCCATTATCATCTGCGGCGCGGTGTTGTATCCCGTGTCGTAGAGCAGGTATCTGCCGTCGGCAAGCGTCACTATGAACGCGCTGGAGCGCCCGATAAGGATCATCCTGACCGGGTATTTGCGCTCGCCCCCGGAGAGCTCCCACACGGGTTTGGAAGGCAGCTGTTCGGAGACGATCCTCATAAGGCGGAGGGAGGGGAAGTAGTCCACCGAGAGCAGCCTCGTCGCGCCCGTGAAAAAGGCGTAGCGGTTGCCGTCGATGCTGTTCTCGAACCCCTTGACGTAAGAGGAGGATGCCAGCCGTGCGAGATAGGCGTCGTAGGCTGCCTCGTTAACGCCGGCGTAGTTCACGGAGGCCGCCCTTTTCGAGGCGTCGGAGCCTCCGGCGTGCTGTATGTAAGTCGCGCAGAGCCCTTCGGGGAGCGGTATGCGGAGGGAGATGTTCCCCACGGGCTCGGTCCCGTAGAACATTTTGCTCAGCCGGACGGTGTCCCCCTCGGACATCCTGGCGACGTATCTTATCAGCTGGTTCGGAGCTGAAGCGTAGCTTGCGCGGTCGCCGGCGAACACGAGCAGCTTCGCCCCTCTGCGGCAGACCGTCCAGCCGCCCACGGCGGCGTTGTCGTAGATGTCGTTTGCCCTCGCCCAGGCGTAGAGGCCCACCACTATCTCCGGCACGGAGTCCTCACCGGCTCCGCTGACGAGTTCCACCTCGATCCCGAACTCTTTTTTCAGTCCGGCGACGATGGACTCGGCGCAGGTCTTTTCGTCGGCGTTGGCCTTCTCCCGCACCGCTACGCGGAAGGGCGAGCCGCCCTCGGAGATTATATAGTCGGTGTCGTCCTCGGGCATGGGTCCCGCGGGCGCCTCTGTCTGTTCCGGGGCCGTCGAACCTGAGCCTTCGGATCCGGCGGGGCCGCCCCCCGTGCAGCCGCAGATCAGCGGCATACAAAGGAGCAGTATCAGGGCGATGAATGCCGCGTGCCGCAGAAAGGCGCCGGCTGAGCCGCCCTTGAGGAAAGAAGAAGCCGGGACTGCTGACATAAGATTGACCTCCCGTGAAAATGTGGCAGGGGCCTTCCGCGTAACATTATACCATGGGTCGGGCCGGAAATCAATACGCAGAAGGCCAATACGCGGAAGGCAGGCTCCCTTTTCCCATTGTGCATCATTCACATAGCCGTCACGGAGTTTTCAGCTTTTGTAACAAAAAAGCACACGACGCCTTGACAGGGCTCGGGAAGTGTAGTATTATTAACGTGCCAAAAAGGCAAAATATGTGAGAACAGAGGTACAGCATGAAAAGAGCGATAGTCAGCATCGTGTGCGTTGCCGCCATGATCGCCGCCCTCTTCGTGCCGGTGTTCCCGGCCGAGCAGAGCGCCGTGACCGTCATCGACGACATCAACTACAACGGCGATGTCTACAAAGATGCGGAAGACGGCAAGTCCATCAACGACAAGAACTGGACTTCCAGCACCAACACCATCAGACAGAAATGGACTCCCTCCAGAGTGTTCGACAACTCCCATGCCGTAATGTATACCGACGGCACCAGGAAGGTCGCCAAGATCACCGGCAAACAGTGGTTCGACAGAGACAGCGGCTTCCAGAAGGAGATAAAGAACGACTACGGCGGAGCCGGTAAGATCCGCTTCTCCCTGACCCTGAAGCCCGAGAAGGTCACCGGTTACATGGGCACCAATATGAGCTACGGCTCCGGCTTCAGACCCGAGAGAGACAGCGACGAGGAAAAGAAGGAATGGAGATGCGGTGAGTACCCCATTGAAAGCGCTCCCGACGCCCACATCGGCGGCACCGCCGGTTACGGCTGGACCTTCGTCCCCGGACAGCCCACCAAGCTCCTTGCCTACGTCAGGACCCTCGGCACCAAGGGCGCGGACGGCAAGCACGAACTCGACGCCATCGTCTATGAATTCGACGCCGGAGTGGACCTCACCAAGGATTACCACACCTACGACATCTACATCGACGCCGTTTACGACGACACCGCCGAGGGCATCGGTAACAACAAGGGCACCGTGTACTTCGTGTTCGACGGCAAGCTCTGGTGCAAGCTCGTTCTCAGCAAGGCCAAATCCCTCTTCGACAAGACCGTGAAGTACGACGCCGACGACGACGATTACTTCACCACGGCCGTATTCTACTCTCCTAACGGTGTAGAGTATCAGTCTATCAATAAAGATGGCAAAGAGTCAGGCGGTAAGAAGGCCATCTCCGCTATCTCTTGGGGCGCCAACTTCTCCGTCTCCCATGAAGGCGACGTTCTGTACGTCGAGCGCGTGCTCACCGAGACCTTCACCGAGGTCCCCGCTGCCGTCGAAGTGACTGACGATGCTAAGAGCCTCAAAGTAGATACAGGCAAGAAGATAGACGTCCTTGACAAACAGACCGCCGTTTTCACCAATCCCAATAAAAATGCAGGAACCTCGGAACTCCCGAAACTCACCGACGGCGTGTACGCTAAGGCGGGCGGCAACTGCTATTTCAATACCTCCTGGATCAAGAAGGCTGATGTCGAAGGCGCCAAGTCCAACTACAACGCCTCCACGCTCAAGACCAAGAGCGGAGGGGATATTACCTTCAACGGCGTCGACGGCCAGAAATACCTCTACTCATTCGAATTCAAGGATCTCGGCAAGGATACAGGCGGAGTAAAGGCCGACAGCTTTGCCCTATGGATCAACAACAATACTTACTATGCGGATGACGAAGCCTGGGCCTGCCAGCAGTTCGACTGCGAATTCGACATCCTGGTCTCCACCGACGGCGGCCAGACCTACCAGAAGGCATGGTCCTCCGTCCGCTACCAGGAGAAGGCCAACGGACGCTTCCCGTTCGTCGGAGCCAACCTCCTGAAGTCCCAGGGCGGCAACATGAAAAATGGCAAATACGTATTTGCCGACGGTTCCGTCGCTCAGTACAGGTACATCTCCGAGAAGTTCAACAAGGCATACGAGGGCGTCACCAACATCGTCTACGCGACCTCTGTGCCCAGAGTCCAGCAGAAGTTCATCGTTCCCTATAGCGTCACCAATGATGCCGGTGAGACCTACGAAGAGACCTTCTTCAGCTACGTCTGCCGCATCTCCGAGTTCGACGTTTACGATTCCAGCAACGCCGGCGGATCAGCTTCCGCCGCCACCGGAGACTACTCCGTGTACATGATCGTTGCCCTGGTCGCGGTCGCCGCCGTGGCCCTCGGAGGCATCGTGATCGTCCGGAGGAGAAGAAGAGAGAACTGATCCGCGCCAACCGCGGCGGACTGATCCTCTAAGCTTCAGTATCCGAATAAACCGGGGCCGCTTCTGCGGCCCCGGACTTTTAGACGGCCCGGAAACCCCGGCCGTTACGATGATCGGACTCCAAAGGATGATCTGACACCACCGGACTTTCAGGCGGTCCCGGCCGATCCGGGGCAAAAAAATGAAAGGCGGAAACGTCATGGAAGAAAAACTGTGTGCGGAACTCCCCGCACAGCCCGTCTGGGTGCGCGGAGGAGGAGAGAATAACGAATATGCGGATTTCTGTCCGGACGTGAAACTGGTCCCGGGCAGGCCTTATACCATGCGCATCGCCGCGGACACGGACTACAACGTCTTCCTGGGCGGCAGGCTGGTAGGCTTCGGGCAGTATTCGTCCTATCCTTCAGACCTTGTGTACGACGAGATCCCGCTCCGGCCAGCCTCCGCGGACGAGGAGCTGATCGTGACCGCCTGGCACAGCGGGGTGGACTCTTCGGTCCACATAAAGCACCGTGCCTACGCGGTCTTCTGCGTCTTCGACGGCGAGCATTGCATCTTTGCCTCGGGCCCCAGGACGCCGTCCAGGTTCACCCACGGCTATGTCCAGCACGGACGCACCGAGATCACCGGTCAGCTCGGGCCGGGCTTCGACCTCGACGGGGTCAGAGGCCCCGATCCACTGCGTTTCTCCGAGGCCGTCGATATCGGAAAGGTCACCGTCCGTCCGAGGCCGAACCGGCGCCTCGTGCTGGAGGATGCCGTCGAGGGCCGCTCCGTCCGCTTCGGCACGTACCGTCTCAGGGGCGGCGACGACACCGGCAGTCTGATGACTGAGGCTGAGCTCGACGTCCCGCTCGATCAGGCTGACGGCCGCTACTACCTTGTGGACCTCGGCCGCGAGACCGTGGGCTTCCCGGAGATCGAGTTCTGCGCCAACACGGCCGGCACGGCGCTTGTCGGCTGGGGCGAGCATCTTAAGGACGGCCTCTGCCGCGTCTGCGCGGGATGGCGTCGCTTCGCCTTCTCGGCCAGATTCTGCGCGGGACGGAACCGCTTCTTCCCGGCTCTGCGTCGCATAGGCTGCCGTTACATACAGGTGTTCATACCCGGGCTTCCGTCGGACGTCCGCGTCCGCTTCCGCCCCTCGGTCTATCCCGTCGAGGAGAAGCCGAATCCGTTCTCCGGGCTCCGCGCCGAGATCTACTCCACAGCCGTCCATACGCTTCGCTGCTGCATGCACGAGCACTACGAGGACTGCCCGTGGAGGGAACAGGCTCTCTACACCCTGGATTCCCGCAACCAGATGCTGGCGGGCTACGAGGTCTTCTCCGACGGCAACGTCGCCATGGCCAGGGCCTCGCTCGATCTCATCTCCCGCGGCGTCCGTCCCGACGGGATGCTCTCGCTCTGCTATCCCGCGGGACGCGACCTCCCCATACCCTTCTACACGCTTGCGTATTTCATACAGCTGAACGAGTATGTCCGCGCCACCGGCGACGTCGGGTTCGCCGTCGAAAAGCTTCCGGTGCTGAGCGGGCTTATGGACACGGTCCTCGGCCGCAGGGCTGCCGACGGCGAGTTCCGCGGGCTCGTCCCCAGATGGCCGTCCGGAGGCAGACTGTTCTGGAACTTCTACGAGTGGTCCCCCGGTATGGACGGCAGCCAGTGGTCGAACGATCCCCGCGCCGTCGAGGCCAGAAAGATGGTGGTCTACGACCTGCCGTTCAACGCCTCGCTGGTCCTTGCCCTCGAAGCGTATGCCGAGCTGCTGTCTGCGGCCGGCGACGCCGGCAGGGCCTCCCTGATGATCGCCGAGGCCGACGGGGTCAGAGCGGCCGCCGGGCGGGTATTCAAGAGCCCGGACGGGTGTTATCACAGCTTCAGAGGGCCTGTTTACGACGGCTCGCCCTCGGAGGACCGCAGGATCTCCGTCCTGACTCAGGCGCTGTGCGTGCTGGCCGGACTTCCGGCAACGGAGAAGATGCTGTCGCTGATCGCCGCGAACGGCGGCGACGGTTCGGTTCCGGCCACGCTCTCGATGGCCTGCTTCCGTTACGACGCCCTGCTGGCGACCGACGCCGCGAAATACACCGATGTCGTTCTCGGCGAGATCGACAGGGACTGCGGCTACATGCTTGACCGCGGCGCGACGACCTTCTGGGAGACCATCGAAGGCGAGGCCGATTTCGACGGAGCGGGGTCGCTCTGCCACGGCTGGAGCGCCATGGCCGCGTACTATTACCGCAGGCTGCTGCCCGTCTGACACGGGCCGTTGCGGTCCCGGGACCGGTCGGCGCTTGACAACTACTCCTTCTTGTGTTATTATATTACTTGCTTCGCCGGCATCCCGGAACGCGCGTCCCGGGACACCGGCCTGCAGGGAGAGGTATCGAAGCGGTCATAACGAGGCGGTCTTGAAAACCGTTTGGGAGCAATCCCACAAGGGTTCGAATCCCTTCCTCTCCGCCA
>JAEEJM010000152.1 GCA_016281895.1 Clostridiales bacterium
TACTATTACTGCTGCTCGAGGTGGGCCCCACCCGGATCGGCGCCGTTCACAAGCGGCGGCCCTCCCGGCCACAGCTACACGGCTCAGACCGCCACCGCGGCCTACCTCGCGACCGAGGCGGACTGCACCAACGCCGCGAAGTACTATTACAGCTGCCAGAGATGCGCCCTGGCCGGTACGGAGACCTTCGAGTACGGCGAGCCTCTCGGCCACGACTACACGGCTCAGACCGCCACCGCGGCCTACCTCGTGTCCGAGGCCGACTGCACGAACGCCGCTAAGTACTACTACAGTTGTTCCAGGTGCGCCCTGGCCGGCACGCAGACCTTCGAATCCGGCCAGCCTCTCGGCCATGCCTTCACCGAACAGATAGCCGACGACGCCTACCTGGCCGAAGAGGCCACCTGCACGTCGCCCGCGAAGTACTACTACAGCTGCTCGAGGTGCGAAGAGGCCGGCACCGAGACCTTCGAATACGGCGACGCTCTGGGCCACGACTACACCGTGCAGAACGCGACCGCGACCTACCTCGTCTCCGCGGCCGACTGCACCAACGCGGCGAAGTACTACTACAGCTGCTCGAGGTGCGGCGAGGCCGGCAGGCAGACCTTCGAATCCGGCCAGCCTCTCGGCCACAGCTACACCGCTCAGACGGCCACCGCGGCCTATCTTGCCACCGAGGCCGACTGCACGAACGCCGCGAAGTACTACTACAGCTGCTCGAGGTGCGGCGAGGCCGGCACGCAGACCTTCGAATCCGGCCAGCCTCTCGGCCACGACCTGACGCTGGAGATCGTGAGCGACGGCACTCTTGCCGAGCCGGCCGACTGCGTGAATCCCGCCGAATACTACTACACCTGCTCGAGGTGCCGCGAGACCGGCGAAGACACCTTCCAGTACGGCGATCCTCTCGGCCACGAGACCGACGACAACCACTACGTCGAGCGCATCGAGCCCGGAATCGACGTCAACGGCATGGAGGCGCACTTCACCTGCACCCGCACGGGCTGCAACGCGCTGCTCGTCTATGATGACGATCAATACGTCGAGGTCGACGAGGACGAACTGATCATCGCCGAGCTCAAATACGTGGCCATAAGCGTACCGTTCACCGGCGACGAATACGGCGACTATACCCTCTACGCGGAGATCGACGTCGACGGCGTCCCGTACGTGCCGTTTGCCGCTGACTACTCCATCGAGGATCACGGCTTCACCGAAGTCGCGTTCGGCGCGCTGGTGATGCCCGCCGGCTCGAACGTCACGATAACGTTCATCGATCAGAACGACAAGATAGCCACCGCGGGCGGGTCCTTCTTCGGCTGGCAGGTCGGAGACACCGTCCACGGGGACGAGACGATCACTCTCGAGAACATAACCGAGAGCACGACGGTGCAGCTGATCCTGGACGGCTTCGAAAGCATGTACCACGCTGAAAGCGGTGATCCCTTGAACGGCCTGAACGTGCGCTGGGTCCTCGTCGAGGACAACTACGCCGGAGAAGACTACGACCTGTACGAGGCGGAGAGCGGGTTCTACTTCCTGAAGACGACCGACGACGACGCGGAGGAGGCCATGATCCGCATGTTCTCCTACGTGCTGACCGACCTCAGCCGCAACAGCACGAACGTCGACGACGTCGTGGTCGCGACCGGTCTCTCGTTCGAGAACGGCGCATGGCGCGGTTACGACCACGCCCTCAGGTTCATAGGGACGGAAGGAGACACCTTCGTGATATCCCTGCCCAACATCTCGGATCCCGTGCTTGACGTCCGCGGGACGGTCAGCGGGTTCATGGGCTGGTACATCGCAAGCTATGACGAGGCGACCGAACGGTTCATCGACTTCACCGACGAGCCGATCAGCACCGAGCTGTCCTTCGGTTACGAAGTTGCCGCGGGCGACGTAAGAGGGACCATACCCGAGACCAACGCCAGCGGCTGGGAGACCGGCAACGACGTTGCCGTCATCTACATAGTCGCCAGATTCGAGGGCAACATCCCCGAGTATTGATAAGCTGCGCGGCATAAAGACACAGGAGGGGACCGGGCCGACGGCCCGGCGGACCTGCAGATGAGAATCACTTTTTACGGAACAAGAGGCTCCGTCCCGGTCGGCGGGACGGAGCACCGCCGGTACGGAGGCGCGACCACCTGCTGCCTGCTCACCTTCGGTCAGACCAATATAATGGTCGACGCCGGGAGCGGCGCGACGTCGGCGCTGCGCGACCTCGACTGCGGCGGAGAACTGTATCTGTTCATCACACACCCGCACCTGGATCACCTGAGCGGGATAGTATCGCTCATCCCGGCCTTCGGAGCCGGCCGGCTCCATATATACGGCCGGCCCCGCGGCGGCCTGTCGGTGAAGGAGCAGGTCGCCCGCGTAATGAGCCCGCCGCTGTGGCCCGTCTGCGCGGACGGGTTCGGCAGCATCGACTGGATCGACGTCCCCGAGGGCGAGTTCGAGGCCGGCGGGGTCAGGGTCTCCTCGATGGAGTCGAACCATCCGGGCGGCTGCACGCTCTACCGCTTCGGGACGGGCGACGAGTCGGTCGTAACGGCCTTCGATTTCAACCACGCCGGCGGCTTCGGCGACAGGCTGGCGGAATTCGCGGCCGGGGCCCGGCTGCTCGTCTACGACGGCAGCATGAGCGCCGAAGAGTACGAAGAGCATCCCGACTGGGGCCACTCGGTTCCGCAGATCGGCGCGCAGATAGCCGCCAGGACCGGCTCCAGGCTGATCATAACGCACCACTCGCCCGGCGACGACGACCGCTTGCTGGCCGAGTCGGAGGAGAAGCTTGCCGGTGAATACCCGGGCACGGTGTTCGCCGCCGACGGGATGACGGTCGACGTGACCGGCGGGGAGGTCACAGTCAGGGCCAGGACCGAGCGCGAGCGCGACATCCTGTCGTGCCTGCTGGACGTCGGCATCATGCTCTCGACGGAAAAGAACCCGGACTATCTTCTCGAGAAGATAACCCGGGCGGCCATCTATATTACCGGTGCGGACGGAGGCACGCTCTACACCTGCGGGAAGGAGTGCCTCGAGTTCCGCATAATGATCACGAAGTCCAAGGACTTCTTCAAGGGCGGGCGCGGCGATCCCATCGACCTGCCGCCCGTGCCTATGAAGCCGGACAGCGTCTGCACCGCGGCGGTGCTGGAGCGGAGGCTCATAAACATCCCCGACGTCTACGACGACCGGCGCTTCGACTTTTCCGGGCCCCGCCGCTACGACGCGCTCAACGGCTACAGGACGCAGTCCATACTGGTCGTGCCCATGGTCAACGACCGCGACGACGTCATCGGCGTCATGCAGCTGATCAACGCCACAGACCTCGAGGGCCACGTCATACCGTTCCCGCACGAGGACGAGGCCATACTGTCGTCGATAGCCTCGCAGGCGGCCATCAGCCTCACGAACATGAACTACTCGAAGCAGATCGTGGAGCTGCTCAACGGCTTCGTGAAGGTCATGTCGAACGGCATCGACGCCCGGACCCCCTATAACGCGAACCACACCCGCAACATGGTGAAATACGGCGAGCGCTTCTTCGACTACGAGAAGCGGACCGGCGGGAAGTGGGACGTGTCCGACAACGAGCGCAGCGAGATACTCATGAGCGTCTGGCTGCACGACGTCGGCAAGCTCATAACGCCTCTTGAGATCATGGACAAGGCCACGCGCCTGGGCAGCGGCATCGACGCCGTGCGCGCCCGCTTCGGCCGCGCGAAACTTCTCAACCGCCTCGACAGGGCGGAGGGCAGGATAGACGGAGCCGAGTTCGAACGCCGGGCGGCAGAGCTCGACGCGGACCTGGCCCTCGTCGAGACCGTGAACACCGCCGGCTTCCTGCCCGACGACAGGCTGGCCGCCGTTAACGCCCTCCGCGAAAAGACCTACGTCGAGGAGGACGGCAGCGCCGGGAGGCTGATAACCGACGTCGAGTTCGGACAGCTCTCGGTCCGCAAGGGCACACTTACGGACGAGGAGCGGGCAATCATGCAGAGCCACGTCTCGATGACCTCCCGCATGCTCTCCGGCCTGACGTTCCCGAAGGACTACGTCCACGTTCCCGAATGGGCCGGCTCGCACCACGAACTGCTCAACGGCAGCGGCTATCCAAGGCATCTGACCGGCGACGGCATCCCGTGGGAGGTCAGGCTCATAACCATCCTGGACGTGTTCGAGGCGCTGACCGCGCGCGACCGTCCCTACAAGCCCCCCATGCCGGCCGAAAGGGCGCTTGGCATTCTCGACTCCATGGTTAAGGACGGGCAGGTGGACGCCGAACTGCTCGGTGAATTCAAACTCAGCGGCGCCTGGGAAGACTGACACGTATCCGCCGGGCCGGCCGGCCCGGCACTTTTTGCAGACTGGAAACTGAAGTGAAGTTCAAAAGATCGATCACTGCCGCGGCGGCGCTGCTTACGGCGCTTGCCTGCGCATCCTGCGCCCTGCTTGACGGGACCGGAGAGGCTTCGGCCCACGGCACCGGCAGGGCCGTGGAGATTTCCGGATCAGCGTCCGCCGCCCCGGAGACGCCGGGTCCCGGCGGGACGGAGGATCCGGGCGTTACTGCAGATCCCGGCACTGAGGATCCGGGCGGGACGGAAGATCCCGTAACGGTGGATCCGGGCGTTACGGAGGGCCCTGAGCTTACAGAGGATCCCGGATCGGCCCCGGACACCGGGCCCGGCGACACTGTCGACGACACGTCCGGGCAGGGCGGAGAAGCCGCGACCGGTGAGGAGAGCTCTCCGGGGCCGGCCGATTCCTCCGGCGGGTCGTCCTCCGGTGAGACTTCCGGGCCTCCGGAGACCTCCGGGCCTCCGGAGACGTCCGGAATTCCCGAGACTTCAGGGACCCCCGAGACGTCCGGAACTCCCGAGACGTCAGTGGCTCCGGAGACCTCGGACGGGCAGACGGGAGCGGAGACGCAGGCCCCGGCGACCGTCCCGGTGAAGTCGGTAAAGATCACCGTCCTCGACAGCGTCTACGTCGGCCAGCCGGTCAGGTTCACCGCAAAGGTCCTGCCGGAGGACGCCGACGACCGCCGCGTGACCTGGTCTATATCGTCCGGCTCGTCCTACGCCTCCATCTCGCAGGACGGGGTCCTTAACTCCTGGAAGGTCACCTCGATAACCATAAAATGCACATCGCAGTACAGCAGCAAGATTTACGCCACGGTCACCGTAAAGCCCACCGTCCCCGTCCTGTGGAAGGGGAAGGGCAGTTCGGCCAGCCCGTTCCTTATAAGCTCGCCCGAGGACCTGGACAACCTGAAGTACACCGCCTACTGCACGTCGACGCTGTATTTCCGCCAGACCTGCGACCTCGACCTGTCGGGGTATGAGATCTGGACGCCCGTCGGATACGGGCGCGGCAGTTTCTTCCATCACTACGACGGGGCGGGCTTCAGCATCACCGGCCTGCGCCTGGGCGTGCCGGCGGAAGCCCCGTACAGGGACACGTGCACGGACGCCTTCGGGCTCTTCGCGGAGCTCGGCAAGTGCACGGTCCAGAATCTTACGGTCACCGCCTCGTGCGCCGGCACCGTTGCCGGCGGGGCGGCGGGCATCCTGGCGGGCCGGGCGACCGGCACCACCGTCAGATCGGTCAGGGTCGCGGGCGAGATCTGCTCCTCCGGAGGGGCCAGGACCGGCGGCATTGCCGGCGAGATCACCGGGACCGTGACGGGCTGCAGGTCCGACGCCTCCGTCTCGGGCGACGGCTACGGCTGCGGCGGCATCGCCGGCTATTATTCCGGCACCATGACGCTCACCTCTTCGTACGGGACGGTCAGCGGGCGCAGCTTCTGCGGGGGCCTTATCGGCCTGTGCGAGGGCAACTCGAACGTAAAGAACTGCTGCTCGTACTGCGACGTCTCGGCCTCGGCGGTCAGCCTCTCCGTGCCGGCAGAGGGGCCGGGCGACACCCTCCTGCTGACGCTCTGGGCGCCGTCGGGCTCGCTGATCGGCTGTCTCTCCGCCTCCGGGACCGAGAGCTCGCCGACGGCGTTCAGGCTCTCGTACTGCTTCTCGGGCGGGACGCTCGACGCCGCCTGCGACGCGCGCTACCGCTGCTCGCTGGTCGGTTACGTCGCCGACGACCTCTCAAGATTCATCCCGGTCAGGGGCCTGAAGACGAAGATGTATTCCGGCGTGAGCGCGAACTACACCCTGGACAGGGCGGACGAGTTCGCAAGGCCGCTCGAGTTCTCGGCCTCCTCCGCCTATGCCGGCGCCTACGTCTCCGTCCCGGCCAGGATCGTCACGGGCCTGTCAGCTTCGGCTGCTCTCAGCCAGTCCTCGTTCAAGGGCTGGGACTTCAAGACCGTCTGGAAGATGGGGGAGA
>JAEEJM010000153.1 GCA_016281895.1 Clostridiales bacterium
GACCGGTATGCCGCGGCGGTCGAAGACCTCGAGCACGTCGGCGGTCCTGCTTACGGCCTCGTCGGCGCCGAGCGGCCTGTAACGCCCGTCCTTTGCCATGCGGGACAGTTCGGTGCCGCAGAAGATCACGGTGGGGTATACCCTGGCGGCGCATGCGCCCCAGTCGCAGATCGCCTCGGCCGTGCGGACCTCGTCCGTGGGTGAGGATGCGGGGAGCCCGATCATCATCTGGCCGACCAGCCGGAACCCGGCCTCCGTAACGAGGCGGCAGGCGCGCCCGCTGTCGGCGGCGGTGTGGCCCCTGCGGCAGGCCGCGAGGACCCTGTCCTCGACGCTCTGGATGCCGAGCTCGACCGTCCCGACCCCGTACCGGGACAGGACGGACAGCACCCCGGCGTCGATGTAGTCCGGCCTCGTCGAGCAGCGTACGGACTTCACCTTACCTCTGCGGACGTAGCCGGCGGACAGCTCCAGCAGCCTTGTCATAAGGCCGCGGTCGATGCCGGTGAAAGAACCGCCGAAAAAGGCGATCTCGGCCTCGTCCCCTGGGGACAGGGCGGCGACCGCCTCGTCGATGCCGGCCTTCACGTCCTCCTCCCGGAAGACCTGCGTGCCGGATATGACCCTCTGGTTGCAGAAGACGCAGTCGTTCGGACAGCCCAGGTGGGGGATGAAAACAGGTATGTTCTTATGTCTCATCTGCGTTCTCGGCTATGACGCCGCATTTTACGAGCGCCTGCCTGGCGGCCTCCTGCTCGGCCTCGCGCTTGGTCCGGCCGGTGCCGGTGCCGAAGACGTTGGAATCCACCACGGCGTCGACAGTGAACGTCTTGTCGTGGTCCGGCCCGCTCTCGGCTGCAAGCACGTATTCGAGCATGGAGCCTTTGGAGTCGCCCTGGACGACCTGCTGGAGCAGAGTCTTGTAATCCGCCCCGCACCACTCGCGGCGCAGGTCGGCCAGCCGCTCGGCCACCCTGGGCATGAGGAAGGCCCTCACGGCCTCCTTTCCTCCGGTGCCCTCTCCCGCGTCGATCCAGACCGCCGCGATAAGGGCCTCGTAAGCGTCGGCGGTGACGGAACGCCTCCGGCGCCCGCCGCCCTTTTCCTCGCCGCGCCCGAGCAGAAGAAAATCGCCGAGCGATATGAACGACGCGTATTCGGCGCAGGCCTTCTCGTTGACCAGCTCCGAGCGCATGCGGGTGAGCTCGCCCTCGGGGGAGCCGGGAAAGCGTTGGAACAGGTAGTCGCTGACGATGAGCGACAGGACGGAATCGCCGAGAAACTCGAGTCTTTCGTTGCAGCGCGCGGCCCGTAGCCCCCCGTGCTCGTTGGAGTACGAGGAGTGGGTCAGCGCCTCGGTCAGCAGCTCGCGCGAGGCGAACACGTGGCCGGTAAGTTTTTCAAGCTCCGCGGGATCGCGGGGCAGTGTCTTCTCTTTCATGTCATTCCTCCGCCGGCGGCGCTTCGCCGGCAACGGTCCCCCGGGCGGCGTCGGCTGCCGCGTCGGGCCTTGACGCCGGCGCGGGGGCGAACAGCCTCGTCTCCCTGGCTATGGCCAGGATGGCGCCGGACTGGGCGTAGCTTATGGCCTGCCTTACGGCGTTCTTTACGGCCCTGGCGTCCGAGGCCCCGTGGGCCTTGATCACCGGCCTCGATATCCCCAGCAGGGGCGCCCCTCCGTGCTCGGAGGAGTCGAAGGTCTTTTTAAGTTCGGTCAGCCGCCTGCGCAGCAGCAGGCCTCCGGCCATGCCGATCACGTCGGACGAGAACAGGCCCTTTACCGTGTCCAGCATGAGCCTGCCCATGCCCTCGAAGGACTTGAGCAGGACGTTCCCGGTGAAGCCGTCGGCGACAAGCACGTCGCAGGCGTTCCTGGGTATGCGGCTCGCCTCGACGTTGCCGACGAAGTCGATGCCGGCGAGCTCGGACAGCCTTGCGTATGCGGCCAGCTGCAGCGGAGTGCCCTTGCACTCCTCGGTGCCGTTGTTGAGCAGGCCGACGCGCGGCGACGCCACGCCGTACACCCTGTGCATGTATATGCTGCCCATAAGGGCAAACTGCTCGAGGTACTCCTCGGTGCACACCACGTTGGCGCCGGAGTCGAGCAGCAGGACCGGCGGGTCCATGGGAAGCAGGCCGGCTATGGCCGCGCGCTTGATGCCCTTGATCTTGCGGACTATGAGCGTCGATCCGGCAAACAGCGCGCCGGTGTTTCCGGTGCTGACGACGGCGTCGCCGCGGCCCTCGGCAAGCAGCCTCAGCGAGACGGCCATGCTCGAGTCCTTTTTGGCGCGGGTCACGCAGAGAGGATCGTCCTCCATCTCGACCGTAACGGGGGCATCGACCACGTCGAAACGGCGCAGATCCATCCCGTCAGCCGCCGCGACCGCCCTTATGGCGGAGGCGCTGCCGACCAGAGTGAAGCTGGCGCTGTATTCCTTCGACGCTTCGTACGCGCCGCGCACGGTCTCGGCGGGACCCCGGTCACCGCCCATACAGTCAACTATTACTCTCATTGCAGGTCTCTTTGCCGCGGGGGAAGAGCGTCTCCCGCGTCTGTTCCACAGCCGCCAGCGATCGCTCCGCGTACGCGGCGTATTTGGCGGCCTTTCCGCCCCTGACCCGCTGCTCGAGCGGGGCAATGAGGCCGAAGTTCGCGTTCATGGGCACGAAGGGTCCGAGGCCGCCGCGCGATACGTAAGCGGCCATGGCTCCCAGCATCGTCTGCTCCGGGAAGACGGCCCGGGGGAGGCCGAGGGCCCGCCTTGCGGCGTTGATCCCGGCGACGAGGCCGGAGCCCGCCGATTCGACGTAGCCCTCGACGCCCGTTATCTGGCCGGCAAAATAAACGCCAGGCCTGGACGACAGCATGTAATCGGGGCCGAGCCGCCCCGGGGAATCGAGATATGTGTTGCGGTGCATGACGCCGTACCTGAGGAACTCGGCCGATCCAAGCCCCGGTATCATGCGGAACACCCGCTGCTGCTCCGGGAAGGTCAGGTGGGTCTGGAAGCCGACCAGGTTGAACATGGTGCCGGCCTCGTTCTCCTTGCGCAGCTGCACGACGGCGTAATACTCCCTGCCGGGCCTGCGGGGATCGGACAGGCCGACCGGCTTCAGCGGCCCGAAGCGGAGGGTGTCGCGCCCCCTGCGGGCCATGATCTCGACCGGCATGCAGCCCTCGAAGACCTCGGGGTCCTTCTGGGCCTCGCGGTCGAAACCGTGCAGCTCGGCCTCCCGGGCGCCGACGAGGGCGTCGTAGAACGCGTCGTACTCCTCCTTTGTCATGGGGCAGTTGAGGTAGTCGGCGTCGCCCTTGCCGTAGCGCGACGCGTAAAAGGCTATGCCGGTGTCGACGGTGGAGCCGTCGACAACAGGCGCGGCCGCGTCGAAAAAGTGCAGGCCGGGGCAGCCGAGCTCGCCGGCGATGAAGTCGGCAAGGGCCTGTGACGTCAGCGGCCCCGTGGCTATGACGGTTATGCCGTCCTCAGGGACGGATACGGCCTCCTCCCGGACGATCTCAATAAGTGGATCGGAGAGCACGGCGCGCGTAATGTAATCCGAGAAGGCTACGCGGTCGACGGCCAGCGCCGAGCCCGCGGGCACGCGGGTCGCGTCGGCGGCGGCCATGACGAGCGAGCCGAGCCTCCTCATCTCCTCCTTCAGCAGCCCCACCGCGTTCGTCACCGAATCGGAGCGGAGGGAGTTGGAGCAGACGAGCTCGGCAAAGCCCGGGCTCTTATGCGCGGGGGTGTACTTCCCGGGCTTCATCTCGGTCAGCCTCACCCGCACTCCCATGGAGGAGGCGGCGCGGGCGGCCTCGCAGCCGGCCAGTCCGGCCCCGTATACGTTGATAACGGGTCCGCTCATAATGTGCCTCCTCTCCGGGACCGCGGGCCCGCCTTCCGGCGGGCCCGCCGTTTTTTCAGATCTTCTCGTACATCCCGCCCGGGACCCCGGCGACGAAGCCGGATATCTCGAGCATGGACAGCAGGTTCATGGCGTCGCTGACGGAATAGCCGCGCTCGGGAAAGAAGTCGGCGCTGACGCGCCCTCCGTCCGGTATCAGCGACCAGAAGTCGCGCATCCTGCCCTCCGGCGGAAGGCGCCTCTCGCGCGCTTCTCCGGCTCCTCCGGAGGCTTCCCCGGAAGGATCTCCGGCCTTTTCCCCCGCCTTTTCAAAGGCGGGTCCCCCGGGCGCGGACCCGGGCGGGTCGCAGTACAGCCGCCCGCCTTTGCGCAGCCTCTCCCCTGCCCCGTCGGACTCTGACGGCCCCGGGACCAGGACCCCGTAGCGCGCCAGCGCGCGGGCGGCGTCGGGCAGTCCGGCGGCAGCGGCGGCAAAGGCTCCGCGGTCGACGCAGCCGGGGCTCTCCTCCTCGAAGGCCTCCAGCAGGTCCTCGGCTCCTATGGCGACGGACGCTCCCGACCTCAGCAGGCGGTTGGTCCCGTAAGAGCCGGGATCGCCGACCCTGCCGGGGACGGCAAACAGCCGCCTTCCCTGCTCGAGGGCAAGCCTGGCCGTTATGCAGGCGCCGCTGCGGTAGCCCGCCTC
>JAEEJM010000016.1 GCA_016281895.1 Clostridiales bacterium
CGTGCGGCCGCCGTCAAAGATCTGCCCGACGACGCTCAGCTCCTTCTTGCTCTGGCCTATGCGGTCAGCGGCGACAACCCGTCGGCAAACGTACTGCTCTCCGGCGTTATGAAGAACGACGGCATGACCGACAAGGAAACCGGCACTGCTTATGTGGGCTCCGATGAGGGGCTGAGGGGCAGACTTACGGAGCTGGCCCTTCTGGTCGCCTCAAGAAGCGACAGAGAACTTGCCGCCATGCTTGCCGGATACCTTATCCAGGATAAAGACAGGAATCTGTTCCGGCTGGGTCTGGCCTCATACATCAGATTCTATCTGCCCTGCGAAGTGACGCCTCCCGCAACTGTAGTTTATTCGATCGGGAATCGGGTGCGGACCGTATCCCTGCGCGCCGGTCAGATGTCATTCGAGATACTGTCCCGCAGCGAACACGAAAGCTTCCGCGTTATCAGTATCGACGGCGACGTGGCGATCAGGGCCGAGTACTCCGGAAACATATCCGAACTGCCCGTCTCAAAGCAGGGGGGCGGGATGCTCGTCGAAAAGAGCATCTCCTCGTACGTATATAACAAATGCAGGAACATCACCGTGACGATCTCCGTCACGGTACAGAAGAGTCAGTGCTGGGAAGTCTTCTACTTTGACGATTTTCTCCCATCCGGTACCGCTTTCATCTCGTTCGCAAACCCCCGAAAAAACATTCGGCTGTCTGTATCCGGAAGGCACATCAGCGGCTATTTCTACTGTTACGGGGGTTCGGATATCACCGGTCAAGAGACGTTCACTTTCTCCTATGTGATACGAAGGGTCGTCGACGGCGAATTCACGACCGATCCCCCGTCCGTCGTAAGGGTCTCGGACGGGACCTGTGTCCTCGGACCGGAATACTCCTTCAAGTTCAACGGGACTAACTTCTCTACGAAGATAAAATAAGCTTCCGGGACCGGCGGGCAGGCAGCGCTCCGGCACGGCACCGGAATGATCAGGAGCAAAAATGAAAGTTTTCGATCTTCCAACTCCTTCGCTCGTCGCCGACGAGCGGATCCTCACGGAAAACATCCGGCTCATGTCCGGGATCCTGAGCGGCAGCCCGGCCCGGCTGCGACCCCATTACAAATCGCACAGATGCTCCGCTCTGGCTCACGTCCAGATGCGCTCCGGGGCCGTCGGAATGACCTGCGCCAAGCTCTCCGAGGCCGAGGATCTTATCTTCTCCGGGATCGGCGACGTGCTTATTGCCAACCAGATCGTGGATCCTGTAAAGCTTGTGAGGGTCGCTCAGCTTGCCGGCATGTGCCGGCTTACGGTCTGCGTGGACGACGCCGGCAACGCCGGAGCCCTGTCGGCCGCAGCTGCGGCGGCGGGCAGCACCGTGGAGTGCCTCGTCGAGTACGACATTGGAATGAACCGGTGCGGCGCAAGGACCCCGGAGGAGTATCTCTCCGTCGCCAGGGCCGTCGCCGGCCTGCCGGGACTCAGATACCGTGGCATCCAGGCATACGCCGGACACGTATCGCACACGGTCTCGGCGGCCGAGCGGGAAAAGATGACACGGGAGAACGAGAAGAAAGTCGCCGACCTGAAGGAATACCTCGGAAAGAACGGGATATCCGTCGAAACGGTCTCCGGCGGAAGCACAGGGACCTGTGCTCTGAAAGCCTCGGGAGGCGTGTACACCGAACTTCAGGCCGGCAGCTACCTGTTCATGGACTCGACCTACGACCGCCTGGGCCTGCCTTTCCGCAACTCCCTGTTCGTTCTGGCGACCGTGATCAGCCGAAGCGGAGGCGCGGTGATCCTTGACGTGGGCGTCAAGGGACTCGGCGCGGATCAGGACGGTCCCCGGATCGTCACGGCGGACGGCAGAGCGGTCCCGGGCCGGATCGAGCTCAACGAAGAGCACCTGAAGCTGTTCGACAGCGGATGGGAACCCGCCATAGGGGAAAGGGCCTTCGTCATCCCCGGGCACTGCTGCTCGACCGTCAACCTGTACGACAGGATATACCTCTTCGCCGAAGACACGGTGACCGACAGGCTGGACGTTACAGCCCGAGGCATGTCGAGATAAACAAAGCTGTTGCCCGGAAAAAACGGGCAACAGCTTTGTTTTTTTTGAGGCGTCAGATCAGTCCTCCGCCCATCGCGTTTACGTCCTCGGTCACCTCGGCCGGAAGGGTGTCCGAGCCGTGCTTCTTTATGAAGACTGCAAACATGACTCCGGCCGCGGCGCAGCAGACTATATCGGCCGCGGGCGTCGCGGTCACTATGCCGTAGACGGGCGCAAGGGCGTTCAGGATGAACATCAGCGGTATGTCAAGTATGCCCTTCCTCAGCAGGGCAAGGACGAGCGACTTCAGCATATGGCCCGTCGCCTGGAAGAAGGAGATGACCGTATAGGCCCAGGCCGAGAACGGGGCTCCGATGCACAGGATGCGCAGGAAGGTCTCGGCGTAGCCGTGTGACACGGCCGCGGTGTCCTTTATGAAGACCGTCACCAGCTCGCGGGCAAAGAGCATGAAGCAGGCCATGCAGACGGTGGTGAAGCCGACGGAGATCGCCGTGGAATACCTCACCGTCTTGCGCATCCTGGTGCGGTTGCCCGAGGCAAAGTTGTATCCGATCAGCGGCAGCACGCCCTGAGCCATCCCGCGGACGGTGCAGTGGGCCAGCATGTTGATCTTCTTTGCCACGCCGACTCCGGCCTGAGCGGCCGTGCCGTAAGGCTGCATGAGGTTGTCAAGCACCGCGTAGGAGATGTTCTCGCACAGGGTCATAAGGCAGGCGGGGATGCCTATGCTTATGACGTCGACGGGAATGCGGTCGGTGAACATCCCGCGCCCCGGTCTGACCGAGAGAACGAGGTCGTCGTGCTTGACGGCGATGTAGACCACGAAGTATATGAGCGCGCAGAGGTTCGCGAACATCGTGGCCAGGGCCGCGCCGAGCACCTCGTTCCCGCGGGGAAGGATCACGAACATGAAGAGCGGATCGAGGGCGATGTTGAGCACGCCGCCGATTATGATGCCCGCCGAGGCCTGGAAGGATTTGCCCTCTGCCCGGATCAGATGCGACAGCAGCGTGTTCATTGCCGTGATAACGCCGCCGGCGACGACCGCCACCCTCATATAGCCCACGGCAAGAGGATGGACCTCCGGAGCCGATCCGCCGAGCAGATCGACGTACGCATCCATGAACAGAAGGGTCCCC
>JAEEJM010000154.1 GCA_016281895.1 Clostridiales bacterium
CTTAACCTCTTGACCAACGGGCCTGGTAGCGGAGATTGGACTTGAACCCATGACCTACCGGGTATGAACCGGTTGCTCTAGCCAACTGAGCTACTCCGCCAAAGCCTGCTAATTATATCACAATTCAAAAATGTTGTCAATAGAATTCATCAAGTTTTTTGCCGCGGAGAACGCGCCCGCGAGGGGTGAAAAACCGCAAAAAAACATTGATTTCGAAGTTGTCTTATTGTATAATAATTATAACTGTACAATCGGGGGTAATATGCCCGCCCGATAACGATCAAAGCGAGGAAACAATGAGCAAGGTATATACGTTCAGGGGCGGGACCCACGTGACCGAGTACAAGAACACGAGGGGGCTGCAGATCGAGAAGCTGCCGTCGCCGGAGAGGGTCGAGATCCCTCTGGCGCAGCACATCGGAGTGCACTGCAAGCCCGTCGTATCCGTCGGGGACCACGTCTATAAGGGCCAGCTGATCGGCGACGCCGAGACGGGACTCACCTGCCTCGTCCACGCAAGCATATCCGGAACCGTTTCAGAGATAAAGGTCAGGCACAACGCCCAGGCCCAGCCCGTCGAGACCGTAGTCATTGCCGGGGACGGCAAAGAGGAGCCCGATCCCTCCATCCGACCGTTCGGAAAGAAGCTCTCGCAGACGTCTCCCGAGGAGATAGTCGAGGTCGTCAGAAGGGCCGGCATCTCGGGCATGGGCGGCGCGATGTTTCCGACCCACGCCAAGATAAAGAGCTCAATAGGGAAGGTGGACCGCCTGATAATCAACTGCGCGGAGTGCGAGCCCTTCATAACCGCCAACCACAGGCTCATGCTGGAGCGCCCGACCGACATCATAAACGGGGCCAAGGTGCTGCTGAGGGCCCTCGGGCTCAGCCTGGCGGAGCTCTGCGTCGAGGACAACAAGATCGACGCCATAAACCGCCTGCTCGAGAAGACCGCGGGATCGCCGTTCATAAAGGTCAGGGTCATGAAGACCAAATACCCACAGGGCGACGAGCGGCAGCTCGTCTACGCTCTGACCGGCAGGGAGATACCCGCCGGGAAGCTTCCCGCCGACGCCGGCTGCGTCGTGTTCAACGCCGAGACCTGCGCGGTGATATTCCGCGCCTTCGCCACCGGCATGCCGCTCGTGGAGCGGTGCATAACGGTCGACGGGGACTGCGTCAGGGAGCCCAAGAATCTGCTGGTGCCCCTCGGCACCCCGTACAGGGCGCTGATAGAGTACTGCGGGGGGCTCGTCAGGGAACCTTACAAGATAATCAACGGCGGACCCATGATGGGGGCCGCGCGCTGGGAGTTCGACGCCCCCGTGACCAAGGGCACGAGCGCCGTGCTCGTCTTCTCGGAGAGCTTTGCCGGGATCAAGGACAACTCGGCCTGCATACGCTGCGGCAGGTGCGTCAAAAACTGCCCCATGCACCTGATGCCGGTCTATCTTGCTCATTACGCGATGGCCAGGCGCTATGACGACGCCGCGAAAATGGGCGTCATGAGCTGCGTCGAGTGCGGGACCTGCTCCTACAACTGCCCCGGGAACGTTCAGATAGTTCAGTACATACGGGTCGCCAAGAGCGCACTCAAGGCAAAGATAAACCAGATCAAGGAGGATAAGTGATGGCTCTGCTCGAAAAGAAACCAGTCGGGGTCCCGGAGCTGCTCACGGTATCGCCTCCGCCGCACATCAAGCACGGAGACACCACGGCAACGATAATGCTGGACGTGATCATCGCCCTGCTGCCGGCGACGGTCTGGGCCGTCGTGGTCTTCGGATTCAGGGCCCTGGCCGTGATACTCATATCGGTGGCCAGTTCGGTACTGTTCGAGCTACTGTCTAGGCTGGCCTTCCGCCGCAGCTGCACGGTCGGGGACCTCTCCGCGGTCGTTACCGGCATGCTGCTGGGACTCAATCTCTCGCCGGCCGTATCGTACTGGATCCCGGTCGTCGGAGCCTTCTTTGCCATCGTCGTGGTGAAGCAGCTCTTCGGAGGCATAGGAAAGAACATTATCAATCCCGCGCTGGCCGGCAGGGCGTTCCTGTTCGCCTGGCCCCAGGAGATGACGACCTTCCCCGAGGCCTTCAGCAGGCTGGACTGGAAGACCGTCAGCTTTGCCGGATCGGCTGACGCCGTCGCCACGGCGACACCGCTTGCCGCGCTAAAGGCGGGCGAGCTTCCCGGCATCTCGTTCCTGGACCTCTTCCTGGGCAAGTGCCCCGGCTCCATGGGCGAGATCTCTGCCATGCTGCTCCTTCTCGGAGGCGTTTATCTGCTGGCCAGAAAGGTGATATCCTGGCACATCCCGGTGGCCTTCATAGGCACCGTGGCGGCCCTGTCCTTCGCGTTTCCGTCGGGCGGCGACCGCGCCGGCTACATGCTCGGCGAGCTGCTCTGCGGCGGGCTGGTCCTCGGGGCGGTCTTCATGGCCACCGATTACTGCACCTGCCCCGTGACCGGGACCGGCAGACTGCTGTTCGGCGTGGGATGCGGCCTCATTACCGTCTTCATAAGGAAGTTCGGCGGGTACAACGAGGGAGTCTCGTTCTCCATTCTCATAATGAACATGCTCGTCTTCTATCTGGACAGGCTGACGGCGCCCACGGTGTTCGGCAAGGGCCGCAAGGCCGCCGCGACTCCGGCGTCCGGCGAGGCCGGGGCGGGGAAGGAGGCCGGAAAATGAAAGAAGGATCCCGCGCGGGCGGCTTCGCCCTCTTCAAGCCGGCCGTATCCCTGACCGCCATATGCATCTGCGTCGCGGCCGTGCTTGCCGTCGTTAACGCGCTCACGGCAGAGCGCATTGCCGCCAACCTCGACGCTGCCGAAAAGGCGGCCATATACGAGGTGTTCGGCGACACCGGCATCTCGGCCGAGGAGCTCTCCGGCGCGCCGGAGGGTATAAACAGCGTCTACAGGGTGAGCGGCGGCGACGGCACTCCGCTGGGCTTCTGCGTCGCGCTCTCTCAGCAGGGCTTCGGCGGCAACATAGACATGGTCGTCGGCCTCGCGCCCGACGGTTCCGTCACGGGCGTAGAGATAACGTCCCTGTCCGAGACGCCGGGTCTCGGCAGCCGAGTGGCGGAGGAACCGTACCTCGACGGCTACCGCGGAAAGAGCGGCAGACTCGTTCTCGGCGCGGACGTCGACGCCGTCTCCGGCGCCACCATCAGCTCCCGGTCCGTGCTGGCCGGCGTGAACGCGGCCATCGATGCCGCGGTCCGTATGGGGCTCGTCCCCGGGGGAGGCGCGTCATGAAGCGCGGAGAAGCTTATTCCTTCCGCAGGCTGCTAGCCCAGATGAAGGAGGGGCTGATAACCAACAACCCAATCTTCGTTCAGCTCCTCGGAATGTGCCCGACCCTTGCCACCACGACGTCGCTCGTCAACGGCCTCGGTATGGGCCTGGCGGCCACGGCCGTCCTGGTGTGCTCGAACCTGCTCATTTCCCTGCTGAGAAAGGTCATCTCCAGGGAGGTCCGCATAGCCTGCTACATAACCATCATATCCGGCTTCGTCACCGCCGTCGAGCTTCTCATGAAGGCGTTCTTCTTCGAGCTCTACGGCAGCCTCGGGCTGTTCATCCCGCTGATAGTCGTCAACTGCATCATCTTCGGCAGGGCGGAGGCCTTCGCGTCCAGGAATCCCGTGATCCCGTCGGTCTTCGACGGCCTGTTCACAGGCCTGGGATTCACCGGAGCGCTGTGCATCATCGGCTTCATACGCGAGCTTCTGGGCACCGGAAAGATCCTCGGCCGGGCGGTACTGCCCGGCTACAGTCCCGCAGTCATATTCATCCTCCCCGCCGGGGCCTTCTTCACGCTGGGCTTCATAATAGCGGCCGTCCAGAAGTTCCGCAACGTAAGGAGCGACAGGGGCAGGTTCGCCCGTCTGTCCAACGTCTCCGAGATCTCCGGCATACCTTCGACCCTGCGTGTCGTCGACGAGAACTACGACGACAGCGAGTTCATAGACGACGGCAGCAATTCGGCTCCGTCCGATCCGGATTCCGACGGCGAGTTCGAGCTCGACTTCTATCCGGACGACGACAGCACGGCCGCCTATATGGAGGCCTGGGCCCGCGAGGAGGCCGCGTCGTCCGGTAGCGCGGACGAGGCCGCCGGCGACGGGACGCAGTCGAACGCCGTGCCGGTGTCCGAAACGGAAGGCTTCTCCGCGGAAGCCTTCATCGACGGCTGAAAGGAGGGACGGACAGTGACATTCGCACCTATAACCGTCAGAGGCCTGTTCCTTCTGATGCTTGGCGCCGTTCTTACGGAGAACTTCATCTTCTCCAAGTTTTACGGATGCTGCCCGTTCCTGGGCGTGTCCGACAAACCTGACAAGGCCCTCGGCATGGGCATGGCCGTGACCTTCGTCATGACCGTATCAGGGGCGGTAACCTGGGCCGTATACTACTACGTCCTCGTGCCGCTCGGGCTGACCTACCTGCGCACCGTGGCGTTCATCCTCGTCATCTCGGTGCTCGTCCAGTTCATCGAGATGTTCCTGCGCCGCTTCGTGCCGGCGCTGTACAGCTCGCTCGGCATCTATCTGCCGCTCATAACCACGAACTGCGCGGTGCTTGGAGCCGCCCTCGTCAACATCCAGAGCGGCTACGGCTTCGTCCCTTCCGTGTGCTACGGCTTTGCCGCCGGGATCGGCTTCACGCTGGCCATGGTGCTGTTTGCCGGAGTCAGGGCAAAGATGGAGTTCGCCGATCCCCCCAGGGCCTTCAGGGGCTTTCCCCTGACGCTCATCGCCGCCGGGCTGCTGGCCATGATCTTCTCCGGCTTCTCCGGCATAAGCTTCGGCTGATCCGGGCCGTCCGCCGCGCGCGCGACGTGCCGGCGCGTTCATTAGAAACGATTCCGAGGAATAACTCTTATGAAACTGACTGATGTGCTTTTTCCCGTTCTGATATTCGGAGGCGGCGGGGCGGTCTTTGGGCTGCTGCTTGCCCTTGCCTCCAGGCTGTTCCGCGTCAGGCGGGACGAACGTATAGACAGGATAGAAGCCGTGCTCCCGGGCGCCAACTGCGGAGGCTGCGGCAGGAGCGGGTGTGCGGCCCTTGCGGCCGACATCGTCGCCGGCCGGGCCGGACCGGGGGCCTGCACCGTCGGCGGCAATCCCGTCGCCCGCAGGATAAGCGAGATCATGGGCGTCCCCGCCGTCGAGCAGATGCGCATGAGGGCGCAGGTCATGTGCTCGGGGACGTCCGAGCTGGCCAGAAAGAAATACGCCTACGTCGGCGCGAAAGACTGCCTGGCCGCGGTGAGGATGGGGGGCGGCGACAAGCTGTGCCCCAACGGCTGCATCGGCCTCGGGACCTGCGTCGCAACGTGCAAGTTCAAGGCAATATCCGTCATCCGGGGCGTGGCCGTCGTGGACTACAAGAAGTGCGAGGGCTGCGGCGCCTGCGTCAGGGCCTGCCCGAAGCAGATCATCCGTCTCATTCCGTACGACAGCGCCCACTGGGTCGGCTGCATGTCGGTCGAGAAGGGTGCCATTGTCCGCAAGCAGTGCGACGTCGGCTGCATCTCCTGCAAGAAGTGCGAGAGGAACTGCCCGGCCGGCGCCATAAAGGTCGTCAACTTCGTCGCGTCCATAGACTATACCAAATGCACGGGCTGCGGCGTGTGCGTCGAGAACTGCCCGAGGCAGATAATCTGGTCCTCGGTCAGACAGAACGGGGAACTGGTCATTACAAGAAAACCGGCCGACACGGCCGAATGACAAGAATTGGGAACCTATGGCGATAATCAGTGTTCAGGGGGTCGGGATATCCTTCGGCCCCAGAAAGCTTTTTGAGGGGGTGTCGTTCTCGCTCGAGGCCTCCGACAGGCTCGGCATCGTCGGCCCGAACGGCTGCGGCAAGTCGACCCTGCTGGGGATACTGCTCGGAAGGACGGCGCCCGACGAGGGGAGCGTATACATCGCAGGCGGAGCGTCGGTCGGCATACTGGCCCAGGACGACGCCTTCGAGGTGACGGAATCGGCCGGGCCGACCGCCCTCGACCAGATGTACGCGGCCTTTCCTGAGCTGCTCGCGGCCGAGCGCCGCATGGAGGAGCTCAGGATATGGCTCGAGGAGCACCCCGGCGAGGCCGGCACCGCGGCGCACGATTCCGCGACAAAGGAGTTTTCCGACCTCGAGGAGCGCTACACCTCCGGCGGGGGGCACGAGTTCAGGTCCAGATGCAGATCCGTGCTGATAAAAATGGGCTTCGACGGGTCCGCCATGTCGGCCCCGGTCTCCCGCCTCTCAGGCGGCGAGCGCACCCGCCTTGCTCTCTCGAGGCAGCTCTGCCGCGAGCCCGACATCCTCATGCTGGACGAGCCGACGAACCACCTCGACGTGGACACTATGGGCTGGCTCGAGAACTACCTCGCCTCGTACGGCAAGTGCATAATAACCGTGTCTCACGACAGGTTCTTCCTCGACCGGGTGACCAACAGGACACTGCTGATGGAGCACGGCAGGGCAAAGCTGTATAAGGGCGGCTGGACCCGCAGCGCCGAGCAGCGCAGGACCGACCGGGAGATCTACGAGAAGCACTACCGCGACCAGCAGAAGGAGATTGCCCGCCAGGAGGCATACATAGAGCAGCAGAGGCGGTGGAACCGCGAGCGGAACATCATAGCCGCCGAGAGCCGCCTCAAACTGCTCGACAAGATGGAAAAACTTAAGGCCCCCGAGGCCGACGAGCGCACCGTCAGGATGCGCTTCTCGCGCGGTATACCGAGCGGAAACGAGGTCTTCACGGTCCGCGGGCTGCGCTTCGCCTACCCGGGCGGGCAGGAGCTGATCCGCGGGGCCGACTTCATGATAAAGAAGGGCGAGCGCGTCTTCATCGTCGGCCCGAACGGCTGCGGGAAATCGACGCTCGTGAGACTGCTGCTTGGAGCCATACGCCCGACGGGCGGGGCGATCGACCCCGGGCACAACCTGAGGACGGGCTACTACGACCAGCAGAACCAGAACCTCGACCCGGAAAAGACGGTGCTGTCCGAGATCTGGGACACCTATCCCTCCATGGGGGAGACTGAGATCCGGAGCGCGCTGGCGGCCTTCCTGTTCCGGGGCGACGACATAACGCGCCCGGTGTCCGTGCTCAGCGGCGGCGAGCGCGCCAGGCTGACCCTGGTGCGGCTCATGCTGTCCGAGATGAACACGCTGCTGCTGGACGAGCCGACCAACCACCTCGACATAGGCTCGCGCGAGGCGCTCGAGGCCGCGCTCAGGGAGTTCGACGGCACGCTCGTCTGCGTATCGCACGACAGGGCGTTCATAAACTCGCTGGCGACGAGGCTGCTCGGCTTCGACGGATCCGGAGGGCTGCACAGCATCCCCGTCCCGGACGGCGGCTCCGCCTGGGACGTCTGGACGGCGGCCCGCCAGGGCTTTGCCGGGCCGGACGAAAAGGCCCCGGACGGGGCGGAGGGCGCCCCGGCGGCGCAGAGGGCCGCAGGGTCCAACCGCGAGGAGTACCTGCGCAGAAGGAAGGAGACCGCGGACGCCCGCAGGGCGGCGTCGCGCACCGCAAGGCTCAAAGAGGAGCAGGCCAGGCTCGAGGCGCGCATAGACGAGCTCAACGGAGAGCTGGCGGGCGAGGCCGCCACGGACTATATCAGGGTGGTCGGCATCACCTCGGAGATAGAAGAGGCGGAGGAGCGGCTGCTGGAGATCTACGGCGAGCTCGACGCGGCGCAGGCCGCCGCCGGCCGGGCGACGGACTGAGCTCCGCCGGACACCGCACCGGGACACGCCGGACAAAGATAACAATCATTGGCAAACAAGGAGCGTAAGGATGAAAACGGGAGTACTTACCACCTTCGGCCCCGCGGTCGAAGAGAACATCCGCAAGGTCGCGGACCTGGGACTCCGCACCTGCCAGCTTAAATGCTGGAACAGCGCCCATCTAACCAAGGAGAACGCAGACCTTGCCGCCGAAGCCTCGGCAAAGCACGGTGTGGAGATAACGGCCTTCTGGGTCGGATGGGACGGCGTTTCCGTATGGAACTTCTACGAGGGCCCGCTGACCCTCGGTCTCGTCCCGCCCGCGTACA
>JAEEJM010000155.1 GCA_016281895.1 Clostridiales bacterium
ACCTTCCTCGGGCGCTTCCTCAGGTTCGCCCTCAGGCTGGCCGGGGGCAAGCCCGGACAGGAGGAGGCCTCCGAGAACCTCACCGAGACCGACCGCGAAAAGATAAAGATCGCCATCCTCGGCGCCGGCAGGACCGGCGTCACGCTCGCCGAGGAGCTCATAAACAACCTCCGCTCGAACTACAAGCCGATCTGCTTTATCGACATCAGTCCCGAAAAGATAGGCAGGAGCATCTACAACATCGAGATCATCTCCGAGTCCGCGGCCACGCCCGAGGAGCTTAAGAAGCGCGGCGTCCAGGAGGTGGTGTTCGCCATCCCGCAGATCGGCGTCGAGGAGCGCAAGTACCTGTACGATCTGTACAAGGAGGGCGGCTTCCGGATCAAGGTCTACGATTATCCGCTCGACAGCCACGGGGCGCGCGACGAGCTCTCAAAGGGCGCCCGCAAGCACCTGCGCGAGTTCGACATATCCGAGCTGCTGTTCCGCAAGGAGATCGACCTCATCGACGACGCGACGGTCGGCTTCTACTCCGGAAAGACGGTGCTCATCACCGGCGGAGGAGGATCCATCGGCAGCGAGCTCACTCGGCAGATCGCCAACATGCACCCCGAGCGCATAGTGATCCTCGACGAGTACGAGAACGGCGCCTACGTGGTCCAGCAGGAACTGTTGCTGCAGTACGGCACGAAGCTCAAGCTCGACCTCGAGATAATCTCGGTATGCAACAGGCCCGCCCTCGAGCGGGTGTTCGAAAAATACAGGCCCGACATAGTCCTTCACGCGGCGGCCCACAAGCACGTGCCTCTTATGGAGCACAACTGCGTCGAGGCGGTCGAAAACAACGTCTTCGGCACGCTGAACGTCGTCGAGTGCGTGGAGAAGTACGGCTCGCAGAGATTCATCATGGTCTCGACGGACAAGGCCGTCAATCCGACAAACGTGATGGGCGCCACGAAGCGCATGTGCGAGATGCTGGTCGGCAGCCACGCCGTGAGCGGCGGGCCGACGGTGTTCAGCGCCACCCGCTTCGGCAACGTGCTCGGCAGCGCCGGGTCGGTGATCCCGCTCTTCCGCAGGCAGATAGCCAACGGCGGACCCGTCACCATCACCGACAAGCGCATCATCAGGTACTTCATGACCATTACCGAGGCCAGCCAGCTCGTGCTGCAGTCCGGAGCCATGGCCCGCAACGGCGAACTGTTCGTCCTCGACATGGGCAAGCCCGTCAAGATCCTGGAGCTCGCCGAGAACATCATAAGGATGTCCGGCTACGAGCCCTACAAGGACATAGACATAGTCTTTACAGGCCTGCGGCCCGGCGAGAAGCTCTTCGAGGAGCTCCTCGTCAAGAGCGAGACCCTGAAGCGCACCCAGAACAGCCTGATCTTCATAGAGAAGGACGAGCCTCTGCCGCTCGGGGAGATAGAGCGCAGACTCGCCATGCTCAGGGAGGCCTGCCGGACAGGCTCCGACGACCTTGTAAGGGAGGCCCTCCGCAAGGCGGTCCCGACCTTCAGGGATCCCGAGGAGGTCAACACCTCGGCGCTGCAGTCCGAGGAGATGAAAAACGCCATATGATCCGCCGCGGCCGCGGACAGGTCACCCTGTCCGCGGCCCGGCCTGAAGTTCACGGGCCGTCCGTTCCCGGCCCGCAGTTGCCCCGGAGGCTATTCCACATATGAACAGACCGAGACGTTTTTACATGGCCATGGCGGCGGCAAAGCTGACAAGGCTGCTGCTCCGCGTGTGCGGCAGGGAGGCCAGCTGCACGCCGGGCAAGGTCGCCCTGAAGATATGCCCCGACTTCATGGGAGGACTCAGGCTCCCGGAGACGGTGATCTGCGTCACCGGGACCAACGGAAAGACCACCACGAGCAACCTCATAACGACCGCCCTCACTAAATGCGGCTACACCGTTACCAACAACAGCTACGGCTCCAACATTCAGGCCGGCGTATGTTCCGCCCTCATCAAGGATTCCCGCTTCTCAGGGAAGTCGCGCAGGCAGATAGCGGTGCTCGAGGTCGACGAGCGCAGCTCGCTCCTGGTCTACAAGTACATCACGCCCGACTACCTGGTCATCACCAACATAATGCGCGATTCGCTCAAGCGCAACGCGCACACCGACTTCATCTCTTACATCATCAACCGCGCCGTTCCCGAGCGGACACGCCTCGTGCTGAACGCTGACGATTTCATCTGCTCGCGCCTGTGCCCGGGCAATCCCGACCGCGTCTTCTTCGGGATCTCCGCCGAGAAGCCTGAGACGTCGCCCGAGGGCGCCCTCAGAGACGTGGTCTACTGTCCGGAATGCGGCTCGGCCCTGCGCCCGGAGTACGTCAGATACGACCATATCGGCCGCATCGTCTGCCCGGGCTGCGGCCTGTCCAACCCGGCCCCGGATTACGAGGTTACGCAGATCGACCGCAGCGGAGGAAGCTTCACGGTCTCGCACGCAGGCGTATGCGAGAACTATCGCCTCGTCAACGACAACATAGTCAACGTATACAATCTTTGCGCGGCTGTCGCCGTACTGCGCGAGTTCGGCCTCGACGCCTCAAGGCTTGCCGGGGCCTTCGAGAAGACCTCGATAGTGTCCTCGCGCTACGAGCGCGTAAAGGCCGGCAGGCTCAACATAGTGATGCAGCTGGCCAAGGGTCAGAATCCCGTGGCCTGCGCCAGGGCCTTCTCTTATGTAGTCCGCGATTCAGCCCCCCGCAAGGCGGTCCTTGTCATGGTCGACGATAAAAACGACAACACAAACGATTCGGAGAGCGTCTGCTGGATATACGACTGCGACTACTCCGCGCTCGCCGATCCATCGGTAAAGCAGCTGGTATTTGCCGGCAGGCGTTGCCGCGACCAGAGGCTGCGCGCCCTGCTGGCCGGCGTCGATCCTTCCGTCATCAGCATCAGCGACTCGCTGTTCGAGGGCGCCGCCATGATAGACACGGACGCCTGCCCCGACATCTACGTCTGCTTCGACCCGTACATCCTTTCCGAGGCCGAGAAGATCAAGAAGTATTTTGCCGATAAAGGAGAGACGGAAAAATGACTGTTGAGATCCTTTTCGGCGAGATCTGCAACTATTTCGGCGATCCCCGCAACGAGACATACCTCAGGCAGACGCTCGAGGGCACTGATTCGCGCTTCATCTCCACCGGCCTTTACTCCGAGCCCTTCTTCATGAACGGCCGCCCGGATCTCATACTGATGGGCTCCATGAGCGAGCGTTCTCAGCGCATGGTCATCGAGCGGCTGACGCCCTTCCGCAGAAGGAT
>JAEEJM010000156.1 GCA_016281895.1 Clostridiales bacterium
GACGCCGGTCCTGCCGGCGCCGAGGATGGCGATCTTTATCTTTTCGCGGTCGGTCTCGGTGAGGTTCTCGGAGGCCTCCTCCTGTCCGGGCTTGCCCCCGGCCAGCCTGAGGGCGAACCTGAGGAAGCGCCCGAGGAAGGTAGTGTTGTTGCCGCACTTGTAAGCGAAGCGGTAGAACATGCGCATGGCCAGCGCAAAGAGCAGCTGGATGGAACAGAACGCAGAGACGGATACGAACGGGAAGGCGAAAGGCAGCGCGCCGATGCGGGTTATCACCAGTATGACGACAGACGCGCAGAAATCCGCGACGAGGAGCCGTATGAACGACTGGATGCCGCCGAACCTCCAAACCTGGTGATAGATCCGAAACAGCAGGCGGGAGAGCAGCGTCAGCATGAGAGACATGACGACGAAGGCGGCTATCTCTGTGGCTTTCTTACCCAGCCGCAGAGAGCCGGCAAGGCCGAACAGTCCGAGGCTGATCAGCAGATAAAGAGAGATATCGTACAGAACAAGTGCCCATCGAATACCGTTTGTATATCTGGTTCCGGACCTTTTGACAGAACCCCGAACCGACCTCTGATTGCCCATGACGCTTATCCTTTTTTCAAATGTATTTTGTTGCTCAGTGACCGATATTAAGTTATTTAAGTAATTATATCATCATTTTATAAAAACGTCAACAGCAACAGCGTGGCAAAAGCGCGCGGATTGACAAAAGGACCGGAAAGTGATATAATACAAAATCGATATATTTTTTATTCTCGGAGATTGGCCATGCTTGATTTGAAATTCTTACGCGAGAACCCCGAAGCCGTAAAGCAGAACATAAGGAACAAGTTCCAGGACGCGAAGCTGCCCCTGGTGGACGAGGTCATTGCCCTCGACGCAGAATGCCGCGCCGTCATCACCGAAGCCAGCGCCCTCAGGGCAGACCGCAACAGGCTCTCAAAGCAGATCGGCGCCCTTATGGGCCAGGGAAGGCGTGACGAGGCCGAGGCAGTGAAAAAGCAGGTGTCCGAGTTTTCGGCCCGCCTTGCCGAGCTCGAGAAGCTCGAGCCGGAATACCTCGAGAAGATCCGCAGGATCATGCTTCAGATCCCGAACATCATCGACCCGTCCGTGCCGATCGGCCGCGACGACAGCGAAAACGTCGAGGTCTGCCGCTTCGGCGAGCCCGCCGTCCCGGATTTCGAGATCCCCTATCACACCGATATCATGGAGCGGCTCGGCGGCATCGAGATGGACGCCGCCGGACGGGTCTCCGGCAACGGCTTCTACTACCTGTGCGGGGACGTCGCCAGACTTCATTCAGCGGTGCTCTCTTACGCCCGCGACTTCATGATCGGCAAAGGCTTCACCTATTACATCCCGCCGTTCATGATCCACGGCAACGTCGTCGAGGGCGTCATGAGCCAGACCGATATGGACGCCATGATGTACAAGATCGAGGGCGAGGACCTTTATCTCATCGGGACCTCCGAACATTCCATGATCGGAAAGTTCATCGACCAGATCATACCCGAGTCCTCCCTGCCCCAGACGCTCACGAGCTACTCCCCCTGCTTCCGCAAAGAAAAAGGCGCTCACGGCATAGAGGAGCGCGGGGTCTACAGGATCCATCAGTTCGAGAAGCAGGAGATGATAGTCGTCTGCAAGCCTTCCGACAGCATGGAATGGTATGAGAAGATGTGGAGGTACTCCGTCGAGCTCTTCAGGTCTCTCGGCATACCGGTCCGTCAGCTCGAGTGCTGCTCCGGCGACCTTGCCGACCTCAAGGTCAAGTCCTGCGATATCGAGGCCTGGTCCCCGAGACAGCGCAAGTACTTCGAGGTCTGCTCCTGCTCCAACCTCGGCGACGCCCAGGCCAGGAGGCTTCGCATGCGCGTAAAAGGCGCCGACGGAAAGACCTACCTGCCGCACACGCTCAACAACACGGTCGTGGCGCCTCCCAGGATGCTCATAGCCTTCCTCGAGAACCGTCTGCAGGCCGACGGAAGCGTAACGGTGCCGGAGGTGCTCCGCCCCTACATGGGCGGCAAGGAGCTCCTGGTGCCCGTCGACCGCGCCTGAGCCCTACCTTACGGCGGCTGTCAGACTTATCAGCAGCTCGACGTCGTCCGGCTGGACGTCCGCTCCGTTCGCGGCCCTGCAGCGGCGTATCTCGCCGCAGGCGGTGCACTCGTGAACTATGACGAATCCCTTTCTCGGGTCGGTCTCGACCCTGACCGGGCGCATGGGAGCGCCGCAGGGGTTGGCCCTGTCGCCGGGGTTTATGTCGACGTGGACGGACCACAGGCAGAACGGGCAGTGGTTCCTCGACGAATAGCCGAGGGGCTCGACCTTCCTGCCGCAGTTCACGCAGACGAAGCCGCTGTCGTTCTTCTTGAATCTCTTAACAAATCCGTTCATTTCGTCTCCTCAGGATCATTATGAAAAGATCAGACGCTCTGCCCGAGCTTCTGGCTCCGGCCGGCTCCAGGGCGGCCTTCGACGCGGCGGTGAGCGCCGGCGCGGACGCGGTCTACCTGGGCGGTCCGGGCTTCAACGCCAGGGCCTACGCGGCAAATTTCGACTGGGCTTCCCTGCGCTCCGCTACTGCCGACGCTCACGCCGCCGGAGTCAGAGTCTATCTTACGCTGAACACCCTCGTCTTCGACAGGGAGCTCCGCGATTATCTGCTTGCAGCCGAGACGGCCGCAGACGCCGGAGCGGACGCCCTTATAGTTGCCGACATCGGCGGCGCGTCCGCCATCGGCAGGACATTCCCGGAGATACCGCTCCACGCGAGCACCCAGATGACGGTCCACTGCACCGAAAGCGCCCGCGTCCTTGCCGGCATGGGCTTCCGCAGGGCCGTGCTTGCGCGCGAGCTGTGCAGGGACGATATCCGCTCCTTCACAGCAAACGCTCCGCTCGAGGCCGAGGTCTTCATCCACGGCGCCCTGTGCGTCTGCCATTCCGGCCAGTGCCTGTTCTCGTCCATGGTCGGCGGACGCTCCGGCAACCGCGGCGAATGCGCCCAGCCCTGCAGACTGCCTTATTCGACCTCGAATGGCCGGGGGCATCCGCTGAGCCTCAAGGACCTGTGCCTTGCCGGCCACGTTACGGAACTCATAGATGACGGGGTATCGTCGCTCAAGATCGAAGGCCGCATGAAGCCCGCCGAATACGTCCGCGCGGTGACCTCCGTGTGGAGGAGGCTGCTCGACGAGGGGCGCAACGCCACTCCCGACGAGCTGCGCTATCTGTCCGGCGTCTTTTCCAGGAGCGGATTCACCGACGCCTATTATACCGGAAAGCTGTCGCCGTCGATGCTCGGCGTGCGGACCGTGGAGGACAAGAAAAAGTCGGCCTCCTCCGCCGCCCCTGAGACGCAGGAAGGAAAGAGGGCCGCAAGGGCGCCTGTTCCCGTTCCCTACTCTTGCAGGGCGCACGCCTCGGACTATCGGCCGGCAAGACCTGTCTTGCGCCCGGCTCCTCTCAGATACGCTGAGTTTCTCGAGCCCCGGCAGATCACCCCATCCGCGCTCGGGGCCTTCGACATGATCTTCGTCCCGCTCGAGCGCTTCGGGGAGGCGGTCGCCGCGGGGCTCTCGCCGAAGGGCGTGTCTCTGCCCCCGGTCATAACCGATTCCGGGATGCCCGAGGTCAGGCAGATGCTTCGCTCGGCCGCCGCTGCCGGCGCCACCGACGCTCTTGTCGCCGGCCTCGGCCAGATAGCTCTGGCAAAGGAGGCCGGGCTCACGCCGCACGGCGGATTCAGGCTCAACGTCACGAACGGCGAGAGCGCCGCCGCATACGAGCGGCTGGGGATCTCGGACTATGTGCCGTCGCCCGAGCTCACGCTTCCGCGCATAAGGGACCTCGGGGGCAGGCCCGTTCCCATGATCTACGGGCGCATCCCGCTCATGCTCACCGAAAAATGCGTCGGACTCGAATGCGGTGGCTGCCGGACCTGCGGAAAGCACAGCCTGACGGACCGCATGCGCAAGGTCTTCCCCGTTCGAAGAGCGTGGCGGCACCGCAGCCTCATTCTCAACAGCGTTACGCTTTACATGGCTGACCAGCCGCAGGCGCTCTCCGCCGCGCACATCGGGGGCGGGTTCAGTCTTTTCACCACCGAGACCCCGGCGGAGGTCGACGCCGTCATCCGGGCGTCGGCGGCGCACCTTCCCTTCCCGCTTTCCGGCGAGTACCGCCGGATAGCCAGAAAATGACCAGGAGCGGCAGATGAAAACCTTGAAGAACTTTACGGACGGGCTGGCGATACTCCTTGCCGTCCTGATCCTGATATACATGCTCACGCTCTACGCGAAGTTCAAGCCCGACGAGAAAAAGGTCGAGGCCGGCGAGAGCAAGATCGTGCTGTTCATCGAATCCGCCCAGACAAACCGCGACTGTCTCCGGATGGTCTTCGTGCTGCTCGTGTCGGCCGC
>JAEEJM010000157.1 GCA_016281895.1 Clostridiales bacterium
AAGATTTTTCACACAAAAATCATGAAAAGAAAGGCAGATGGTACTTTTTTATGGACGGCGACAGTTTATGCTGCCTCGTACTATTCGTTATCCTTGTAATCCTCGGCGGCTACTTCGCGGCATCCGAAAGCTGTTTTTCCGCGCTCAACAAGATCAAGATTCGCAAGCTTGCGGAGAACGACGGAGACCGGCGCGCAAAGAAGGCTATGTACATACTCAACTCCTTCGACCGCGCGCTCACGACTCTTCTCATCGGCAACAACATCACCCATATCGCGGCGGCTTCGGTGGCCACCCTCTTCGTTACGCTCAGGCACGACAGCGGCGCCTTTTCCGGCGTCGGCGAGGAGCAGCTCACCGCGCTGACCACATTCATCACCACGGGAATAGTTTTCCTTTTCAGTGAAATGATCCCGAAGGCACTGGCAAACGACAGGCCGGACACGCTGTCCCTGTCTTTTGCGCCTTCGCTGCGCTTCCTGATGAAGGTCTTTTCTCCTTTGGTGACTTTTTTTACGCACATTTCCGATCTCTTCTCGAAGCTCATCAAGGGCGATACCGAACCGTCCTTTACCGAGGAGGAGCTCAAGGAGATCATCAACACAGCCGAGAAGCAGGACGTCATCAACGACGAGCAGTCCGATCTGCTCAAGTCCGTGCTTGAGTTTCCCGAGACCTGCGCCTCGGACGTCATGACCATGAGGGACGACATCGTCCATCTGGACGTGCGCCTCTCCAACCGCGAGCTGATCGACAGGATCAAGACGATCCCCCATTCCCGGATACTCATAACCGACGGGGACCTCGATCACGTCATAGGCGTGCTGCCTATCCGCCGCTTCCTCCGCGCCTATATGAAGAACCCCAGGGTCGACAAGCGCTCCGTCATGTACAAGCCCCATTTCGTGGATCCGCACGAGAGCATCGACGGCCTGCTCAATTCGATGAGGCAGCATAAGATCTATCTCGGCATAGTGCGCTCCGAGGATAAGAAGGTCCTCGGCGTCGTCACGATAGAGGATTTCCTTGAGGAGCTCGTCGGCGAGATCTGGGACGAGGAGGACGTGGTCGACTACGACTTCTTCAAGCTCGGCGGCAACCGCTTCTCCGTCTCGGCCGCGCTGAAGACCGGGGACGTCTTCGAGCGCATGGGAGTTCCCTGCAGCGATCCGCGAATCGCCAACTACACGCTCGGCGTCTTCGTCACCGAGAAGCTCGGACACCTTCCCGTGAAGGACGAGTCTTTCATCTACGGAGAGAACATCGAGATCACCGTCGAAAAGGTCTCCAAGACCCGCATCCTCACGGTGATCATGCACATACTTGACGAGGACGATCTGGCCGAACTTGCGGCAGAGAGTCAGAAGCCGGCCGATACCGCGGCCGCGGAGGCCTGATATGAGTCCCGTCACAGTGATCGTCTACATCTGCATCGTCTTCGTGATGCTCCTGTTCTCCGCCTTTTTCTCCGGCAGCGAGATCTCCTTCAACTCCGCCAGCCGCATGAGGCTGTCCAAGGCCGCATCGGAAAAGGTCCGCTTCGCCTCGCTGGCGCTGAGGATATCAGAGCGTTTCACGACGGCTCTGTGCGCCATACTGATAGGCAACAACCTTGCAAACATCGCCGCGACGACGTGCGCGACCTCCCTGTTCATAGTCCTCTTCAAGAAGCTCTTCACCATGAGCGGCATCGAGGGCGTGGCCTCGACCGTATCCACGGTCGTTATGACGCTCATCGTGCTCGTATTCGGCGAGATCCTTCCGAAGATCATAAGCAGAAAGTACGCGGACAAGGTCGTGCTGTGGGTGGCCCTGCCTGTGAGGATACTCACCGTCGTTCTCTTCCCGCTCGTGGCCGTGGTCATGGGCCTGCTCTGGCTGCTCAGAAAGCTCTGGGGCCGCGACAACGACGGAACGGCGCCCGACGTCACGGAGGACGAGCTCTCTTCCATCATCGACACCGTCGAGGAGGAGGGCGTCATAGACGAGGGCCAGAGCGAGCTGCTTCAGTCGTCGCTCGAGTTCCACGAGACCACCATCGAGGAGATCATGACTCCCCGCATCGACCTCGTGTCCATCGACATCAACGACGACCAGGAGTCCATCCGGGAGATCATCGAGAACTCGATCTATTCCAGGATCCCCGTCTACGACGACAGTATAGACGACATAATCGGCATCCTCTTCCTCAACCACTACTTCAAGGAGGCGGTCGACAACAAGGACGTCGACCTCAGGCCTCTGCTCATGAAGCCCCTGTTCCTGCATAAGACAATGCGCCTGCCCGCGGCCCTGCACCATCTGCGCGACCGCAAGACGCACATCGCCATAGTCATCGACGAGTTCGGCGGCACGCTGGGCGTCGTCACGGTCGAGGACATACTCGAGGAGATCGTCGGCGACATCTGGGACGAGAGCGACGAGATCGTCGAGGAGATGGTGGCCATCGGCGACCACAAGTACGAAGTCAGCGGCGATATGAACATCGACGATTTCTTCTCCGAGCTCGACTACTATCCTAAGGACTTCGAGTGCGACTACTCCACCGTCGGAGGCTGGGCCATCGAGAACCTCAATTCCGATCCCCACGTCGGCGACGTCTTCGAGTACGAGGATCTGCACGTCCTCGTGTCGGAGATGGAGGACGAGGTCCGCGTCACGAAGCTCATAGTGAGCCTTGCCGTCCGCGAGGACGAGGACGGCGGACGGGACGAGGAATAAGCACCGACACAATAAGCACGGCGCCGGACGAATGTCCGGCGCCGTTGCTGTATCTCTTCTGTTTGAGTCGGTATCTGAGGTCCTTGTATCTTTTTTGTTTCAGTGAGTACGGCAGACCTTCACCGGGGGTTCGGTCCGGCCTCGGAGGCGTCCTCTCCGTACATGCGGGCGCGGCGCCTGGCAAGTTCGGCCTCGACCATCATCTCCTTGACTTTCATGAGCCGCGCTCGGTTGCCGCGCTCGTCCTCGTCGAGCTTCATGGTGATGGTCCTTATGGCCTCGAGATACCTGGGCATAAGTATGTATTCGAGGGCGTTGACGCGGCGCCTGGTCCGCTCGATCTCGAGGGCCAGGAGCTGTGCCTTTTTTTCGACCTCGGCAAGCTCGACCATGTCCATGGCCAGCGACGACAGCTCGCGCAGGGCGGCGTCGAGCCCCGGAGGGGTGAAGGCAAGGCCGTAGTTCATGCCGACCTCGATGCCCTCGCCGCGGTACTCGGGGACCGTCACGCTCATCATGTTGACAAGGTCGATGTCCACCGTGGCCTCGCCCGCCGGCGCCATAAGCGCCTGCTCCAGTATGTGCGGGTTGCAGGCGGCGCCGGCGGCCGTAAAGGCCGCGTAATAGGCCCTGAGGCGCTCCTCGACGGACGTCCGCCTCTGCCTGCACTCCCTCACGACCTCCAGGAACTGCTTCATTAGCTCGTCCCGCTTGTCCTTGAGCAGCTTGTGGCCGCGCCTGGACGTGCTGTAGCGGGTCTTGAGCTTCTTGAGCTCCATTCGGGTCGGGTTGACTCTTATCTCAGCCATTGTTCTCGCCTTCGGTCAGCGGCCAGTACTTGTCGACGAGGTGGGGCTTGATGCGCTTCATCTCGGACCTTGGGAGCAGGGCCAGCAGCTGCCAGCCGAGGTCGAGCGTCTGCTCTATGGTGCGGTTCTCGTAGAAGCCCTGGTTTATGTATCTGGCCTCGAACTCGTCGGCAAAGCGGGCGTAGAGGCGCTCTATGGGCGTCAGGGCGGCCTCGCCGAGGACCACCATGAGCTCTTTTGCCTCCCTGCCGCGGGCGTAGCTCGAGAACAGCTGGTTCATGACTCCGGAATGGTCCTCGCGGGTCTTTCCGGCGCCTATGCCCTTGTCTTTGAGCCTTGACAGCGAAGGAAGGACGTCGACGGGCGGCAGATAGCCCTTTCTGTACATCTCGCGCGAGAGGATGATCTGGCCCTCCGTGATGTAGCCCGTGAGGTCGGGGATCGGATGGGTCTTGTCGTCCTCGGGCATGGTGAGGATGGGTATCATAGTGATGGAGCCCTCGGAGCCCATCTTGCGTCCGGCGCGCTCGTACAGCGTCGCGAGGTCGGTGTACATGTAGCCGGGATAGCCGCGGCGGCCGGGCACCTCCCTGCGGGCCGCGGAGACCTCCCGCAGGGCCTCGGCGTAGTTCGTGATGTCGGTTATTATGACGAGCACGTGCATGTTCTGCTCGAATGCAAGATACTCGGCGGCGGTGAGCGCCATGCGGGGCGTGGATATGCGCTCGATGGCCGGGTCGGACGCCAGGTTTATGAACAGCACGGTCCTGCCTATGGCTCCGGTGCGGCGGAAGTCGCTGATGAAGAAGTCTGCCTCCTCAAAGGTAATGCCGACCGCCGCGAACACTACGGCAAAGTTCGACTCGGTACCGAGCACCCTCGCCTGGCGGGCGATCTGGGCGGCCAGGTTTGCGTGAGGCAGGCCGGAACCCGAGAATATGGGCAGCTTCTGGCCCCTGACGAGGGTGTTGAGGCCGTCTATGGTAGATATGCCGGTCTGGATGAACTCGGACGGGTAGTACCTTGCCGCGGGATTGATCGGAGTGCCGTTGATGTCGCAGTATTTGTCGGGTATTATGCGGGCTCCGCCGTCGATGGGCTCGCCCATGCCGTTGAAGACCCGGCCCAGCATGTCGGGCGACACGGCCAGCTCGACCCCGTGGCCGACGAAGCGGACCTTGGACTCGGACAGGTTGATGCCGGTCGATGACTCGAACAGCTGCACCATGACGTCGTTGCCGTTGACTTCCAGCACGCGGCAGCGCCGCACAGAGCCGTCGGGCATGACGATCTCGCCGAGCTCGTCGTATTTGACGCCGTCGACGCCCTTTACGAGCATAAGAGGGCCGGCGACCTCTTCGATGGTCTTGTATTCCTTGATCATGGAGGCCTCCTTATACAGGGATCACGGCTTCGAGCTCGCGGTCGAGCTCGGCCTCGATCTCGGCGTATTCGGCGCGGTAGTTCTCATAGGGCACCGCTTTGGCGCGGCCTATGCGCTCGCGGACGGGCAGCTCGGATACGGCGTCGATGTCGGCGCCCTTTTTGATCGCCTCCCTGCCCTTGTCCTCGAACGAGAACAGCAAGCTGAGCAGCGCATACTGCTTGTCGAGAGGCGTGTACGTGTCTGTGTCGCTCATGGCGTCCTGCTGCAGATAGTCCTCTCTCAGCGAGCGGGATATCTCGAGCGTCATGCGGTCGTCCGGCGACAGCGCGTCCATGCCGACAAGCTGGACGATCTCGTTGAGCGAGGCCTCGGTCTGCAGGGTCTTGAGGCAGCGCTGCGTCTTCTCCATGAAGTCGGAGGCGACGTTCTCGGCGTACCATTGCGCCAGCCTGTCGCGGTAGAGCGAATAGGAGTTGAGCCAGTTGATGGCCGGGAAGTGCCTGCGGTAGGCCAGGGCGGAATCGAGGCCCCAGAAGACCTTGACTATGCGAAGCGTGGCCTGGGAGACGGGCTCGGAGATGTCGCCGCCGGGAGGAGATACGGCCCCTATGGCGGACAGTGCGCCTTCGCGGCGGTCTGAGCCGAGGCAGACGACCTTTCCGGCGCGCTCGTAGAACTGGGCGAGCCTGGAGGTCAGGTAGGCGGGATATCCTTCCTCGCCGGGCATCTCCTCGAGGCGCCCGGACATCTCGCGAAGCGCCTCCGCCCAGCGCGACGTGGAGTCGGCTATGACGGCGACGGAGTAGCCCATGTCGCGGAAGTATTCGGCTATCGTTATGCCGGTGTATATGGACGCCTCGCGGGCGGCGACCGGCATGTCGGAGGTGTTGGCTATCAGTATGGTACGCTCCATGAGAGAGCGGCCTGTGCGCGGGTCGGCGAGCTCGGGGAACTCCCGAAGCACGTCGGTCATCTCGTTGCCGCGCTCGCCGCAGCCTATGTAGACGACGAGGTCGACGTCGGACCATTTTGCAAGCTGGTGCTGGACGACGGTCTTTCCGGAGCCGAACGGGCCCGGCACGCAGGCCGTTCCGCCCCGGGCGATGGGAAACATGGAGTCCATGTTCCTCTGTCCGGTGATAAGGGGCTCGGTCGGGGGCAGCTTCTCCCTGTACGGGCGGGAGATGCGGACGGGCCACTTCTGCATAAGGGACAGTTCTTCGGACGAGCCGTCTTCGCGCTCTATCACGGCAACGGTGTCGGTCACGCGGAAGCTTCCGGACCGGATGGAGCGGATCTTTCCGCCGCGCGATGCGGGCGGGACCATTATCTTATGCAGAACGGCCTCGGTCTCCCTGACGGTGCCTATTATGTCGCCGGCGCAGACGGAGTCGCCGACCGAGGCGGTGGCGTCGAAATCCCACACCCTGGAGCGGTCGAGGCCCGGGGCGCTGATGCCCTTTTTCAGGTTAGAGCCGGCCATCTCGCGGAGCGTCTCGAGCGGGCGCTGGATGCCGTCGTATATGTTTGTCACGAGCCCGGGGCCGAGTTCGACGGACAGAGGCGCGTCGGTAGAGACGACCTCGTCGCCGCGGCCGATGCCGGCGGTCTCCTCGTAGACCTGGACGGAGGCCCGGTCGCCGTGCATCTCGATTATCTCGCCTATGAGCTCTTTCTCTCCGACGTGCACGACGTCGAACATGTTGGCCGACCTCATCCCCTCGGCTATGACGAGAGGACCGGCGACTTTGTATACTCTTCCCTGTGTGCTCATCTCAGTGTTCCTTTTTTTATTTGATGTCGGCGCCGACGGCACGTATAACGGCCTCGCTGATGGCGTTCATTCCGTAGCCGCCGTCCGCGCCCGACGTGGGGATCGGTACAACGGCCGGTATCAGATCGTCCGTGTACCGGCGGATCTCGGGCTCGAGCTCCGCGGCGAAGTCCTCGGCGACGAAGATGACGGCGTATTCGCGGGAAGCCGCCAGCGCTTTAAGGCGCGAGGCGGCACCGGCCGCGTCGCTCACCGTCTCGACCCTGAAGCCCAGGGCCATGAAGCCGAGCACGTCGCTTTGTTTTCCTATAACCGCGATCTTGTACATTACAGGCGCAGCCTTTCCCTGAGAGTATCCGGATCGGTTCCCGCGCCGACACCGGAGATAATGATGCGCATGTTCCTGACGGACGACTCGAGCGACACGGCGTAGCGGAGCAGCGGGCCCGCGCCGAGCTGCGAACTGCCGGCACAGGCCGAGGCCTCGGAGAGGAAGCATCTGTCGAGGAAGGCCGATACCGCCTCGTTGCCGGAGGCTGCCTGCGCCGCAAGAGCGGAGCCGAATTCGGGTCCCAGGACTCTGCCGACGGCGGCAAAGAGCTCCTCTCCGGAAGCGCAGGCCGCAAGTGCCGGGACGGGGATCGAGCCGCCATCGAGGAAGGAGTCCTCCTCGCAGAGGCGCGCGGCGTCGGGGTTGGTCATTTCGAAAATGCGAAGTCTTGTCAGGATGTTGGTGTGGTCGATCTTGAGCGAGAGCAGGCGCGACGCCGGCTCAAAGCCGAAGGCTCCGGCTGCCTCCCTCATGTCCTCGAAACAGGCGCGGTCGAGGGCCACGTCGGTGTCCCTGGAGTTGCCGGACTCGGACAGACGCGCATCGGCGGTCCGGGCCGCCTCCCCGAGTCTGCCGGGTATTTCCGAGTAGTCGTGCGCCTCGGCGGCGTCCTTCACTTTTGCGGCCGGTATGTTGCCGCAGTCGATGAAGAACGGGTCGGGCGATATGCCCAGGTACCTGCATCTTACTGCGGTCTTCAGGTTGTGGCAGTCGTACCGCAGCCTCATGATGCGAAGGGGCTCGGGATCCGGAATGAAGCCGTCGAGCTCCGCATATCGGGCCGAAAGGTACGACATGAGCGTCTTTTCGGCTTCAGGCGAGCCGCCCTCGCAGACGGCGCTCACGCCGAGCTCGGCCAGCCGGTCGTAAAGCTCGGCCGTGGATCGGGCATCGCAGAGCGCCTGCAGCCTGCCGGGTGAGGCGAGCCTGCCCGAGAGCGACGCCAGCTTCGCGGAGGCGTACATATATTCGGCTTCGGAATATCTGGACATAGGTGCCTCCGGTCTTATTTTGCGGATCTGTCGAAGAGTATGGTGCAGACCCTGCCCTCCAGGGCGGGCCGGTTCTGCGCGACGACGGTCTCGACCGAGCAGTCGACGTCGGTATCGCCGAAATCGAGCAGCAGGCCGCCCCTGATCCCGGCGGGGACGTCGGACAGCGAGAAAGTCACGCCACCGTGCGACGATCTCAGCGCCGACAGGACGGCCTCGCCCACCGACGAGGCGTCTGCGGCGTTCATGGAGATCCTGCATGAGGACGCGCCGCGGTTGGCGTCGACGGCCTCGGAGGCGAGCCTGCACAGGAAGGCGGCGTAATCGCCCCGGGGCATGCCGCAGATGGCCTCAACGGCCGCGTCGAAGGCAAGGTCGAGCGCCTCGCCCTTCGCGGACAGCATTATGTTGCGGGTCTGCATCGAGGAGGCCGACTTTGCCCTTGAGACTATGTTCTGCCCTTCCGAAGAGATCTCCTCCTGGGCCCTGTCGTTGATCGCGGCGATGCGGTCCCGGGAGCGCGCCCCGATCTCGGCGCACTTCTTCTCCGCCTCGGCTATGACCGCGTTCGCGTCCTTTTCGGCCTCGGAGAGGATCCTTCCGGTGACTTTTTCAAGTCCGATCATGGTTCGTCAGAAGGGATTGTTGATAACGAGCAGGAAGGATATAAGAAGCGCAAGCAGAGCGTAGAGCTCGACCATGGCGGCGGTGAGAGCGGTCTTGCCCGACGCTTCGGGCTTCTTTGCGATCGTCGCGATACCGGCGGCGGAGACCCGCCCCTGCTTCACGGCGGAGAAATATCCGCAGCAGGCGATAGGCAGAGCCGTGCCGATGAAGTAGAAGCCCTGGGCCACCGTGCTGACGTCGGGCAGCTGGAGCATGATCATAAAGGCGATGATCAGACCGTAAATGCCCTGCGTAGCGGGAAGCAGCTGGAGAAGGAGGCCCTTGCCGAACTTGTCGGGGTCCTCAGAGAGCAGGCCGTCGAGGGCCTCGCCGACGGAACCGACGGCCTTGGCGGAGCCGAAGCCGGGAAAGATGGAAGCCACCGCGGCGGCTATGACCGTAAGGACCTTAGGATCGAAGAGAATGTCCTTCAGGAACTGCCAGATGGAGTAGTCGGATGAAAACATTTTCGGGTTCTCCTTTATGATATGTTTATTAAAAACAGGTCAGAGACGTTTTAAAGGTCTGGAATCTGATGGCAGGCTTCCGGCC
>JAEEJM010000158.1 GCA_016281895.1 Clostridiales bacterium
AGACGGTGACCGACCGGTCAGCCCTTCGGGAAATGCTCCTCCACGTACTGTTTCATGGCGGAGAAATTCCTGACTTTCGTCATCCTGAACTGCGTTTTGCGTATCACGAGACTGCCGAGATCATTCTCCGGGTCGGTCAGCTTCATCACGCAGTCCGAGGCCGGGATGTCCCACACGTCGAACTCCTGCTTCGTGGCAACGTTGGTGAGGTGGATGGCGTTCCCTCTGAAGACGATCCTGAACCTGGACGTGTGCACGCTGTACAGCCCGAAGAGGACGACCGCCGCGAACAGGCCTCCGCAAACGGCCAGAAGGGTCCCGGTCTGCGCGGAGTCTCTCAGAAGAAAGAACAGAAAAACGGAGATCGCGGCCCCGGTGACCGCCATTCCGATGAGGTTGCTCCATGCCCTGCCGGATTCCGTGGCAAAGCAGGGCCCGCCCGAGTCGTTAGTTACTGCCATAAGCGTTCTCCTTTTAAAGCGCCGGGAGGAAGGCGGTCTGCCTTTCCTCCCGGCGCGGTTTCAGTACGGTACCGCGTCCGAGGTCCGATCAGTACATTCCGCCGCCCGCGTTCATGGCGGCGTTGGCGGCCGCGGCTGCGGCCGGGTCTTCCTTCTGGTTGGCCACGACGCCCTCGGTGGTGAGGACGGAGGCGGCTATGGAAGCGGCGTTCTGGAGAGCGGAACGGGACACCTTGGTGGGATCCACGATACCCGCGCTCATCATGTCGACGTAGGTCTCGTTGTAGGCGTCGAAGCCGTAGCCGATCTTGCCGGAGGAGACGATCTTGTCGACGACGACTCCGCCGTCGACGCCGGCGTTGGCGGCGATCTGGCGCACCGGGGCCTCGAGGGCCTTCAGCACGATCTGTACGCCGGTCTTCTCGTCGCCGTCGGTGGCGTCGAGCAGCTTCGCGACCTCGGGGATGACGTTGATGTAGGCGACTCCGCCTCCGGGGACGATGCCTTCCTCGACGGCTGCCTTGGTGGCGTTCAGTGCGTCTTCGATGCGGAGCTTCTTCTCCTTCATCTCGACCTCGGTGGCCGCGCCGACCTTGATGACGGCGACGCCGCCGGCCAGCTTGGCGAGCCTCTCCTGGAGCTTCTCGCGGTCGTAGGAGGAAGTGGTGGTCTCGAGGGCGGCCCTGATCTGGGCGACGCGCTCTTTGATGGCGGCGGGATCTCCGGCGCCGTCGACGATGGTGGTGTTCTCCTTGGAGACCTTGACCTGGCGCGCGCGGCCGAGCATCTGGAGGGTGGTGTCCTTAAGCTCGAGGCCGAGTTCGGAGGTGATCACCTGGCCGCCGGTCAGGATGGCTATGTCGCGGAGCATCTCCTTGCGCTTCTCGCCGAAGGAGGGGGCCTTTACGGCCACGCAGACGAAGGTGCCACGCAGCTTGTTGAGGATGATGGTGGTGAGGGCCTCGCCGTCGACGTCCTCGGCGATGATGAGGAGCTTCTTGCCGGACTGGGCGATGGGCTCGAGCACGGGCAGGATGTCCTGGACGGCGGAGATCTTCTTGTCGGTGATAAGGATGTAGGCGTCGTCGAGGACGGCCTCCATCTTCTCCATGTCGGTGGCCATGTAGGGGGATACGTAGCCGCGGTCGAACTGCATTCCTTCGACGACCTCGGAGGAGGTCTCGGCGGACTTGGACTCCTCGACGGTGATGACGCCGTCGGCGGTGACCTTTTCCATGGCGTCGGCGATGAGGGTGCCTATGACCTCGTCGGAGGCGGAGATGGTTCCGACTCTGGCGATGTCGGCCGAGCCGCTGACGGGCTTGGAGATGCCGGCCAGGCACTCGACGGCCTTGTCGATGGCCTTCTGCATGCCCTTGCGGAGGATCATGGGGTTGGTCCCGGCAGCGACGTTCTTCATGCCCTCGTGGAGCATGGCCTGGGCCAGCAGGGTGGCGGTGGTGGTGCCGTCGCCGGCCGCGTCGTTGGTCTTGGTGGCGACTTCTTTAACGAGCTGCGCACCCATGTTCTCGGCGGGGTCGTCGAGCTCGATCTCCTTGGCGATGGTCACGCCGTCGTTGGTGATCAGCGGAGCGCCGTATTTCTTGTCGAGGACCACGTTCCTGCCCTTAGGGCCGAGGGTGATCTTGACGGTGTCGGCCAGCTTGTCAACGCCGCGGAGAAGGGCGCTTCTGGCATCGGTTCCGGTGTAGATATCTTTTGCCATGATTGTTCAGATCCTTTCGTATTATGAGGCCGGTCAGTCGATGACGGCCAGCACGTCTTTTTCGGAGATGATGGTGTATTCGACGCCGTCGATCTTTACCTGGGTCCCGGCGTATTTGCTGGCGATGACTTTCTCACCGACCTTGATCTCGACGGGGGTGCGGGTCCCGTCGTCGTTGAGCTTGCCGGGTCCTACGGCGAGGACTTCGGCTACCTGAGGCTTCTCCTGGGCGCTGGCGGTAAGAAAGATGCCGCCCTGGGTCTTTTCTTCGGCCTCGAGAAGTTTGATGACCACTCTGTCGGCCAGCGGTTTGATGTTCATGGTATTCCTCCTTGGACATATATATAATTATTTGAAATCCGTTTCGGCCCGGCGCACGCGCGCCGGCTTCGTCCGTTCGTCGCGGCGCCGAATTCTGGCACTCATTTGTTGCGAGTGCCAAGCTTCGGCTATAATTGTACCACCGCCGGAGAAAAAATCAAGACTTTTTCTCACGAATTAACAATTTGTTAACAATTTTTTCGGCAAAACTCCGCCGCGTCTGCCAGAATCGGCCGTCAGCCGCGGAAGAGCGACGAATACAGCGCGCAGGTCTTTGAGGCCATGGCCTCCGCGGTGAATTCCCGCAGGTATCTCTGCCTTGCCGCTTCGGACAGCGCAGACCTGCGGACGGGGTCGCGCAGCAGGCCGAGGATCGCCTCGTACAGCGCCGGAGGGTCGCAGGGAGGGACGCAAACGCCGCAGCCCTCGGCCAGGACCGGGCTGCCGCCCACGTCCGTTACGACGGGCACGAGGCCCATGCTCATCCCCTCTATGACGGAAAGGCTGGAGGTCTCGACCGCCCGGGAGCAGCTTACAAGCAGCGAGCAGATGGCCATGTACGGGGCGGGATCGGCGGCGAAGCCGCAGAAGATCACCCTGCCGTCAAGGCCGTAGCGCGACGACAGCGCGCGCAGCTCGGCTCCGAGGGAGCCCTCGCCGCATATGATGAAATACAGGTTCGACGCGGTACGCATGCAGAGGGCGGCGGCGCGGAGCAGCGTGACGATGTCCTTCTCGGGCTCGAGCCTTGCAAAGGTTCCGCACACCACGGCGTTTTCCGGGATGCCCAGCTCCGCCCTGAGGGCGGCAGACTCGCCGGCTCCGACTTTACGGGGCTCGGGCGCCCCGTTGTATATTACGGATATGTACTTTTCGGGCATGCCGCACGACACAAGCGACAGGGCGGACTCCGCGTCGGTGGCGACGGCGGCGGTCAGCGTCCGGCGCCAGTGCAGGGAACAGAGCAGCCTTCCCGGCAGGCGGGACAGTATACGCGGAGGCGGGTCGGAGCTGTGGCGCGTCATTATCCTGACCGGCACGCGGGCCCTGAGCGCGGCAATGCGACCGGTGAACGACGCGTGGGTGTGGACTATGTCCGGCCGCAGCTCCTTCAGAAGCAGGAGAAGCTCCCTGCCGGCCGCGGGCGAGAACGACTTCCGCAGGCCGCGGACGTATCTTACGCCGGCGCCGAGCCTCTCGAATTCCGGTCCGGTCCGGGCGCCTTCTGGAAGGATGAATATGAATTCGAACTTGGATCTGTCCGAGGCGCCGGCAAGGTAGAGCAGCTGCCTCCCGGCTCCCCCGATATTGCTGTCGGTCAGTATATGGACGACTCTGAGGGGCCGGTCCTGCGGCGGCTTGCGGTTCATTTGACCGGCGAGAGGTCCTCGTCGCGGGCCCTGGTCCACATGAGCGCCGGAGGGGCGGCAAAGCGCCTCTCGGCGGCGTCGATTATATCCGCGACGACGGCGCCCGCCGTGGCCTCGCGCCCGGCGCCCCGGCCGTAGAAGACCGCCTCGCCGAGCATGTTTCCGGTCACGGAGACCGCGTTGAACACGCCCCCGACCGAATAGAACAGCGAGGTCGGCGGCACCGCCTCGGGGGCTACGGCCGCGTAGATGCGCCCGTCCGCGGTGAGCGAGGTCTCCGCCACGAGCTTTATGCGGCAGCCGTTCCGCTTTGCCTCGGCAAGTTCCTCCGGTGTCACGGCGTCTATGCCTCTTATGCTGATCTTTTCTATCGGGATCAGCTTGCCGAAGGCCAGGGCCGCCAGGATCACTATCTTGCGGGCGGAGTCGAAGCCTCCGACGTCGGCCGACGGGTCCCTCTCGGCGTAGCCGAGCTCGCGAGCCTCGTCCAGCGCGTCGGCGTAAGGGACGCCCTCCTCCATCCTCGAGAGGACGAAGTTGGTCGTTCCGTTCAGAATGCCCCTTACGGATTCGATCCGGTTGGAGGCCAGGTCGTCGGTCATGGGACGTATGATGGGTATGCCTCCGCCGACGCTCGCCTCGAACAGGTATCGGACGCCGCGCCTGCGGGCGGCGGCCAGCAGGACGTCGCCGCGGTCGGCCACGACCGCCTTGTTGGAGGTGACGACGCTCTTCCCGCACTCGATGGCGGCCGCGGTGTATTCTGCGGCCGGATGCACTCCGCCCATGGCCTCGACGACCACGGAGACGTCGGGGTCGGACAGGATGACGCCTATATCGTGCACCACCAGCCCCGCGTAGGGCGTGCCGGGGAACTCCCGCTGGTCAAGTATGTATTTTATCCGGATGCCGGTCCCGAGTCTTTCGGCGATGTGCCCGCCGTTTGCCTCCAGCACCCCGGCAACTCCGCCGCCTATAACTCCGAAACCCAAGATCGCGATGTCGATCATGAAAACCGTCCTTCCGCGGCGCCGCGCGCCGGCAAGTCTAAAAACCGTATAGTCCTGTAACAGAACAAGTGATTAAAGTATTAACAGAATAAATGACTAATGTAGTAACACAATAACTGACTAAAGTAGCAACAGGATAACTGACTGATGCAGCAACAGGATAACCGATTAATGTAGCAACAGGATAAATGACTAATGTAACAACAGGATAGATGACTGGCGTCCAAATAACGTACTATATGATATCACAAAAACGCGGAAAAGGCAAACAAAACAGCGGCGGCGATGAACATCGCCGGGCAAGGCCGCCCTTTCCGGAGACGTCGGCCATGACGAGGCAGAGATGGTCGCTGTCGGTCATGAAGAAGTCGAAGAAGTCGCCGCCGCCCTCCTCGGTGTCGATGGACGAGAAGTAGGAGCGGTACTCATCGGGGTCCGTCTCGATCTTCTGTCTCTGTTCCGGCGTGAGGGAGCGGTATATGGTCATGACCTCGTCGGCAGGGGCCATCGAGTCGGTCCCGTGCTTCGCGGACATCTGCGCGTGGCTGGCGATCTCGTACGCGTGCCTCACGTACTGACGGGTCATCGTGGATACGTATACGGCAAGACCGATGATGAGCGCGCTGGCGCCCAGCAGCAGGCAGACCAGGACCATCGTCCGGACGGTCCTTCTTGTCATGGATTTCTTGCTTTTTATCATTTCAAGCTTCCGTACATCTATTATACCATCGATCTGCGTTTTGCACAAGTTAATGAACGGGCCACAAAACACTTGAACACGGGCCCGAAATATGTTATTATTATGGCGTCCGGCGGCGTCCCGGCGGACGAAATCATCATCCGGAGAGTGCCATGTCATCGGCAATTGGAGCCAAACGCAACGTAAAGATCTTCGTTCTTTACCTGCTCGAGAACATAAACTATCCGCTGGAGCTCTGCACGATCAGCGACATAGTCATGCAGACGGACTACGTCCTTTTTCTGGACTTTGCCGAGTGCTTCAACGAAATGACTGACGCCGGACTCATAGAGTCGGTCGAGTCCGAAGGCCGGACGCTCTACTACATCTCGGAGCAGGGCCGGACGGTGGCCGGCAGCCTCAGTTCCGAGGTCCTGCCGTCGATGCTTGACAAGGCGCTCGGAGCGGCGCTAAGATACCTTGATTTTTCCCGCAGAGGCGTCGAGCCTTACAGCGAGATCATAAACGTCGACCGGACGACCGGCGAGTGCGACGTCCGCTGCGTCCTCACGGAAAAGAAAAAGGTCATCTTCGAGGCCGTCCTGCACGCGGACAGCGCGGACCGCGCCCGGAGGATGAAGGAGAACTTCGACAGCAGGCCCGAGGTGGTCTACCGCGGTTACACGGCCCTTCTGGCCGGAAATGTAAACTATCTCTTCGACGAGCCGGGCCCGGCCTGAGCGGCCGTCATCATAAAACACGCCCGGAAAATCACGTTTCCGGGCGTGCTTTTTGACCGGGACCGTCTGGCAGCCCCGTTTTGTCCCCGGCCTACACGCAGGCGCGAGGCCGGACGGACCGGTCGTTAGCGGGCGTTTCTTCTCTTCTCGAAGCAGGCGCTGCAGTAAACAGGCTTGTCCTTGGAAGGCTCAAAGGGAAGAATGGCTTCGCCGCCGCATTCGCTGCAGACCGCCACGTAGGTCTGTCTGGGAGGCTTGTTCGCGTTCTTCTTGGCATCGCGGCACGCTTTGCATCTCTTCGGCTTGTTGGTGTAGCCCTTCTCGGCATAGAAGGCCTGCTCGCCGGCGGTGAATACAAATTCGTTTCCGCACTCAACGCATACCAAAGTCTCATCCTGGAATTCAACGGGAGCGGCTTCGGTTTCGGTCTCTTCGACTTTGACTTCGTCTTCGTACATGTTCTACCTCTGTAAAAAATGGAAAAGTATAGTTGCCCCTTACCGGAATTGCACCGGTACCTTTGAAGAAAATCAACGCTCTGGTAATTAAGCTAGCCGGGCATATGGAATCTATGACAGCAGCCTGCGCAGCTTCTGACGGACGCGGCACAAGGCGTTGTTGACGGATTTGACGGATCTTCCGGACGCGGCCGCGATCTCGGCGCAGCTCATTCCGGAGTAGTGCGACCACCATACGGTGTTCTCGAACGGCGACAGCGCGCCGCGGATCCTGGCGCGGAGCTCGGCGGCGGACTCCTCGGCGATGTAGCTCCCCGCGGGATCGTCTCCGAGGCCGGCCGGCAGCGTGTCCTCGAGCGGCACGGTGCTGAGCCGGGCGCCCCTGGCGATGCGCCTGAGGGCGTCCCTTACGCCGTTGGCGACGCAGGTCTTTGCGTAAAGGCCGAAGCCTGTGTCCCCGTACAGCGGGTCGAAGGTCTTCACCGCTCTGTGGAAGGAAAGGAGGGCCTCCTGGGAGATCTCCTCCACGTCCTCTTTGGAGAGCCTGCCGCGGTACGGCGCAACGGAGGCCTCGAGGAGCGGAGAATACATGGACGCGAGATCCCCGAAGGCGGCTTCGTCGCCCTGCGACGCCGAGAGGATGAGGGAGCGGAGCGCGGGAACGCTCCCGGCTGCTGCGCCTTCCCGTTCTTTTTCTTCTGCTGGTCGCCTGCGGCTGCTCACTTCTATCTCCGGACGGTCGCGCCTTACGCGGCGGACCACAAGTTGACCGAGGACACTCGGGGTAGGGTAAGTATAACACACCGTTTGTCAAAAGTCAATATAAATACTTCAGTTTTTTTTCAAAAATTTTCAGATATTGTTCATCCAAAAATCAGAAACCCCGGGCCGGTGGCCGCGGCGGCTCCGGGCGGGAGGGTCTGCGTTCCGATCTCCCTCCGGCGCCGGCGGGGGCCGATCTGCCTGCCCGGCCCGAAGACAGGGATTACCGGCGGACCGGCCGCCTGCGCTCCGCCCGGCCGCGGGATCGCCTCCCGGCCGCGGGATCTCCGCCCGGCCGCGGAATCTCCTCCCGGCCGCGGAATCTCCTCCCGGCCGTTTGCACAGAAATTCGTGCCGAAATCTGTCGCAACTGCACAAAAAGTCCCTGCTTTTTTTCTTGCGTCACTTGTTTTCTTCTTCCCGGCATAGTATAATAGTGTCAACGCCGCCGCCACGTGAAGCGGCGCGTAATGAAAGACATCTTTTTTACCGGAGGTAGTACAGTATGGCAAAAATCAAAGTCGGAGTCTTCGGCGGAGGCCGCGGCTACAGCATGATCAGGCAGCTGCTCAACAATCCCGACGCCGAACTCGTCGCCGTCTGCGACAAGTACAAACCCCTTCTTGACAGGGTCCGGGCCAAGGCCGACGAACTCGGTGTCAAGATCGCCCTCTACGAGAAGTTCGATGACTTCTTCCAGCACGACATGGACGCCGTGGTCATGGCCAACTACGCCAACGAGCACGCCAAATTCGCCATTCCGCTGCTCGAGAGCGGCCGCCACATCCTGAGCGAGGTCCTCACCTGCGCCACTCCCGACGAGGCCGTAAGGCTGGTCGAGACCGTGGAGAAGAGCGGAAAGGTCTACTCTTACGCCGAGAACTACTGCTACACTCCCGTCCGTCAGGAGATGAGACGGAGATATCTCAACGGCGACATCGGAGAACTGCTCTATGCCGAGGGCGAGTACATCCACGACTGCTCCAGCATCTGGCCGGAGATCACCTACGGCGAGCGCTACCACTGGCGCAACACCATGTATTCGACCTTCTACAACACCCACTCGCTCGGCCCCATCCTCAAGATGACGAAGCTCCGCCCCGTGTCCGTCGTCGGCTTCCAGACTCAGCCGTCAAAGCACATGGTCGAGCTCGGAGCAAGGTTCGGATCCGGCGGCGTCGAGATGGTCACCCTTGAGAACGGCGCCCTGGTCAAGTCCCTGCACGGCGACATCAAGACCGCCAACCACAGCCGCTTCTACCTCAGCGGCATGCTGGGCGGCCTGCTCGACAAGAACAACAAGGACCGCATAATCACCACCTACACCGAGGGCCCGAACCAGAACTGCAACGGCCTCAGTGAGGAATACGAGTGCAAGCACACCGTCGAAGCTGCCGGAGCGACCGGACACGGCGGCGGCGACTTCTACACCACCTACTTCTGGATCAGGGCCATCCTCGGCGACGAGGAGGCCAAGGAGATGACCATCGACGTATACGACGCGCTGGATATGTGCCTGCCCGGCATCTACGCCTACAAGTCGATACTCAACGGCAATATCTCCTACAGGATCCCCAACCTGCGCAACAAAGAGGAGCGCGAGGCTCTCCGCGGGGACGTGTTCCCGTACATCGAGAACGGCTGCATCCCGAACCCGATCAAGGACGAGGACATCCCGGACGAGGTCTACAAGAGAGTTGAGCAGCTCTGGAAGGAAGGCAAGCGCGGCTGAGGCCGCCGGCCCAAAAAACAGCTACCCGGCCGCGGGAGACCGCGGCCGGGTCTTTCTGTCTTCAGGGGCGCCGGCGCGTCAGTACCGCCAGCCCGGGGCGCCTGCGCCCGGCCTGCGCCGTCGTGCTGCGGGCGTCCCGGTCTGCGCCGCGGGCGGCGGACCGCCCGGTTTACGCTTCAGCGCGCCTTCCGCCTAGTTCTCGACGTTCGGGCCGTCCAGCGCCCTGCTCAGCACGGCGCCGATCTTACCGGCCATCAGCCAGAAGCCGAGGTCGTTCGGATGGGTGTTGTCGACGGAGCATTCGTTCTCGTAAGGCCCGGAGTAGAAGGACTCGCCGTCCAGGAACCAGACGCGGCGGTCTCCGGCGTCCAGCGCCGAACGATAGGTCTCCATTATGATCTCCCTCCTGCGCGGGCAGGAGCCGAAGTACTTGCCCGGCCTTGATACGAAGATCACCGGCAGGTCGGGATGCGACGCGCGGACGATGCCGAAGCCCCTCTTGTGCGTGTTCTGCAGGTGCTCGGCCGTGGGAGCGTTGTGGTCGTAGTCGTACACGAAGGCGGACATCTCCAGCGAGGCGATGTAGTTCATAATGCTCTCCTCGCCTCTGGCGCTGCCGCTGAAGCCGAGATTGACGTAGTCGGTGTTCAGACGCCTGGATATGACGGACTCGTACGACTGCCCCGGCCGGGAGGCGTCGGCGCCCTGGGTGATGGACGAGCCGTAATACACAACGGGCGGAATGTCGCGGTACTTCTTCCCGGGGCCCACGTAAGAGCCCTCCTCGACGCCTATCTCGACCGACGACACCGAGTTATACAGCGGGAAGTTCAGCGTGAAGTATCTCAGGTGTTTTCCGCCGTTCAGGGCCAACTTTGCCGTGAAGCCGGTCGAGTCGCCGACCTGCGGCGCGAACAGTCCCCGGAAGGCCGGGACGCCTTCGCCGTCGCTGTAAAGATCGAAGCCGGACGAGCCCGAAAGCGGCATGCGGTTCATGCGGTGGATCGCGGGGTAAACGACGCGCAGGGAGACGTACGGCGAATCCGTGGAGAACCTGACGCGGCCGCCGGCCGTCATGAGTCCGGTGCTGTGGACCCCGGCCGAGGTGGCCTTCATCACCTCCTCCGGCAGGCGGAGGAAGCGGTCGCGGTCGCGGAAGCCGTAGAGCTCGAACGGAGGCTTTCTTACGTCGCACCATACGGTCGGGATCTCCTGCGGGACCTCTTTCGGGACCTCCTTAGGGATCTCTTTCGTGGCCTCCTTGGGGGCCTCCCCGGTCATCTTCTTCGGGACCTCAGTCCCGGCTGCGTTTTCTTTCATATCTGCTCCTTTCTCATTCCGCCTCCGGCCGTCCGGCCGGCTCGCGGAAGAGCGTAATACAAGAATTGCCCGTAATGACCGTGTTGTTCGCGACGGCGCTGCTCGCGGCCTCCGACCACTTTCCCGCGACGTTCGGATGCGGTACGAACGGCGCGCCGGACGAGGCGATGTCGACGCGCACGGCGCAGCCCTTCTTCACCCGGAAGGCCATGAGGTGGGTCTTCATGCGGACGCGGGCCGTCGAGCCCGGCTCGTACGCGGCGCCGCCCAGAGCCCAGGAGAGGGAGGCGACGCACTCGGCGATGCCGTAAGAGCGGCCGTCCTCTACCAGATAGAATTTGGCGTAGAAGGCGGTATCGGGGCAGTCGGAGGCGACGTCGAGCGACACCGACACCGGTCCGAAATAGTCCCTGTCTTCGGCGAACGGCCGCGATACGAACGACAGCACGCCCGGCTCCGAGCCGGGAGCCGGCCCCTCGTAGATGCGGTCGCAGCGGAAACCCTCCGGCGGATCCTCGGGGTCGTATGTGTAGGACAGCCTGCCGGCCGCCGGCCTGCGGCGGCCGAGCCCTCCGGACGGCGTCAGGTACAGGCGGTCTGCGGCGGCCCGCCCGGGTGCGGGAGACAGGCCCGCGCCGGGATCCGATATGCGCCACTCGCCGGCGCCGAGGCTGTAATAGTTGAAGCATCCGACCCTGCCGCAGGGGAAGGGCTCGCCCTTCCTTATGTGCTCGAACCACAGCAGCGTGCGGTTGCCGGGATAGCCGGCCCCGGGGAGGGGATAGATGCTGTTCGGATCGGGCGCCGTCGAGTGCGAATACGGCCCCATTATGAAGCAGGACTTCTTCCTTATCTCCGGATCCAGGCGCTCCCACATGGAGCACATGCCGTAGGTGTAAAAATCGAACCAGCCGTCGACGAACAGCACGGGGAAGCTCATCTTTTCGGCGGCGTTCTGCGAGCTTATCCCGCGCCAGAAGCCGTCGTCGGAGTCGTGAGTCAGGGCGTCGCTGAGGTAGGGGATGTGGGTGCCCAGCGCGCGCAGAGGTATGTCTCTGTAAGGGCGGACGTAGGCCTCGTCGCCGGCGATCCTTCCGTGCTGCTCCTTCACCATGGAGAAGACCCATTCGGCCCCGCAGAAGGACCGCACGCAGCCGTTGAAATAGTTGCGGTAGTACATGCGGTCGGTCTGGACGTTGAAGGCGGCGGCGCGGACGTCGTACAGGTCGCCGCCCATGGCGCAGAGCCAGACCGAGGCCGTGTAGCTGGTCCCGGACAGAAAGAGCTCGCCGTTGTAATGAGGCATGGCCCTGACGTGACGGATGAGGTCCATGCTGTCGGATCCTTCGTCCCGGTAGGGGATGCACTCGCCGCCGCTGCCGTTGCGGCCGCGCACGTGCTGGATGACGACCGCGTAACCGGCACGGACGAACTCGTCGTTCGCGTAGTCGGCGGGCGACGGCGCCTCGGGCCTGCCGCGGTACGGAGTCCTCCTCAGCACGGTGGGGAAGCGCCCCTCCGCGCGGGGGAGCACCGTCTCCGTATAAAGCGGCGTTCCGTCGGACGCGGGAAGCATCTGTACGCAAACGCGGATATCGGTTTTTTCGCCGTCCATCATACGCTCCTCACGGGGCCTCTCCCCGCCGGCGGTTCCGGCGCTCGGGCAGCGGCCCTCATGTGATAGTATAAGCTTTCCCGGCTGCCCAGTCAAGAGTTTTTGGCCTCCGGCGGACGCTCTTTTTTCCCGAGTCCTTGACAAAGCCGGATGCCGATGCTAAAATACATATGTATAGGTATCCTTATCGTTATTCACAATTTCAAAATGACGGATTCAAGGAGGGATCCCATGCCCAAGTTCTGTACAAACTGCGGACAGCGGGCCGCCGACGGCGACCGCGTCTGCTCCAACTGCGGGACGTTCTTCCCGTGGATCGACGAAAAGACCGAAAAGCAGGAACCCGAGACCGAAAAGACCGAGACCGCGGCCGAGGAGAACGCTCAGTCAGGACAGGACCAGTCCGGCTCAGCGGGCGCGGCACAGTCCGCCGCGGCCGGCATGTACGCCGGCGCCGTAGCCGCCCAGCCGGCAGTCCACCGCTCGGCCCAGGCCCAGGCGCAGTCCATACAGCCCGAGCCCGCGTCTCAGAACCAGTACCAGGGCGCGCAGACCCAGACCCAGTACCAGCCCGCGGGCGCCCAGACCGGAGGCCAGTACCAGTACCAGGCGCCTCCCCAGCAGCCCCGCCCGGCGCAGACCCAGGCTCCCGCCGCCCGCAGCGCGGACGAGGCCCCGACCGATCCGCGCTACAAGGTCGCCGGCACCATGGCCTACGTCGGACTCATAATCCTTTACGCCATCCCGGTCATCGGCTTCATCAGCTGCCTCATCATGTGCTTCGCGGCCAAGAACCGCAACATCCGGCACTTCGCCATAGCCACCCTGATCCTCAAGATCGTGGCGGCCCTGTTTGCCGTGCTGAGCGTCGTAGTGGTCATAGCCATCGCCAAGAGCATCGCCGTCGCCCTGACCGGCTTTATCGAGTCGGGCGGCTTCAGCGAACTGATAAGCAAGCTGTTCGGCGATCTGGGCAGCGGCATCGTCGGAAGCATCGTGGGAGAGGACGGCGCCAGGATCGGAGAGATAATAGGCGGCGCCGGCTCGATCGACATAAGCGCCCTCATAGCCGCGGCCCTGAGCGGCGACTATTCCGAGATCGAGAAGTTCATCTCCGAGTACACCGCCGAGTCCGGCGAGGGGACCGGAACCGCTCCAGACGAACTTACCGAAGCCGCCGAGTGACCTGCCCCGCATGAGACCCGAGCTCTACAATTACGAAGTCGTCCCTTCGGTCTTCCTGGCGGGGACGGAGAAACAGATCACCGTAAGGCCGCTGGGCCGCCACGCCGCCTTCGTGCCCGGCCAGGAGTACACCCTTAGGGTGCTTCAGGTCGACCGCGCCGAGGAGAGGCGCTATGCCGGCTCGGCCGGAGGCAGGTCCTTCACCGTCGTTCCCGACGGAGACGGCTGCCTGCGATTCCGCATGGTCTTTCCCGCCGAGAGCCAGTATTTCATCCACATCCATAACAGCCCCGAGGAGCGCCGCAAGGTCCAGCTGTGCGTCTACGCGCTCGGCCCTGACATGAAGGGCCGCTATCCGCTGCGCGGCGACCTTCACCTGCACTCCTGCTGCTCCGACGGCCGCGAGGACCCGCTTGCCGTCGCCGCCAACTACCGGGGCAGGGGCTACGACTTCATGGTCCTGTCCGACCACGGAAGGTATTATCCTTCGCTGGCCCTGCGCCGCGCTCTGGGCATCGGACCCGACGACCGCGGCGGCATAACCGACATGCTTGTCGTCCCCGGCGAGGAGATCCACCTGCCACTCAACGCCGCCCATTACATCAACTTCGGCGGCAGCTTCAGCGTGAACGCCCTCGTCACCCCCAGCAAGAACGAAGAGGCCGGAGGCAGCGACTCCGAATTCCGCAGCCTTGACGGCGTCTGCCCCGACACCATGACCACAGAAGAGTTCGAGGCCATGATCCGCGAGCGCGCCGAGGGCATCGACCTGCCCCTTGAGAGCGAGCGCCTCAGCCTGGCCGTCGCCAGGTGGGAGTGCGAGCAGGTCAGGGCCGGAGGAGGCCTTGCCATCTTCCCGCATCCCTTCTGGCTCTACTCCACGATGCAGCTCTCGGAGAGCTTCACCCGCGCCTATTACGAGGACGGCCCCTTCGACGCCTTCGAGGTCCTCGGCGGCGAGCTCTACTTTGCCCAGAACGGCTTCCAGACCGCCCTCTATTACGAGGAGAAGGCCAAAGGCTTCGACTACCCCGTCGTCGGCAGCACCGACAGCCACGGTTCCACCGAGAACAACCCGAAATCGCTGATCTGCTCGACGATAGTCTTCTCGCCGGAGAACACCACCGCGGCCCTCGTGTCGTCGGTGAAGGAGCGCTACTCCGTGGCCGTCGACACGATCAGCCCGCAGTACGGGCTGGTCGGCGATTTCCGCCTCGTAAAGTACGCGAGCTTCCTCATGGAGAACTGGTACCCGATCCACGACCGGCTTTGCGCCACGGAGGGCTGGCAGCTCCGCCGCCTGCTCCTCGGCGACGCCGCGAGCGGCGAGCGCGAGAGCGCGGAACGCGTCCTGCGCGAGATGAAGGGCCAGGTCCCCGCCCTTATGAAAAAGTATTTCGACATCGAAGAGTGACGCGCCCCCGGATGATCTGCTACAATAATCAAATGTGATTTTTCCGCCCCCGGCGGAAAGAAAGGCGGAACGAAAATGGCAAACGATAACGGCAAAAAAACCACCCACACCTATACCAAGGTCGAGGGAAAGACCTCTTCCAAAGAAGAGCTCCTTGCCAAGACCAAAAAGAACGCGATGCCCTACAGGATCGTCGCGGTGATCCTGTGGATCCTGGCCCTCACCTGCGAGGTCTTTGCCATCCTGTTCTTCACGGTGAAGCTCGAATGGGGCGTCCTCTACGAGGATCCCGGACACACGATCGCCTGGATAGCCGCGCTGGCCCTCGACCTGATCCTTCTGGTCATCGGCTCGCTGCTCTGGAAGAAGGGCAACCACCTCGACCCCGCCAAGAAGTCCCAGAAGACCAGATTCTGGATCCAGAACAACCTCGGCGTGATCGTCGCAGCCCTGGCCTTCATCCCGTTCCTCATCTTCGCGCTCACCGACAAGAACGCCACTAAGAAGTCCAAGACCCTGGCCGCCATAGCCGCCGCCGTGGCGCTCATCATTGGCGTTCTCTTCGGCATCGACTGGAACCCCGTCTCCCAGGAGGAGATGCTCGAGAACGCCGGTTTCGACACGGTCTACTGGACCGAGAGCGGCACCGTCTATCATCTTGACGACGACTGCCAGCATCTGAAGAACTCCGCCGATCTGTTCAAGGGTCCCTCTTCCGCCGCCATCGAGAACGGCAAGACCCGCCTGTGCAAGACCTGCGAGCGCAGGGAGGCCGCCAGGCTCGAGGCCGCCGGCGAAGCCGTCGAGAAGACCGAGCCCGCCGCCGGCGAAGAGCAGAACGCCGCTTTCGCGCCCGAGCTTTACGGCCGCCGCGCCGTCCTCCGCAGAGAACCTGCAGGCATCCGATAAGGACAGGCCGAGCCTGATATAATGAGACCGCGCCGGGACCCGTTCGGGTCCCGGCGCGCGCGTTTATAATGATCCGGTCCTTGAGCCGCAGAATGGACAGAACAAGGAATGCTTTTTTTCGAAATGTAAGCAGTTTCAGGTTCGTCATGGCTTGATGCTGAAACTCCAGCCGTTTATCACGGGAAGATGGGCTCTCTTTCGTAACGAAGGTATCGTTGGCGCGGTACAGCGCCTCGATCACATCGAGCGAAAAGATTCTGCAATCTTGACGTAAACGAAAAACGAAACTGCTTATAATGATGATCCATTGGTGTGTGACCTGATACTTCTTTTCTTCATTTGCGCGCGCGGCGCGCAACTTCGTAAGCGTGCTCCGCCCGCGCCTTCATTGCCGCCCCGCAGGGCGGCACTTCATTTGCCGGCCGCAGCCGGCAACTTCTTGCCTTCATTGCCGCCCCGCAGGGCGGCACTTCATTTGCCGGCCGCAGCCGGCAACTACATTATTTCGTCCTCTCCAGCGCCTCCTCGAGCCCCGTCACCGGCGCGGTGCGGTCGCCCTTGGTGCGGCGGATGAAGTTCTGTATGCCGTCGCCCGGCGCGGCCGGGTCGACGAAGGCGTATACGTGGGCATAGTTGCGGACCGCGCGGCGCAGCGCTTCGGCGTCCCCGGCCGTCCGGCAGGGGGCGGAAGTGGTGATGACGCCGAGGCCGGTGCGCATCGCCTCGCAGGCGAAGTGCGGGCGCCCGGAGAGGACGACGGCGTCCATATCGGTCGCCAGGAAGGCGTCGGGGTCCGTCATGGCTCCGGCGGCGCCGCGGTCGGAGTAGACGGCGACCAGTTCGGCATCGTCATGCGTGCGGCAGTAGGAGCGGATGAGTTCGGCGTTGCGGACGCCCCAGGCTCCGAAGCGGATGACCCTGCGGCGGGAAAGGACCTTGTAGGGGGTGGTGTCGTCGTTCAGCATCTGAAGGCTGTCGATGCCGAATTCGGTGACTATGGACTGCCAGCGGCGCTCCATCCACTCGCTGTAGAGGACCGGCAGGAAGCCGCCGCGGAGGTAGCCCTTTATGGCGGGCTTCCGCCAGTCGTCCGTGGTGAGGTGGATGTAGGAGCAGCGGCCGTCCAGATGCTCGCAGGTGACCTGGGTCAGGAACTTGGAGAGACCCCTGCCCCGGAACTCGCGGCGGATGCCGACCATGTGCATGTCGCCGGTGTTGTCGTCCGGATGGATGTAGGCGGTGGTGGTGCCTATGTGCATGCCGCCGTAATCGATGAAGAAGGTGTCCTTGTAAGGGTCGAGGCCCGCGCGCGCGGTGATGCAGCGGTCGAAGGACGACGCGTCGGCGGTGTCCGAGACGAGACCGTGCTTGCAGCACTCGCACCATTCGAGCTTGTCGGACTCGGTTTTGTAGTTGGAGATCGAGTATCCCTCGGGGAGCTCGTACCTTTCGATAGGCGTACCGGGAAGCCAGTACATCTTAAGCTGTGCCATGGCACCTTCCTTCCGCGCACCGGGCGCGTTTTTTATTTGCCGGAGCCGTTCTTCCTTCCGGACTGTTTCGCGTAATGTCTGTCCACGCCTTCTCTCCACTCGCAGGAGTCGATGCTCTTGCGGGCGCGGACGGCGTCGATGAGGGCGGGTCAATCGCCGGTTTACTTTGACGCCTGCGGTCAGCGCACCGAGGCCAGGGTCTCCTGATCGTATTTGAAGAGGACCTCGTCTATCTCGAAGACATTGTAGTTTCCGGTGGATATGAAGTATTCTATGATGACGTCCGACAGGCTGCTCTTCGAGAGCGTGAAGCCTGCCGTTGCCAGCAGCGCCTGGGTCTGTTCGTAGTCGAGCTCCAGGGCGATGGCAAAAGATATGGCCGTCTTTTTGCTGGGGCGGTAGGTCTCGTCGGACAGTATCTTGTGCCAGGTCTGCTTCGAGACGTTCGCCTTCTTGTAGCAGGCGACGTCGCTGATCTTTTTCTCGTCGATGAGTCTGCACAGTGTCCTCGAGAAGCCGTCCTCGAGGAAGGGCGACCACTGCTCCGGCACGGAGATGATCCTGGCGGCCGGTTCATAGCCGGATCGCCGGACGGAGGCCTCCTGTATGCACTCATCCGCGTCGGTCTTCCCCGGGCGCGACGGCGACCTGCGCATGCGGTCGGCGCTGACCGCCTTCTTGCGCTCGGCGGCCTTTCCGGGTTTCGGACCGGGGCTCTGTATACTGAATTCACGATGATACGTCTTTTCTTCGGCGAGGTCTTCTGGCGCCGCGAGCCGGGCTCCGTCGGCCGGAACGTAGTGGGACCGCAGATAGCCGGACACGCCCGATCTGAGCCCGTCCGGGAGCTCGAACTCGGACAGGTCGTCCACGGCAATGTATACGTCGGTCTCGGCCAGGGCGGAAAAGGAGGTGACCGTGTCCACGGCAATGTCCATGAGCAGGTCCCTCGGGAAGCGCCGGTCCTCGGCCGAGATCAGCGGGAAGGCGATGCTTCGGCAGCCACGCTCGAAGGCAAGGCGGAGCGAGGTGAGGTAGCAGGCGCGGAGCGAGAACTCCTCGCCGAAGCAGCCGCCCCGCCAGACGGGCCCCGCGGTGTGTATGACGAATCTGCACCCGAGACCGTATCCGCCGGTCACGACGGCCTCGCCGGTCTCGATCCCGCCTATCTTCCGGCATTCCTCGAGCAGACCCGGCCCCGCGGCGAGGTGTATGCGGGTGTCGACTGTCCCCGACGGGATGAGGGACATGTTCGTCGCGTTGACAATGACCTCGCAGCCGAGGCGCGTAACGTCGTCCTTGACAAGCAGCAGCGGCATCCGGGCTCCTCCTTTGCCGCCGGCGGTCCTGGCGCGACCGCGCCGTCCGGCGACCGTATATATGATATCATATTTTTGCCTCTTGTTCAAGAGCCGGGGCGGTCCCGGGGCCCCGCCGCGGCCGCCGGGACAAAAAAGTGTTGCGTGCAGGGGCAAACCGTGTTATAATAGTCAGCGTTACCGTGCCGCGTGGCCGACCAGGGCGGGCGCCGCCGCGGAGCCTGCCGCGGAGCCTGCCGCGGAGCCTGCCGCGGAGGGAGAAAGATATTCCCGGTCCGATCCGTCCGGATCGCGACCGTTGTGAAGATGAACAATCACCGTCTTTATCATTAACTGCTGTTGGAAATAATAGGAAAATGCTGTTAAACAAGTATC
>JAEEJM010000159.1 GCA_016281895.1 Clostridiales bacterium
GAGTTTGTCACTTGATGCAACGATTTCCCTTGTTTTACAGCGAAAAAAGGAGCCTCCTTCGGCTCCCTTTTTATGTTTTAAGTGGCAAACTCGGGTTCTATCACACCGAGCAAAGCTTTTTTACTGAAAACGGGGCTGGAATGTTGCTTCCAACCCCGTAAATGGCGGAGGGAGTGGGATTCGAACCCACGTGAGATTGCTCTCAAACTGATTTCGAGTCAGCCCCGTTATGACCGCTTCGATATCCCTCCGTATTCGTATTTCGGCCGGCGGCGGATCGCCGGCAACGTGCAAATTATATCACAAAACGGACCGGAATGCAACACCTGAGCGGAAAAACATCGTAATTTGCGGGACTGCCGCCCGTGGCCGTCCGGCGGGAGTACGAAAAACGCGCGGCATCATGTGGACACGGAGGAGCTTTTGTGGTATAATATCGGCGACGGACGGCCGGCTCGGCCGGGAGTCCGATCAGAACGGTTTTGAAAGCTGGACGGAAAATGGTAGTGAGCGGCATGAGCCCGGCGCCGCAGGCCGGGAAGAACGTAAAGCCGGAAGGCCTGATGAAGGCCGCGGTCCTGCACGGCATCGGCGACCTGCGCGTGGAGATGATCCCCGTGCCGGAGCCCGGCGACGGCGAGGTCGTCGTCGAGGTCATGCGCTGCGGCGTATGCGGCAGCGACATAGGAAGGATACTCAGAAAGGGAACGTACAGATTCCCGACGGTTCCCGGACACGAATTCGCAGGCAGAGTGGTTTACGATCCCGAGGGAAAGCTGTGCGGCACGCGCGCGGCGGTCTTTCCGCTCCTGCCCTGCTTCCGCTGCGACAGCTGCCGCGCCGAGCGGTACGCTCAGTGCTCGTCTTACGATTACTACGGCTCCAGGCGCGACGGCGGTTTCGAGCGTTACCTGGCGGTGAAGAGATTCAACCTGGTCCCTCTTCCGGACGGAGTGTCATACGAGGAGGGCGCCATGTGCGAGCCCGCCGCGGTAGGCCTGAGAGCGACGAAAGCCCTGGGGCTGAAGGGCGGGGAAAGGGTGCTCGTCAGCGGAGCGGGACCGGTCGGCCTTTGCACCGGTATGTGGCTCAGGGCCCGCGGAGCAGCGGAGGTGTTCTTTTCGGACATCGACGCCCGCAAACTCGAACTGGCCGGGAAACTCGGTTTCGGGATCTTTCACCGCGGCGATTCGGGCTTCGACTGCGCCGTCGAGGGGACCGGAGCCGGCGACGCCCTCGCGGATCTCATAGTGGCCGTCGGCCCGCACTCGCGCATAGTTCTGCTCGGCAATCCGGGCGGGAACGTATCGCTGGCACCCGCGGACTATCAGGCAATACTGCGAAAAGAGCTTACGCTTCGCGGAACCTGGAACTCGTCCTTCGCCCGGAACGACAACGACTGGGCCGAGGTCGTGGCGGCCGTCGCCGACGGAAGACTCCCGCTCGGGCGTCTGATCACACACGTCATCTCGCTCGACGAGCTTCCGGAGACCGTAGCAAAGATCGCGGAAAGGAAAGAATTCTTCTGTAAGGTGATGGTGGACAATGAAAGGTAAGATAGCTCCGTCGGTCATGTGTATCGACGTATGGAGATTCGCGGAGACGATGGCGGCCCTTGAGGAGAAGCAAGTCGAATATCTTCACATCGACGTAATGGACGGGCACTTTGTGCCCAATTACGCTCTGGGGACGGATATCTGCCGCATGATCAGGAAAAGGACGTCCATCCCGTTCGATTTTCATCTGATGACCGACCTGCCTCTGCTGGATGTCGAGCGCTTCGACATCAGACCGGGTGACATAGTCTCCGTCCACGCCGAGGGAACTCCCCAGGTCATGCGAGTGCTCGACAGGATAGCAGAGAAGGGGGCAAGGCCTTTTCTTGCCCTGAACCCGGGCACCCCTCTCTCCGTCCTTGAAGAGACGGTGGAGGCCATCGACGGCCTGCTCATCATGACGGTCAATCCGGGCTTCTCGGGACAGAAGGCCGTCCCGCATACGATCAAAAAGATCGCCAGGGCCCGCGCGGAGCTTGCCCGGCTCGGCAGGCCTGAGCTGGAGATCGAGGTCGACGGCAACGTCAGCTTCGCCAACGCGAGACTTATGGCGGACGCCGGGGCGGATATATTCGTCGCCGGCAGTTCTTCTGTGTTCAGGAGCGACCTGACTGCCGCCGAGGGCGTCGATATGCTGAGGCTTGCGATCTGATCCTCCGGCAGGAGAGGAAATGCTGGAAGAACTGAAAGAGCGGGTCTGCGAGGCAAATCTCGAGCTCGTCCGCAGAGGCAGTCTTCCACGCCGTCGTCCTGGAGACGGTGGCAGAGATGGCCCTTAAGACCCTGGCGCTGGATCCGGACGCCTCAATGCCCGAGTACATACTGGACAGGCATTACCTGCGCAAGCACGGAAAGAACGCCTATTACGGACAAAAGTGAACAAAGCGCCGGAAGTTCCGCCGCGGGGCGGAACTTCCGGCGCTTTGTTGGTGTCGGGCTTCCGCCGTTTCGGCCGAAGCCTTTGTCAGTTTACCGGGGCGAGGGTCAACAGAGCCGGGCATCAAGCCGAGGAAGCCTGGAGCGGCTCATTACGGCAGTTCCTCGCCCGGCGGGACGGATCCCGGAGGAGCGATGTAGATGAACTGAGAGGGCTCGCCGTCGTCGCCGAAGACGGTGAAGATGTGAGTGGGGACGTGTTCGTGCTCGTGCTCGAACTCCTCGTAGTAATACTCGTCGTAATACTCGTCGGAGACGGGCTCGGATTTAAACTCGCCGCCCTGGCCGCCGTTCAGCCTGAGGGTCGAAGCTACATACATGCCGCGCGAGTGCGTGGACTCGGAGACCATGAAGGCTGCGTAAGCGCCGCGCGAGGTCAGCATGGCGACCCCGGAGTCGACCATGAGACAGCTCTCGCTCGTCTCGGCTTCGAACTGGATGCCGACCTCTCTCTCGCCGTTCTCGTTTACGAACAGGCTGCCGCTGCCGGTGACCTTGATACTGCCTCCGTAGTGGAAGCCCCAGGCCAGGATGCCCTGGAGTCTGTTTTCGCCCTCGAGCTTCAGCGTGAAGCCGTTGCCCATCATGTTGATCTCGAGCACGACGTCCGAGCCGTCGAAGTCTGTCAGTGTGAGGGTGTTCGAATCGCGGTCGTAGACGGCTCCCTCGACCTCGGCGGTCTCCATTCCGCGGGCCGTGCCGGACCACAGGTACGTGTACTCATAGTCGCGGCTCTGCAGGAGCACGTACTCCTCGTCGAGGATGCCGTAGTTCATGAAGCTCACGTAGCCGTTGGGCTCAAGGTTCGGCAGGACGGGGAAGACGGTGCCGACGGAGCCGAGCGTGTCGCCGAAATACTCGGCTATGAGGTCTGTGCCGACGGCCGATGAGACGACCATGAGGACGGTGACCACGCCGAGAACGGGCGCCAGGAGCATCTTCTTCAGCATCTCATGGCTCTTGGATTTCTTTTCGGCGGATACGGGCTTCGTGGCAGAAGGAGGGCCGCCCATGGAGGTGCGGTCGTATTCGTAAGAGGTCTTGATCCCTGAAAATTCTGAGGCCGGCAGCGTGTATTCTTCGGGCATCTCGGAGATGCCGTAATATTCGCGCGCCATGATTATTTGCTGTGGACGTCGACCTGCGGGAACGGCACCTCGACGCCCACGGAGCGGAGCGCCATCCAGATGTCATGGTTGAGGGTGCGGGCGCCGACGTAGATGTCGCTCTCGTCGACCTCGACAACGAAGCGGAGGACGACGGCGGAGTCGGCAAGGGCGTTCACGCCGAGATAGACGGGGGGCTTCTTCATGAGGTCCGGATGCTTGTCGTAGATCTCCTGAAGCAGGCGCGGGAACTCGGCCTCGAGCTTCTCGATGTCGGTCTCATAAGGGATGCCGATGTCGCAGACGCTGCGGGAGGCGTTGTCCGAGCGGTTCAGTATGTTCTTCATGGAGGAGTTGTTTATGATCTTGATGTTTCCGCCCGGGTCGGTTATGCAGGTGGTGCGGATGCCGATGTCCGAGACTGTGCCGCGGAAGCCGTCGACCTCGACTATGTCGCCGACGTTGTACTGATTCTCAAAGAGCATGAAGGCGCCTGTGACCACGTCGGCAATGAGAGATTCGGCCGAGAAGCCGATGACCAGGGCCAGGATCCCGACGCTGGCAAAGACGGTGGACACGTTTACGCCTATGATGGTCAGCGACCAGCAGACGATGACTATGAACGCCACGTATTTGAGGATGCTGGCGGTGATGGAGATGAGGGTCTTGGCGTGGTGATCCTTGGGCTTGATGAGCCGGAGCAGGACCACGATCACGGTCTCCACCGCTATTACGGCAAGGACGAGGATGACGATCTTGACTATGTTGGTGAAGTTGATCTTGATGCTGGCGCCGAGGGCGGCGAAGTTGAACAGCTTCGTGAGGTAGCCCAGGGGGACGAGCACGATCAGCGCGCCGATGCATACGAGAAACCGTATCAGCACCTTTTTTTCGATGTTTTTCATTTTCCGGATCAGTTTCCTTTCGGCTGTATTTATGTTTTTCTTCGCTCGAAGGTCCTTGACCTTGATTATAGCATAAAGGCGGGCCGATATCAATAGCATCCGGTCCGCACCGCAGAAAAAGTTGCAAAAGATGAGAAAGTTTCCTTCCGGGCGTGCACTCGGGCCGGTTTTATGGTATAATGGTCCCCGGGGGCGCCCGCTGCTTTCCGGCGGACGCAATACGCCCGTTACGGAGGATACAAAAATGGAAATGAAGTTCTACCGCTGTCCCGTTTGCGGTCAGATAGTGGCCATCGTCAAGAAGACCAAGGCTCCGGTCGTCTGCTGCGGCAGGCCCATGGAGGAGATGATCCCGGGCACCACCGACGCTGCCGTGGAAAAGCACGTCCCGGTCTATAAGATCGAGGACGGGAAGGTCGTCGTGACGGTCGGCGCCGTCGATCACCCCATGACGGACGCTCATTATATCGAGTGGGTCTCCCTGCAGACCAGATTCGGAAACCAGAGAAAGGCTCTCAAGCCCGGATCGGAGCCCAAAGTGTGCTTCAGCATATGCGAGGGCGACGAGGTCGAGGCCGTTTACGCCTACTGCAATCTCCACGGGCTCTGGAAGGCCTGACAGGGCCGCCGTCCCGGGTGCGGGGTGCCGGCCGACCGCGAAGGTCGGCCGGCACCCCGCACTTTGACGGGCGCGAAAAAATATGCGGGACCGGATGAAAAAACATCGCGAAAAATCCCGCGAAAAGCGTTGCAAAGGCCTTTAATATCTGTTATAATATGTTTTTAAGCGGAAGAGAAGTCCGCTTTTCCGCATTTTTGCCGGCCCTGGCGAATATTTATGCAATCCGACAGTTACACTGAATGCACCGGAGGTCGTACCATGAAAAAACTCATCGCCGCCGTGCGGCGCATACCGAAGAGCGGCTGGATCATCGCCGCGGTCTATTTCGGCCTGCAGTACGGGATGTACCGGCTCGGGGACTGGCTCAGCCGCGTGACGGGGACCATCGACCGCGCCTTCGTACCCAAGATAGACGCGATCGACGATCTCATTCCGCTGATCCCGGTCTTCGTGCTGATCTACCTGTACTCCTACGCCTTCTGGATCATGGGACCTCTGGCGGTATCGCTGACCGGAAAGAAAAACTTCACGAATTATCTGATAGGGCTGTCGGCGGCATATATCATCGGCTTCCTGTTCTTCGTCTTCATGCCCACTTACATGGACAGGGCGGCCGAGGGCCTGATCGAGTGCGCGCAGAGGCCTGGGATATTCAACCGGCTGCTTAACACCGTGTATTCGGCCGACGGAAGCACGCTGGCCTTCAACCTGTTCCCGTCCTACCACTGCCTGATCAGCATATACTGCTGGTTCGGGGTGAGGCGCAGACCGGAGATCTCCGCGGGCTTCCGGATATACTCGCTCGTCATGACGGTCCTCATCTGCCTGTCGACGGTATTCACGAAGCAGCATTATTTCCTCGATATAGTCGGCGGGCTCGGGATCGCAACTCTGTGCTACACAGTCACCGAGAAGATAGACCCGGCCGGAAGATGGTTCGGCCTGAGCGAAGAGGAGCCGGCGCAGGCGGCGGATCCCGCGCAAACGGATGAAGGCAGTCGTGGCAGCTGATCACGACGTCGCGGTCGTCCGGTGCACGGACTACGGGTCCCAGACCTGCCGCGCGGCCCTGGAGACGGCCATCGGGGCCGTGGGCGGCCTCGACTGGGTCC
>JAEEJM010000160.1 GCA_016281895.1 Clostridiales bacterium
CAGACAAAACTATGTGTCCGCCTGTCAATGAGGAATCTATCGTATGACGGGAATTTGCTGAACATACCTTTGTACCTTGCAGATGAAATCGGGCGAATAATTGCTTTAGCATTAAAGCGGTAAAAGCAGCAGCTGCGATGGAAAGCTGTTGACTTTTTTACCGGGGGGGGTATAATTATACTGTAAAGGTATAATTTCCGGCGGAGGAGAAAAAATGAGATATTTGAAACGAATAGTTGTTGCGCTGCTGCTTGCGGCCGTGCTGCTCCTGGCCGCCTGCGCCGACCCCGCGGCTCCGGTTCCGGCCGGACCTGAGAACAACGAGGGCGCAGTTCCGTCGACGGTCTCCGCGACAGAGCCCGAGACCGATGCCGCGTCGCTGGTTATACCGGAGGTATCGACGGAGGACACTAACCTGCCGGAAACAGAACCGGCAACAGAACCTGTGACCGAGCCTGTAACGGAGCCTGAGACCGACCCCGTAACAGAACCTGTAACCGAGCCCGTGACCGATCCGGGGATCGGACCTTTCGATCCGGGCCTCAACGGCCAGATCAGGCTCATGCTCGAAGGGAGCATAAACTACACGAAAGCGCTTCAGTCCGACGGATCGTCGGGGCTCCTCTCGAGGGAGATCTACGCCGGCGTCAGGCGCGCGGAGGCGCAGAGCGGAACGGCGGTGGAGCTGTGCTACGCCGCGTCGGGCAGGAATGTCATCGGGACGGTCCGCGTCGAGTCCATAGCCGGCGATCTGTCGGCGGACATCGCCGTGTGCGGCCTGCCGGTGGAGCAGCTCTGCATCGACGGACTGTTCAGGGATCTGAAGAAGCAGCCCGGCATCGACACGGGCGCGCCGTACTGGTCCGCGGGCATAAACTCCAATCTGGAGATAAACGGCCGCCTGTACGGCATAGCCGGCGAGGCCGACCCGTCCGTCCTCGGCTATTCGAGGGTCATCTTCTTCAACGAGGCACTTGCGACCTCTTACGGCATCGATCCCGGGGCGGTCTACTCACAGGTGAGAGCCGGCGGATTCACGATGAGCCGTCTTATCGAGCTCTGCAGGGACGTCTATTCGGGCAGCGACTGGCCTACCCTCGACGACACGTACGGCCTTGGCATCGACACGACGAACGTCCAGGCGTACTACACCTCGTTTGCCATCGATGTGATCGGCAACGCGGACGGAAAGCTCGAGCTCGTATACTCCTCCATCAGGTCCGAGGCGCTGTCGGAGATGATCTCCGCCGTCAACCGGGGCAAGGGAGTCGCCGTCAATCTTCCGGTGAGCAAGGCCCGCAGCAAGTTTGCGGGAGGAACTCTCTGCATGCTCATGGCGCATTCCGGCTATGCCCTCGAGAACGATCTGTCCTCGCTCGGCGGAAAATACGGGGTCATACCGTATCCCAAGCTCGACGACAGCCAGGCACAGTACGCCACTTATACCGCGTCATACGCGGTCTTTGCGATCCCCGTGGCCGTAACGGACGACAGAGCCGCCCTGGCCGCTTCGGTGCTCGGGATCATGGCCGCCGATTCGCACTCCGTGACAAGGCCCGCCTTCGTTTCGGCGGTGCTTCCGGCGGGCGCCGGCGCCGACCGCGCGGAGATCTTTGAGGGGATACTCGACAGGCTCTCGACCGGAAGGCACGTCCTATACGGAGGCATAGGCTCCTCATCGAACTTCTACTCGGATGCGGCAATGAAGAACTATGTCCCGAACAGCGACAGCACGTTCAGAGACCTGATCCTGTCGGTCTACAATAAGTCGATCGGGAAGAGCCTCGAACAGTTCAACGCAAGCCTCTACTGATATCCGTCCGGACAGGGCGGTATAAAACGCATCCGCCGCGGCCGGAAGGCCGCGGCGGATGCGTTTTATGCGCCTGTCTCAGACAGTCTCCACCTTGATGGTGTTGGTCGTGCCGGACATGCGGACGGTGTCGCCGTAGGCGATGACGATACGGTCGCCCTTCCGGACGTAACCGGCCGCCAGGGCGCAGTCCGCGGCGTGAGCGAGCATGCTCTCGGGGCTGTCCTGATAGAGGGCGGACGCGGGATACACGCCCCGCACCAGGCTCATCTGGTGGAAGGTCCGGATATTGGGCGTGGCGCAGATGATCGGCGCGTCGGGGTTGAACTTTGAGCAGGTCTGGGCCGTAAGGCCGGACTCCGTCATGGCTATGATCGCGGTGGCCTTGATGTCGTTGGCTGTGGTCGCGGCCGCGTCGCACACGGCCTCGGTGACGCTGGAGTGGTCGGCCGGAGCGCGGGCCGGGCCCCGCCCGAGCTTCAGCATGTCCTGCTCGGCCTGGATCACGATGTCGCTCATGACCTCGACGACGCGGACGGGGTAGTCGCCCACGGTGGTCTCGCCGGAGAGCATGACCGCCGACGTCCCGTCGAAGACGGCGTTGGCAACGTCCGTTATCTCGGCCCTCGTGGGCATGTAGTTGTAGCCCATCGACTCGAGCATCTGCGTGGCCGTAATGACGGGCTTGCCGGCCAGGTTGCACTTGCGTATGAACTCCTTCTGGATGCCGGGGAGCAGGCGGAAGTCTATCTCGACGCCCATGTCGCCCCTGGCGACCATTATGCCGTCCGACTCCGCCAGGATCGAGTCGAAGTTCTCGACGCCCTCCATGTTCTCGATCTTGGAGATGATCTTTATACCGGCGCCGCCGTTGGCCCTGAGGAACTCCCTCAGCTGCCGCACGTCGTCGACCGATCTTACGAACGAGGCGGCCACGTAATCGACTTTGTTCTCGATCCCGAACAGAAGATCGCTCTTGTCGTTCTCGGACAGGAAATCCACGTCCAGATGCAGCATGGGGACGTTGAGGGCCTTGTGCGTCGATATGACGCCTCCGTCGTTTATCCTGCAGACAAGGTCGGTCTCGTTGCGCTCCGTGACGGTGAGGTCGATGTTTCCGTCGTCGATCTTGATGTTCTGGCCGACTCTTATGTCGTGCCGCATGAGGTCCGGAAAGTTGACCTGGGCGATCTGCGAGTTGCCGAGGACGGGCCTCGACGTGATGGTGAACGTGTCGCCGGTGCGGAGAGTGGCCTTGCCGTTCTCGATCTCGCAGAGGCGGATCTCGGGCCCCTTGGTGTCCAGCAGCACGGCCGCGCCGAGGCCCAGCCGGTCGCGAACGGCGCGGAAGGTCTCGATCATCTTAAGATGGCTCTCGTGCGAGCCGTGCGAGAAGTTGAAGCGGGCGACGTTCATGCCCGCGAGGAGCATTTTCTCCAGCACTTCCTCCGTCGAAGAGGCCGGGCCGAGCGTGCAGATTATCTTGGCTTTTCTCATATGATCCTCCTGTAAAGGATAATAGCTGTTGAGTCCGGGAGTGTTTCGTATCTCCGCCGGCGGCACGGCTCCGTGCGGATGCCCTCCGCGTACGGGCGTTGACGCGCGCGGGGAGGACGGCTCAGTACCATTCCGCGAGAGCGATGCTCATCGGCGCAAGGCTGAAACTGTTCCCCGGGTGCACGGGGACCGGCTCGAGCCGGCGGGCGCCGTCTATGACCTTCAGCGATCTGATCCCCGGCCCGGTCTGCCCGGCCGCGGCGGCGATATCCAGGTCCACGATGAGCGGACGGTCCGTGCGGTTGCATATGAGCACCCGGTTCTGCGAGGCCACGGCGCCGACGGCGTCGCCGGCCGACGAGAGCACCCGCAGGCCGTCGGTATAGAGCTCGCCGTACGCCTTCATAACGTAGTAGGCGGGCAGCGGCCGGTCGCGCCTCACAGCGTCGAACAGGCCCGCGTAGCCGCCGTTGAAGGAGCCGGTGTAATAGTTCATCATGTCGACCTTCTCTTCGGCCATGGAGCAGATCATAGAGGCGACGAGCTGCGCGTCCTCGAGCGTACCCCTTCTGTGCGGGCCGCGGTTCCACTCGTTGAATATGCTCTCGGTCGCGGTGAGGCCGTGCCGGTCGAGGCTCTCGCGGCAGTAACGCGCAAAGATCACGGTCGACTCGCGGTCGGCGTAGCTGTGCCAGGACAGGAAGTCGAGCGGAGCGCGCGTCTGCGGGGCCGTTATGTATTCGAGGAACTCCTCGAAGAACTCGACGAAATAGGAATACCTTGCCGAAACCTTTGCGCAGGGGTCGGCCGCGGTCTCGGCGACGCTGTAGAAGCCGCAACTGCCGTAGCCGCCTATCTTCAGCTCGGGGAAGCAGGACTTGAGGTGGTTCGCGGCGACGCGGTACAGCTCGAAGAACTGCTCCCTGGTGCCCCGCCACTGCGGGTTGTGAGCGATGTCCGGCTCGTTGTCAGGCTCGTTCCAGATCTCCCAGTATTCAATGCCCATGTGGAAGCCGTCCGCCCAGCCCCCGTTGTAGTGCCTTATGATGTGCTCGCAGATGCGGGCCCACTTGGCGGGGTCCTTCGGCGGATAGATGCGGTAGACCGGCCCGTCCATGCTGTCGTAGGCGTTCTCTATAGATACGCCGAGGCGGTAGAAGGGCCTGGCGCCGTTCTCGACGATGGAGCAGAGCAGCCTGTCCGTCTCGAAGAACAGGTAGTTCGAGGGATCGTTCTCGTCGGCGTCAAAGTCCGGGAAGATGTTGGGGATGTCGACGTACCTCGTGCCGCCGTAGTAGCCCAGCGTGTCGTGCAGGCGGACGTAGGGGATGCCGGCGTCGCGCAGAAAGTGCATCCACCGGTCCGAGCCGGCCAGGAACGGCGCGTTGTTTATGCCGTGGAGGGGCTTGAGCGGCCCCAGGACGGACGAGGGATCGACCGATACGCGGACGTGTGCCGGCGGCTCGCGGCGCGCGAAGGCGCCCGCCAGCCTGCCGCCCGTCGCGCGGTAGGAGCCGCCGAACGGATCGAAGCAGATAAGGCGGAGCCTGTCCATGTCCGGCCTGCCGCTGCCGTCCAGCACGTCCGGATCGGCGGCCACGTCGGCTATCTCCCCCGTGAGCAGGCCGCTGTCACTGTCGTAGGATACGAGCCTGCACTCGTAGACGAGCGGGAACTCGGCAAAGCGCGGGGCGTACACGGTCCCGCACGGGACGGCGTGAAGGCCGGCCTCTGCCACCTTGTCCGGGGAACCGGAGGCGGAAACGCAGCCCAGATAATCCGCGGCGTAAAGCGTGGCGTCCGTGGCAGGGCTGACGGAGAAGACGCCGGTGCGCAGTATGTTCTCCGTCGTAACGTGTCCGGCGGAGAGGCAGATCCCTACGGTGTTATCGCCGGTCGCGCCGCCCCAGGCGGCGGTCATGGCGTCGGGTCGCCCGTCCGCGCAGTAGGTGCCTATGACCAGCACGGGCATGGGCGCTATCCAGGTCTTCGGGCCGAAGCTCTTGAATTCGGACATGAAACAGCCTCCGTTACAGAAGTCGTGTCTTTTCTGCGGCGCCGGGCCTCACGGGCGCTCGCCGGGCCTCAGGGGCGCTCAGTACTCGCCCTTGACGAAGGTCACCGTGTCGGACGAGACGCCGTCTTTGTACTCGATCGAGACGTCGGCGGACCACAGCGGGTTGGCGACGAGCTTGCCGGCGGAGTCGCGGTAGCAGCGGGGGACGTAATCGTCCCTGAAGCGGTAGCTGTAATTGATAGCATAAGAGCTGTCGTGGCAGGTGCTCCTGGAGTTGAGCCAGCTGTCAAAGACGGCGTGGCGCGAGTCCTCGGTCGGAGCCGAGGTGTCGGTGTGCCACTTGGAGTCGTGGCCGACGGCAAAGAAGAGGTCGTCGCCGAGGTATATGAACGTGTGGAGGTTGCAGAAGAAGATGTCGCCCGGCATCACGCGGCCGCGCCTGAAGAGCTGGTCGAAGGTGTGCGCTCCGTTATCCCAGGAGTAGAAGGTGCCGACGCAGGCGGCGTACTTGCCGACGGAGGAGAGGTTGGAGATGCCTCCGCTCGAGTTGCCGTACATATGCGCGCCGCTGGAGAGGCCGAGGTCGATGAGCACCCAGCCCTGGCCCATGGCGCAGTTGCCGCCGCATTTCTTCGAGCGGACCATGGTGTCGAAGGTGCCGTTCTGCGGGACGTATTTGCTGTTGTTGGAGTATACCCATTTCTCGCCGCGGGCAATGCCGGCCTGGAGCTGGTCCTCGTAATACATGCAGCAGGAGAGCAGGGCCAGGACGCCCGGGTTGACGGAATCGAGCAGGGCGTCGGAGAGGCGGCCCGCCGCGTAGTTGTTATAGCGGAAGACGGTGTAGGCGTCGTCGGTCTTGCGGACCAGCGTGTCGGTGAGCGATGCGCAGGGCTCGAGCAGCGCCATGAGGGCGTCGACGGCCGAGGCCGAATAGACCGTATAGGCGGCCAGCACCTTGGTCCCCGTCACCTGGACGGCATACTCGTTCTTTGCAAGGGCCGCGGCTCCGCTGTAATAGGCCAGCGATTCCTGCCTGCCGGTCTTTCCTATCTGGATCTCGCAATCGGCCGCGGGCGAGGACGCCGTGTTGACGGGCAGCGTGCAGCCCGCGCTGTCCATGACCCAGTCGTTGACCCTGGCGGCCAGCTTCATATTCTCGTCCGACCCGTCGGGGACGACTATGACGAAGTCCGACAGCGGCCTGCCGCCTATGGTGAAGTTCTCCGCCGGATAGACGAAGACGTCGTAGACCGACTCGGGCAGGGTCAGCACCGCGCGGCCGTCCTTCTCGGTCAGCTTCGAGGAAAGATACTCGACGGCGCGCATGAAGCCGGCCTCGGAGCCGGAATATATGCCGAGCTTCTTTCCGCTCACGGCGATCACATAGTCCTTGGGCGCGCGGAGCAGCGGCTCTATCTCGGCGCTGAGCGCGCGGTTGGTCGGACCTATGACGATCTCGACCGCGTCCGGGTCCTCGGAGGTACCCTCGGTCATGAAGTCGTCGACGAGCTTGAGGCCGGTATAGGACCCGGCGCCGAGCGCCATGAACAGCTTGACGGCCGCGGCTCCCTCGCCGTTGCCGTAATGCTCGGGCATCACGATCTTGCACGGTGATTTCCCGTTCTCGGCGATGACGAACTCGACCTCGGGGGCCGGAGCCGTCTCCGCGTCCGCGGTGGTCTGCTCGCCCGTGCCGGACGCGCAACCGGCCAGCGCCATGGCCGCCAGGACCAGCAGCGCGGCGATACGTGTGAAGCGGTTGAAGTGTTTCATCTGTAATCCTCCGAATTCCGAAACGCCTATATCATCCAGATCGGAACGATCAGGTTGTTTCTGTCAAAGGCACTGAAACGGTCCGCCATGCAGAGGACCGCCCCGGTGCCGAGTTTGAGAGGGCTTTTGTCTATCACGCCGAAAACCCGGGTCAGGCGTCTGTCCGGCACGGCGGTCTTTTTTATCTCCAGCGGGCAGAGCATGCCGTCGCCTTCGATCACCGCGTCGATCTCCTTGGCGTCCCTGTCGCGATAGAAGTAGAGAAAGGGTTCAAGTCCCGCGTTCTGATAGCTCTTCATGATCTCCGACAGGGCGAAGTTTTCAAGCAGCGCACCGCTCATCGCTCCGCTTTCGGCCACCTCCGGAGAAGACCAGCGGGTCAGATAGCAGACGAGCCCGGTGTCGTAGAAATACACCTTCGGAGTCCTGATCGTGCGTTTCAGCACGTTGTCGGAATAGGGGTGCAGCAGGAAGATGACGCCCAGCGTTTCCAGGATGTTGACCCAGGCTTTCGAGGTCTTGATGTCTATATCGGCGTCTTCCGCAAGCGCATTATAATTCAGGAGCTGTGAGCAGCGGGCGGCGACGGAGGTGACGAAACGGGTGAATTTCAAGGCGTCGACGCTTCCCGAAAGATCCCGGACGTCGCGCTCCACGTAGGTGGAGAGATAGGACGAATAGAAGATGTTCCGGTCCGGCGTCTGTCCGCCGACTAGTCCCGGCATGCAGCCCTTCCACAGGCGGGCGAAAAGTTCCGGCGCGGCGACCGGCCGGAGCCTGTCCGACTCCGCCAGCAGTCGGTCCGGATCCGTCGTAAATGGCGCACACGGCGCTCCCGTGATCTCCCGCTGGGAAAGAGGAGACATCTGAAGCAGCGCGACGCGGCCCGCCAGCGATTCCCGCACGCCGCGCATGAGGCGGAAGATCTGCGATCCGGTCAGCCAGAAATCGCCGGGACCGTGATGCTCGTCAATATGTATTTTGATGTAAGCGAACAGTTCGGGAGCGAACTGTACCTCGTCGATGAGCACGGGCGGTCTGTGAAGCTGGAGAAACATGGCCGGGTCGTTCTTAGCCATATCCCGCTCGGAAAGGTCGTCCAGCGTGACATACTTCCGCCCGATGCCCTCCTTATCGGCGAGGGAACGCAGCATGGTCGTTTTGCCCGCCTGCCGCGGCCCGGTCAGCAGGATGGCTGAGAACGACTTGCTGAGTTCGAGGATGCGGGATTCCAAGTGTCGGCTGATGTATTCCATGCGGCTCACCTTTTTCGGCAGATTTTGACTCTGACCATATTATAGCCGAAAAACGAAATATGGTCAACAGGAAACCGGGAGTTTTTCTGGTGTTTTGCGCAGATACGCGCAGTATGAATTATTCAAGGGGCCTTAATTGGTATCATTCTCTTCGTCGGGAAGATAGGGATAATAGTAGAACTCGACATCAAGCTGCTCAAGGCCGTACCGGTCGAGCAGGTCTTTGCGCAGATATATGTACGCAAGGTTAGAATCGCTGTCTCCGTAATGAAAGCATTTGAAAATACTGACACCCGGTGCTTCGATCTTATAAACCGGAACATAGTCCTCCAGCGGGACGTCCTTGCCGTAGATCGTTTTAAGATCGACTCGGCCGAGCAGAACGTCCGGCAGTCCTTTTTCTCTCAGCATGTCAAAGACAGCTTCGTTGTCTGCCGCGGTCGCTCTGCGGTGAATATAATACGTATCGGTATCGCTGCCGGAGTTGAAATTTGCGATTATATTTCTGTCGAAGTAGGGCATCAGCTCCCCGGAAAACCAGTTCTGGTTTACATTGTCTTCCGGATAGCGCTCCGAGACCATATAACTCCCGTCGGAGTATTCCGACCAGGTGGTGACGATGTATAGATCGGCCAGCCCGCTCTCTTTCAGAAACTTCTGACCGTCCCTGGACCAGAAATAGGGCGATTTAATATCGTTGACCGAAGCCGCGGCGGTCCATACGGCAGGCACGATCAGCGCGGAAACAAGCAGTAGCTTTACTGCGATCAAAACACTTCGGGGCAGCTTCTTTTTCCATTGCCCCGGTTCAGGCCCCGGATCCGACCCTGAATCCGATTCCGGATCCGTCCCTGAATCCGGCACGGGATTGATCCAGAAATAGAACAGCAGAAGACAGAAAAACAAACCTATGTGATGAGAATAGGCATATACTACGATGAAGAATGCCGAGAGCATTAAATACGGGAGAAGAAAGAACTTCGCGTTGCGTCTGCGAGACGTTAAAATGACCGTCAGAAGAATCGACAGGCCGACGGTCACGCAGGAGACAAGTTCGGCTGTGCCGTACGACGCGGTCTTAAAAAACGAGATGGGAGAGACTGCGGTAATGACTGTTGTCAGGCAGGAATCCGCCAGGGCGCCGAAAAAGCAGTAAATGATCTGTCCGGCCACAAAAGTCCTGTCGAGATTGTGAGTCGCCGCAAGCGTATCCTCCCTCGGCAGCATGACCAGGATCAGCCCTACGGCTGCAACCAGCAGACAGGCAAGCGGAATGACGCGCCGGTCCCTGAGAACCGCGGCGCTGAACGGTCGGCCGTACCCGATCAGGATCTCCGAGACCCATGCCGCGGCTATGCCTCCGGCAATAATGATGCCGTAGGCGCTGGTGCAGCACAGGAAGAAAAGAATGAGAACGTATTGCCACGGCCGGCTGTCCTTCTTATCAAAGTACAGGGCGGCCAGGACGACGGCCAGGACCATATAGCCGTACGGCCTCGATACGACGCCGTACTGGTAGAATATCCAGTAGTTGAACGGGAGCAGCAGCCTTGCCGCCCTGGGGAAGGGCGACCTGAACAGTATCAGCAGGACCGCCGCGAAGGTCGGGATCGACGAGAGGATCTTTATGCTTGGTTCATACGGTAGCCCGAGTTTTGCGGGAATGAAAAGGATCAGATGCCAGAGCTGAGGATGGCCTTCATAATGAGGCCTTTCAAACAGAATATCCCACAGTGAAGCCGAGCGGGCTATCTGCCACGCCTGCGCTTCATCGTACCACGGCTCGTGAAAGACCGAGACGAGAATATACAGCGCCGCGAAGGCGGCAAAGACCGCCGCCTCGGGCCAAAGGGACGCCCTGCGGCGTTTATTCAGTTCCTGTTCCTGCAGGGTCGGTGCCGTCTTCGCGGTGTCCATCTGTGATATGTCTTCTTTCCAGTTCTTTCGCGGCCATAATGAATGTCAACGGCCTTGAATTCTCAACAATATATTATATCACAAAAGGCAAAGCAGTATCGCGGTTTTTTGCTTTTTCGGGGCGGGAAAGGATGTAACCGGCATACTAAAAAAACCGAGCAATGCGAAAACGCATCAAATTTCTTCATATTTTATGCATAATTTGAGCATGTATGTTGACAAACGGAGAAAAAAGTGATATCATTGAGATGTGTCAGAATCAAACGAGCAAAAAACTGTTCAGTCAGGATGATAATGAAAAGAATCAGAGGTGTCAGAAATGATTACTTACGTCGAATTAAAGAATTTCAAGTCTTTTAAGAATACAAGATTTGATTTCAGAAAAGGGAAAAAAACATATAAAAAGTTTGTTGCGGTTTACGGCGAGAACGGAAGCGGAAAATCAAATTTTGTTGACAGTCTGAGCTTTTTGCGCCTGTCGCTTGAGTCGTTTCATATGGTGGCTCTGCAGCAAATGCAAAAGGCCGAATCTTTGCCCGAGACATTGCTTGAATCAGCGGCAAACGGTAATCTGCCATCGTTTTCAAACGTTATGGCATATCACAGAATGATAGACTGTAAAGAGCCGACGACCATAGAACTGGGTTTCTTATTCAATAATCATCCGGGGTGCTATTCTTTCACGATGGCAGACAGTATAATCGGTGAGAAACTGTATTATTTCACAGGGAAGCAAAGCGGGGTCGTTTTCGATCTTTCTTTTCATGACGGAGAGATTGATAAATCGTTCTGCGGCAACTTCTTTAAAACAAAGGAAGCAGAACGCGAACTATCAACTCTGATTGATCAGTATTGGGGAAAACATTCTCTTCTGAGTATTCTCAACAATGAGCGTGAAAGCAAGAATGCCGAATATATAAAAAACAACTATCTGTCCTACGTGTTTGAACCGATCAACATGATTCTGTTGCTGACAGCAAAGCATTCGACAGGTTCTTTCAAAGGTCAGAATGCAAATGTGAATTATCCTGGAGTAATTGATAATCCTCTTGAAGGACTGATAGCTGTCAAACATGAGGATGCGTTAAATCAAACCGAACGTATTTTGAACGGCTTCTTTACTCAGGCTTATTCTGATATGAAGCGGGTCTATTATAAAAAAACTCCTGAAGGTCCAAATCTGCATTACAGATTGTTCACTGATAAAATGATCGGAGGGAGGATCAGGAATCTAAGTTTTCAGGAGGAATCGGAAGGTACAAAACGGATCCTTTTTATGATCAACAACCTGTTGGGAGCCTGTCAGGGCGGAACTGTTGCTCTGGATGAAATTGACACGGGAATACACGATTTGCTTCTCAGAACCATGCTCGCGTCAATAGATGAATGGATCGACGGACAGCTGATCATTACCACACATAATACTTATTTATTGGAGACTCTGCGTCCGCAGTCGATCTACGTTATTAATTCTGACTACCTTGGAAACAAGGAAGTTCATTGTCTTGACGAATACGATATACATGGAACGAACAGCATCCGGCGCATGTATATCAAAGGCCTGTTCGGAGGTGTTCCGATCGTTGATGAGATCGAGTACGGAGAAATCGTTTCGGAGTTAAGGGAGGACGGCGTTAAGCAGGAGGTGGCTGGTTGAGGATCCCGGTTCCTGCTCAATACAAAAAAGCCGCTGTCATAGTGCACGGAAAATCGGAGCGGTTTCTTGCGAGCTATATCTATACGAATCTCCATCTGCCTGTAGTTATAATTGACAATAAAAGAGGAGAACGCAGTATTCAGATCAACGGCTTGCAAAAGTTGCTCGACCTTAGACCGTTTAACAGTCTCAGGAGCTTTGCCGAGGCTTACTCTGTGGAATACGACGCCGAGAGAAAGGCTTTGAAATCTTTCAAGTTGTTTATTATTATGGATACAGATGACTGTTCAGACAAAGCAAGGGAGGAATTTGTGTCAGGAAAAATGTTTGAGAACAGCTGCCTAAGAGAATATATCGTGCCTATTTTTAATTCACCCAACCTTGAGAACGTCATGATAAAAGCGGGAATCATGACGAAAAAGATTCCGGATTCTCAAAAGGGCAGGTTTTACAGCAAAGTGTTCCCGATCAATCAGGAGCCTTTTACCTGTGACACTCTTGAGCAGATCATGATCCTTTCGGACAAGCTCCGTAAAGTCAAAGAAACAAACCTGCTGGAATTCATAGATTACTGTTTATCGCTCATCGAACAGGTTTAGGGTGAAAAAACCCCCAACCTTGACAAAACGCCTGTAAAAAACAGACCGAATCGTTCAGGTTTGGCACAAAAAAAGGGGCAACTTGTATATTTTGGCAAAATGAACGCCGGAACAGAACCGGACCGGGACCGGACTATAACCGGAACAAAAACGGAACAAAACCGGACTATAACCGGAATAAGAATGTTTCAAAACCGGACTATAACCGGAACAAAGTGTTGACAGGCCGGGGCAAAAATGATATAATAACATCGCCAGATGAACGGAGGAACGAACTGCAATGAAACTGGACAAAGGTTTTGAGACCGAGGATCTTGAGTTCAGATCTACGCTGAGCGAACTGGACAAAGGCATACTCTCGCTTACCGCGATGCTTAATAAAAGCGGCAGGGGCAAGGTGATCTTCGGCGTCGGAGACTCCGGAGAGATCACTGGACTGGACGGAACTGTCGGACAGGAGACTCTGAGAAAGATCAGCGCAAGGATACATGAGACCGTCCGCCCCCAGATCGTACCGAAGATCGGTTTTGAATATTACGGGGAGAAGACCGTCGCGGTGATCGAGGCAGAGGGAAACAACAAGCCTTATTCGGCCGGCGGTGAATACAGGATCAGGGTGGGGAGCGAAAACGAAAAGATCCCGCCTGAACTCCTTGGCGAGCTATTTCTCTCGAACTCAACGATTCTCCTGGACAGCGTCGAATCATTCAGCCAGGATCTCACTTTTTCCGAACTCAAACAGCTGTACCTGATCAACGGTCTGACGATAGACGACGCGACGTTCGAGCGCAACACGGGGCTCCTCACAAGGAGCGGAAAGTACAACTTCCTGGCCGAGATCCTGTCGGACAGCAACAACTGTTCGATAAAAGTCGTCCGCTTCAACGGGACGGACAAGCAGGAGATGATCAGCCGGAACGAGTACGGCTACCACTGCCTGCTGCTTTCCATGAAACAGGTCTTCGATTACGTTGCCGCGCTGAACGAGGTGCGCGTGGATCTGAGCGGGGATATAAAAAGAAAGGAGACGAAGCTGTTCGATCAGGACTGCTTTGACGAGGCCTGGACGAACGCCTGTCTCCACAACAGGTGGATCAGGAACATCCCCCCGGCGGTCTATATATTCTCGGACCGGATCGAGATCGTTTCCTGCGGAGGCCTGCCGTATGACCTTACAAGAGAGGAGTTCTTTGCCGGGATCTCCCATCCGGTCAACGTGCAGCTGCAGAAGATCATGGGCCAGCTCGGCATGGTTGAGCAGACGGGGCACGGGGTCCCGAAGATAGTCAGCGTATACGGGACCGGCGCTTTTAACATCTCCGAGAACCACATAACGGTCACGATCCCCTTCGCCTTCGAGCCCAGTATGAACAGGGCGTCGTACGACGGACTGTCAAAGACACACGCCCAGGTGCTGAAGACGATCAGGAACAACCCGACCGTGAAGCTCGACGGGATCGTTAAAGCCTGCGGGCTCGGCAGGAGCCGTGTGTCCGAGATCATTTCCGATCTGAAGAACGCCGGCAAGCTCGTGCGCGTCGGCGGAAACCGCAACGGATACTGGAGCGTATGCTGCGTGAATTCCCAAAGTAAATTCCACAGTAGGAAAGCGGTGGAAATTACTATGAGAAATTCGTGGAAGTAAGATTGTGAAAAGCCAAAGACGGAGGAAAAACGGAGGAAAAACGGAGGAAAATCGAGGGTAAAAGTAAAAA
>JAEEJM010000161.1 GCA_016281895.1 Clostridiales bacterium
CCATAACCACAGTAAAGGACTTCCCGTACTCCAACAACTTTGACCTGTTCTTCGACGACAGCGACCGCATATGGATCCTCAGCAGCAACGGCATCTATGTCTCGAAAAGGAGCGATCTGCTCCAGAACGAGAGCATCGCCTGCGTGCATTACGACAGCAACAACGGCCTGCCGGCCATAGCCACGGCCAACTCCTACAGCTGTCTGGATGCCGACGGCACGCTGTATATCGCCGCGTCAACGGGGGTCTGCAGCGTAAAGATCTTTAACGAGAAGACCGACACCAACAGATTCCGCCTGGCCGTTCCGTTCATCCAGATCGATGACCGCGTGGTCTGGCTGCACGGCAGTCTCAAGGTCACCGTACCGTCCAGCTGCAGGCGTCTCAGCATAAGGGGAATACTCTTCACCTATTCGCTGAACGACCCGCTGGTCAGCTACTGGCTTGAGGGCTTCGACGACGGTCCCATATACACCACCAAAAGAGAGCTCTCATCCGCAAGCTATACGAACTTAAGCGGCGGCACCTACCGCTTCCATCTCAACCTGATCAATCCCGTGACCGACGAGATTGACCAGACGCTCGTGCTGACGATCGTGAAGGAGACGGCTTTCTACGAGACCGTCTGGTTCAAGGCACTCATGATAGTTGCGGCGCTTGCCGCGGTGGCGCTGGTCTTCATCCTGTATTACGGAAAGAAGACCCGCAAGCTGCTGGAAAAGCAGAAACAGAACAAGGAGATGATCAACGACCTGACCACCGCCTTCGCAAAGTGCATAGACTCAAAGGACGCATATACCAACGGCCATTCGTTCCGCGTGGCAAAATACGCGTCGCTGCTGGCTGAGAAGCTGGGTAAGAGCAAGGAGGAGGTCGAGGAGGTCTACAACATCGCCCTGCTCCACGACATAGGCAAGATAAGCATACCCGACAGCATACTGAACAAGCCCGGGCGCCTCGACGACAGCGAATACGCCGTCATGAAGCAGCATCCGCAGAGGGGCTTCGACATACTGAAGGATATAAACATCGCCCCTCAGCTTGCGCTCGGAGCGGGCTACCACCACGAAAAATACGACGGCAGCGGCTATCCCGCCGGACTCAAGGGCGACGAGATCCCCGAGGTGGCGCAGATCATCGCCGTGGCCGACACCTTCGACGCGATGTATTCGACCCGGCCTTACAGAAGAAAGATGCAGCTGTCGGACGTCGCCGCCGAGATCCGCAAGTCGGCGGGCACGCAGCTCAACCCCAGGGTGGTCGAGGCCTTCGAACAGCTCCTTGAAGAGGGCGCGGTGACAGAGAACGGCGGCGAGGCGGCGCCCGCGGCCGGAGGCGCCGTCTGAGCGGCGCGGGAGGAACAGCCATGTTTATCAGGATAACCGACAAGTTTTCCGAGATAAGACTGAAGGACATACGTCCCGAGTTCCTGACGGTGGGCTTCGTCACCAGCGCGGAGCTCGAAAAGGTCGCGGCCCGCTTCGGCTTCGACACGGAGACGGTCGAGGCCTGCAGGACCGTCAACCCGCTCTTCCGAAGCGACGTCGACGTGTATTCCGATTACACGTTCACCGAACTGAGGATAATCAACCGCGAGGGAGAGGACGACTTCATCTCCATCTACGTTATGAAGAACTTTCTCCTGGTCGTGGACGTCCAGGACAGGGACAGCTCGACCAAGAACAGCTTCATCCGGGCGCTCAAGAAATACCCCGGCTCGAAGCTGTGCATAGAGAAGATCATCTGCTGCTTCATCGACGCCCTTCTCAGCGACGGCAACAAGATCTCCGAGGCCATGCGCGGAGACATAACCGACCTCGAGGAGGACATCGTCCGCGGAACGGCCGGCAAGGACATGAACATCAGCCTGCTGGGCATAAAGAAGCGCATACTCAGATACCAGAACTTCTACGGTCAGATCCTGGACATTACCGAGACTCTCGGCGAGAACGGCAACGACATCTTCCGGGAGGAGAACCTCATCTTCATCAGCAACCTCGAGAACAAGGTCTCCCGTCTTTGCGAGGACATGAAGGCGCTCGGCAATTCGGTAGACCATCTCCAGGACGCCTACTACGCGCTTCTGGACCAGCGCATGAACAACTCGATGAAGATCTTCACCATAATAACGACCATCTTTTTCCCGCTGACGATAATAGTGGGCTGGTACGGGATGAACTTCCAGAGCATGCCCGAGTTCGCCTGGAAGTACGGCTACATCTACGTTATCCTGCTGTCCGTGGCCGTGGTCATGGCGCTGGTGTTCCTGGGCAGACGCAAAAAGTGGTTCTGACGGCAGCCGGCCGCGGAACGGAAAAGGGCCGGCCGCGGGAGGCGGGCCGGCGGGACATGCATAACATCGGAGCTGAATGTCGGAAATGAGATTTTTGAATAGAATAAAGGCCCTCCTTGGTCGAAGGCCGTCGGCGGCGGGAAGCATAGCCGCCGGTATAGGTATAGCGGGGGCCCTTGCCGCGGCGGCCGCCGTCCTGTCGCGTCTGTTCATAAAGACGCTGGTGGGAGAGGCCCTCGACCGCGACCAGCCGCGCGCGGTAAAGGCCGTCACGGACATGCTGATAGACGCGTACTCGGAGAAGGAGCCGTACAAAACGGCCGTCGAAAAGGGGCGCGAGCTTGAGAACATGGGCCTGCAGACGGTAAGCGTAACGGCGGAGGACGGGATAAAGCTGACGGGACACTGGTATCCCGCGGCCGACCCGGCCAGGGTCGTGCTTGCGGTGCACGGATGGAGGTCCTCCTGGTGGAAGGATTTCGGGGCGGTATCCGATTTCCTGCACGACAGCAGGTGCAGCGTGATGTTCATAGAGCAGCGCGGACAGGGGAACAGCGAGGGCGAGTATATGGGCTTCGGAATGACCGAAAGGTTCGACATGCTCGTCTGGCTGGACTGGCTCTGCGGCCATACCCGCGATCTGCCGATCTACATCACCGGCATATCCATGGGCGCGACGACCGTGCTCATGACGTCCGGCCTCGGTCTTCCCGAAAGAGTGCACGGCATCATAGCCGACTGCGGCTTCACCTCCGCAAAGGAGATATTCCGCTACGTCGCCCGGAACCGCCTCCATCTCATGTACGACATCCACAAGGCGGATATAGAGTACTTCTGCAAGGAAAAGATCCAGGTCGGCACGGACGACTACTCCACGATAGACGCGCTCAGGGTCAACACCGTCCCGGTGCTTTTCGTCCACGGGACCGATGATACCTTCGTTCCGATATCCATGACATACGAGAACTACAAGGCCTGTGCGGCGCCAAAGATGCTCTTCGTGGTGCCCGGGGCCGAGCACGGAGGGAGCTATCTCATCGATCCCGATGGCTATGAGGAGAAACTGTGCGAATTCTGGGCCAGGTACGACGGCTCGGGCCCGTACGCGCCCGGACCGGCGATCAGGTGAGCCGCCTGATCACCGCGGGGATCTCTGCCGCGGTGTCGCCGGCCACCATGCTTACCGCCCCGTATTTTTCCTGCGCAAGTTCTCCCGCCCTGCCGTTTATCCAGGCGCTGAGAAGAGCCGCCCGGGTCATATCCGGGACATAAGAGCATACCGCGGCGGCGATGCCCGAAAGGACGTCTCCGCTTCCTGCTGTCGCCATGCCGGGACAGCCCGCGTCGGTGAGAAAAACATCATGCCCGTCGGCGACGACCGTTGCCGGGCCCTTGAGAAGCACGGTCACTCCGTTTTCCGCGGCGTAACGCGAGGCAAGCTCGACAGGCCGTTCCAGCACCTCGTCCGCGGGGAGTCCGCACAGTCTGGAGAACTCGCCGACGTGCGGAGTGAGCAGGATGCGCGCGCCGGACGATCGCAGCGGCCCCGGCCCGGTGCGCGAGAGGAGCGTCAGTCCGTCTGCGTCGATCACAAGCGCACCGGAGTAGTTTCCGAGCAGCCAGAGCAGCATCTTCTCGGTCTCGCTGCCGGTTCCTATCCCCATGCCGAAGGCGGCGGAGCGCACCCCGGTCAGCAGCCCGTTCAGTTCTTCCTCGCGAAAGACCGCACGGCCTCCGCTGTCCGCAAGAGGGAAGAGCGTGCTCTCGAGGATCGCCGGGACGAGCAGGCCGCACAGGCTTGCGGGTGCGGCGACTCTGACCACTCCCGCCCCGGAACGCATTGCCGCGGCGGCCATGGCCGCAAGCCGTATTGCCCCGCTGTATCGCAGAGAGCCTCCGATAAGCGCGCAGTAGCCGTAGGTGCCCTTGTGCGAGAAGTTTGGGCGGGCCGGAAGGATATGCGCCATGTCGCTGTCCCCGGCGATGAAGAAAGGCTGCTCCGCGGGCTCGGCGCCGAGATCGGCACAGGCCAGCGCCCCTATAACATCCTTCGCGCGTCCAAGAAAGTGGCCGGGCTTCGGATAGCCCGCGGCGACGGTCAGGTCGGATATCACGCAGGGATCTCCGAGGCCGGAGTCGCTCCCCAGGCCGCTGTTTATGTCCGCCGACACCACGTAGGCGCCGCTTTCGTTGATCGCCTTGACAGCCTCGGCAAAGACGCCTTCTGCGCGTCCGTGCAGTCCGGTCCCTAATATGCAGTCCAGGATCGAGCCGAACCCCGCAAGTGCCTGCTTTCCGCAGAACGGTACGACCGGGACACCGGCTTCGACGCACCTGTCGTAATAATACCGTCCGTCGGCGGAGAAACGCTCCGTGAGAGTGAATACGGTGCACTCCACGCCCCTGCCGTGAAGCAGCAGCGCTGCCGCATAGCCGTCGCCGGCGTTGTTTCCGGCGCCGCAGACCACTGCGACGGGAGGCCTCCAGTCCGCGGCGTCGCATATACCGGCCGCGACGCGCCTCATCAGTTCGCGCCCGTCTGTTCCCGCGGCCGCAGCCGCGGCCTCGGTCTTTTTCATATTGTCCGTTGAAAGCACCGGTCGCATGTCGTCCCTCCGGCCGCAAGATATGTCCGGGCAGTGCGCCCGGCAGTATCATTATACTTCGTACGCCGGCGGTTGTAAATGAAAACTCAAAAAAA
>JAEEJM010000017.1 GCA_016281895.1 Clostridiales bacterium
AGGAGTCGATCCTTACAGGGATGTGCTCGACGAGGCCCGCTTCCGGGAGCTCTTTGGCTTCAGAAAGCACAGATTCACGGGAGTTGACTACATCTCGTTCTACCGGGAGCTGGCCGAATCCTGCGGCGCCGAATGCCGCGTCATACTTGCCAACGATCCGCGCGCGGTCCTGGCTTACGAAAAGGACGTCCTGGTCTGCGACATCCATACCAGGGCCAGGACAAAGAAGCTTCTGAGGGCGGCCGGGGCAGGAAGGGTCGTCGGACTCGACGAGATCCTGACGTCGTCCGTGGACGGCAGCGGCTGGAACGAACAGTTCGGGCTTCTCGGCTCCAACAAGGCCACCGAGGAAACGGTGAAGCTTTTCCCCAGGGACTGCGGGGCCGTGGTCGAGGACATACGCGGCAGGCTCTTCCGGGCTACCGGCAAGCGCGTCGAAGTCATGGTCTACGGCGACGGAGCCTTCAAGGATCCTGTCGGCCGGATCTGGGAGCTTGCCGATCCGGTGGTCTCCCCGGCCTTCACCGAGGGGCTCTCCGGCCAGCCGAACGAGCTCAAACTGAAATACCTTGCCGACAACGATTTCGCCCATCTCTCCGGCGAGGAGCTGAAGCGTGCCGTTTCGGACCGCATCAGAAAGAAAGACGGCGACCTCACGGGCAAGATGTCCTCGCAGGGCACCACGCCGCGCCGCCTGACCGATCTCATCGGTTCGCTCTGCGATCTGACGTCCGGCTCCGGCGACAAGGGCACGCCGATCGTTTGGATCCAGGGCTATTTCGACAACTACACCAGCTGAGAATAACGCGCGGCGAAACTTTCCGCCCCTCCGCTCCCGCAAGGGAGGGAGGGGCGGATCTTTTTTTTCTGCATGCCGAAAGCCGCTCCGGCCACGTGATACGGAGCCGGATCGGGGTCCCTGAGCCTGATCGTCGACGGACAGTTTTTGAAGCGCAGTCCGGAAGGCGGGATCCCGTTTTTTGAAAAAAACATGAAAAAAATGATCGAAAATTGAAAAAAGCTCTTGCAATCTGTCCCGAAAAAGCATATAATAATCACGAAAGTGGTGGAAAAAGGTTTAAATAGGTGTAAATAGGCGGCAAAGCCCGGGATAACGTCCGGAGGTTTTTCCGTCTCGCCCGCGGCGCCCGCGCCGCGCACCCAAACCCGGACCGCGCACCGAAACCCGGACCGCGCACCGAAACCCGGACCGGAAGGCCCGGACAAAGAGAGGAGGAAGGTAAGAAATGCTGGACATCATGCCAGTGATGGGCGAATACCGTCACAACATAGACTCGAAGAACCGGCTTTTCATACCCGCCAAGCACCGCGAGGCGCTGGGGTCCCCTCTCGTGGTCTATCCGAACATCCGCCATAAGACGCTGAAGATCTGTTCGGTCGACGAATGGAGATCCATAACCGAGAAGATGACCGCCCTGCCGGTCGCCCAGAGGGAGCCTCTTATGAGGTTCTTCAACAGGATGGGCGACACCTTCGAGCCGGACGCGCAGGGAAGGGTGACTCTCAACCAGTCGCTTGTCGACTACGCCGGGCTTCGCGGCTCGGTATACATCATCGGCTGCGGACAGAACGCCGAGATCTGGTCCGAAGAGGAATACGGCAGCATGAGCAACGGCCTCGTGACGGAAGAGCTGCTGGCGGCCGCGGAGGACGCGGATGTCTGATCCCGCCGCGGAGCGCGCCGGGGAGGGTTTCTCCCACGTCCCGGTGATGCTGGACGAGGTCATGCGGGCGCTGAACGTCAGGCCAGACGGGATATACGTCGACGGAACCGCCGGAGGCGCGGGTCATTCGGCCGCGATAGCGTCGAGGCTGACCACGGGCAGGCTGATAGCCATAGACAGAGACCCCGAGGCGGTAAAGGCCGCCGCGGAGCGTCTTGCCGTCTTCGGAGACCGGGCGGCGGTCGTGCACGCCGACTTCACCGAAATGAGGGAGGTGTGCGGGAGCCTGGGCGTCGGCGCCGTCGACGGCGTGCTCCTGGACCTGGGAGTATCCTCGCACCAGCTGGACACTCCGGAGCGCGGCTTCTCGTACATGGCGGACGCGCCCCTGTCGATGAAGATGGACGAGAGCGAGCCCTTCGGGGCTTACGACGTGGTGAACGGATATTCCCGTCCCGAACTGATCAGGATACTCTCCGAGTGGGGAGAGGAAAAATATGCCGTGCGCATAGCCGACGGCATATGCAGGGCCAGGGAGACGGCGCCCGTCAGAACGACGCAGGAGCTGTGTTCGATCGTGCGGGCATCGCTGCCGGACGGGGGGAGGTCTCAGAACCATCATCCCGCCATGCGGACCTTTCAGGCGATACGCATCGAGGTCAACCGCGAGATAGAAAAGATACCGCCCGCTCTGCGCGAAGCCGCGGACCTGCTCAGGTCCGGCGGCAGGGCGGCAGTCATAACGTTTCATTCCGTCGAGGACCGGGCGGTCAAGCAGACGCTGGCGCAACTTGCCAGAGGCTGCACCTGTCCGCCGGATTTCCCGGTGTGCGTCTGCGGCAAGCGGCCGCAGATACGCTTTCCGTCGAAAAAACCGATCCTCCCGTCGGACGAGGAGATCCGGCGGAATCCCAGAGCGCACAGCGCAAAGCTCCGCACGGCGGAGAAGATCTGAGAGGACTGCGCCATGACAAACGCTTCTTACGAAAAGGCATATTACGTGCTGGATTCCAAGTTCGCGGGCCGCGGGGCCGCGGGGTCCGCTCTGTCCGCTCTCGCGGAACAGGAGCGCCGCGATCTGCGCGCGCGTCTCGAGAATCCCGGAGCTTACGCCTTTACGGATATTATGGAACACGACCGCGACGACTACTACCGCACCGGCCGGGCCGACGGCATGAACGTCATGACGGTCGACGACGTCATACGGCTCTACCGCGACGAGAGCCGCCGCCGCTCCGATCCCAGGGCCGTGGCGCTTGCCATGATCGAAAAGGAGAGGGCCGACATGGCCGTCTCCACCGTGCAGAGGCCGGCCCATCCGTACGGGGTCAGCACGGCGGTCCCGACCGGGGACAGGGCCCTCGTCCGTTCCGCGGAAGGCAGGCGCGAGACCGTCTTCACCGGACGCCGCGAGAGCGAGATGAAAGTCGAACCGACTGCCCGATACGCCCGCGACCGGGCGCTCATGCTGGCCGACAAGTGGTTCGGAAGGGCCAAGACGGTCAACGCCCGCGGGAGCTACCGCAGGACGTCCGCCACCGTCGCCGCCGTGTCGCTGTGCATCGTTTTCATGCTCGTTCTGGCTCTTCCCATATCGCTGAGCGTGCTCATACACAACGAGTCCGCCGAGCTCTCCGCCCTCAACAGCCGCATCCGCACGAAGGAGGCTGAGATCGAGGCGCTGGAGATCGAGCTCGACCGCAAGAACGATCTGTTCAGACTGGAGGACCTTGCCGTCGGAAAATACGGCATGGTCAGCCTCGACAACAGCGCATACAAAGTCATCACCGTTCATCCCTCCGACGCCATAGAGAACTACGGCGGCGAGACCGAGAACGGCGGGGCCGTGCTTGCCCTGCTCAACGCCCTCGGCCTCCGTTCCGGGAACGACTGAGAACCGATCATCCGTAAGGGTCGTCGCGCTTGCCGCGGCGGCCCCTTTGGAGTGATAATAAGAACTGCCATACGGAAGACCGGCGGGAAAGCGTCTGAAGACGCACCCGCCGCGTCCCGGTGAATGAATTGAACGCTAAGAGACTGAAAGTCCACATAATAATAGTACTGGCCGTCCTTGTCGGCGTCACCGTGTTCCTCGCCGCGAGGATACTCAGTCTTCAGACGGTCAATTTCGAGTACTACCGCAGGAAGGTGCTGGACCAGCTGACGTACGAGACCGCTCTGGAGGCGGAGCGGGGCCGCATCTACGACTCGAGGGGCGAGGTCCTGGCGACGAACGTCACGACCTACCGCATCTTCATCTCGCCCCAGGACATTATCCAGAACATGCGCGAGGGCGGGAACGAGGGCGACCCGCTCCTCATGAAGCTCGACGAGACGATCAGCCGCGGCCTCTCCGAGATCTGCGGCGTCGATTACGGAAAGATACTCGAGATGACCGGCCGCAAGGGCAGCATGGACGCGACCGTACTCTCCGAGGCCGACAAGGAGACCGCCGACAGAGTCCGGGCCTTCATAAGCGAGAACAGGCTGGGCACCATGGTCTACGTCCGGCCGAAGAGCACGAGGTACTACATCTACGGCGACCTTGCCGCCAACGTCATAGGCTTCACCGGCACCGACGGCTACGGGCTGTACGGCCTCGAATACTCGTACGAGAAGTATCTGGCCGGGACGGACGGGAAGTACATCGCCGCCCGCGACTCCTACGGCAACGCCCTGCCTTACGAGTACGAGAGCCGCATAGAGGCGGAGGACGGATACGACCTCCACACGACCTTGGACATAAAGATCCAGTCGATACTGGAGGAGCAGCTCGAGAAGGCCTACTGCGAGTCGGGATCCCAGGCCGGCGCCTGCGGCATAGTAATGAACGTCAAGACCGGCGCGGTCTACGCCATGGGCACCTACCCGGACTTCGACAACAACAACGCCTGGACCCTCAACCCGGTCTACGCGGAACAGCTGGCCTCCAGCGGCCTCAACACCGGCGGGAGCGACTACGCCGACCTGGCCTACTCGCTGCTGCTGAAGCAGTGGTCTAACAAGGCCGTTTCGGACACGTACATCCCCGGATCGACATTCAAGATCATAACCACCGCCATCGGCCTCGAGACGGCCAGCGTATACACGGCGGAGCGCTTCACCTGCACGGGAAGGATCCGCGTCGCCGACTATACCATCCACTGCCACAACCACAGCGGCCACGGGACGCTCAGCTTCGCCGAGGGTCTCCAGCAGTCGTGCAACCCGGTGTTCATCACCGTGGGCCTGAGGATAGGCACGGCCGCCTTCTACAGATACTTCAACAACTTCGGTTATCTCGACAAGAGCGGGATAGACCTTCCCGGCGAGGGCACCACCCTCTTCTGGGACGAGAACGACTTCAAGGAGATCGACCTCGCCACCTGCGCCTTCGGACAGAACTTCAAGATCAGCCCCATACGCCACCTGACCTCCATAGCGGCGGTCGCCAACGGCGGCAGGCTCGTCACGCCTTACATCGTCAGCAGCATAACCGACTCCGAGGGCAGGGTGATCTGGGAGCACGATACGGCGGAGATCAGGCAGGTCATAAGCGCAGACGTCTGCAGGACCATCGCCGAGATCCTGAGGGAGGGCGTCGCCGGCAGCGGCGGCTCCAGAAACGCGTATGTCGCGGGATACAGGGTCGCGGCCAAGACCGGCACCTCCGAGAAGATCGGCGACAACGAGAACATGAAGATCGGCTCCTGCGTGGCCTTCGCCCCGGCTGACGACCCCGAAGTGGCCATGATCATAATGGTCGACGAGCCCACGAAAGGCAGCCTGTTCGGCTCCGTGGTGGCCGCGCCTTACGTGTCGGCTACCCTGAGCCGGATACTGCCCTATCTCGGCATCGAGCCGGTATACACCGCCGCCGAGGCCGCGAAGCTCGAGAAGACCGTCGGCGACTACCGGGGCAGCGTCCTCTACACCGCAAAGGCGGCTATCGAGAAGCTCGGCTTCAAGTGCGAGAGCGTGGGAGTGGGCACGGTCGTGACCGCCCAGGTCCCGGCCGCCGGCACGACGCTTGCCACTGACACCGGAAAGATCATTCTCTACGTGGGCGACGCCGCCCCCGAATACAGCCTCCGGGTCCCCGACGTCACCGGAATGTCCGCGACGGCGGCAGCGTCCGTCCTCGTGAACGCCGGCTTCAACGTCCAGATCACCGGGGCGACAAACTATACGAGCGCGTCGGGCGCCGTCGTGTACAGCCAGGAGCCCGCCGCGGGCAGCCTCGCCACGAAGGGCGAGCCGGTATCTGTCAACCTGCGCTATCTCAACGTGAGCGACGACGACTAGCGGCGCCGGAGCGCTGCGACGGCGCGCACTCGATCCGCGCACGCGCGCGGCAACAAAGCATTCGAGGCCCCCTCCCGGGCGAAAAAAGGTGACGTTTTGTGCATTCGAGGCCGGAGTGCCGCCGGCCGTTCTGAACGGAGCGCCCGGGCAGGGGCAAATATACAGTTTGGCCGGAACCCGCCTTCGGGCGGGCCGGCGCCGGTCCTTATTCCGGCAGTACATTTTTCAGCGGGGAGCGCCTTTGTGACATGAAGATAAGACTTGGCCGCGGAGCCCTTACGGTCGCGGAACTTGCCCGGCTCTGCGGGGGAAGGGCCGTCAACGCCGGACGGGCGTCGGAGCCCGTGAGCGCGCTCTGCACGGATTCGGCCGAAGCCGGGCCGGGCACGGCTTTCATAGCCATCAGGGGCGCCAGGAGCGACGGCCACGACTACATTGCCCGCGCCGCGGAGGCCGGCTCGCCGGCCGTCGTAGCGGAGCGCCTGCCCGACTCTTCGGCCGGCGTGCCGGCCGCCATAGTTCCCGACAGCGTCGCCGCCGTCGGCCGCTTTGCCGTGGCTTACACGGAGGGGCTCGGGGCGGTGCGCATCGCCGTAACCGGCAGCGTCGGGAAGACCACGACGAAAGAGTTCACCGCCTGCGCGCTGTCCTCGGAGAAGGTGTACAGCAGCAAGGGCAACTACAACAGCGTGATAGGGATGCCGCTCTCGCTTGCCGGCATGCCCGCCGGCGCCCGCTTCGGGGTGTTCGAGTGCGGCATGGAGAGGCAGGGGCAGATGCCGGCCATATCCCGCGTCTGCCGTCCGCACGTGGCGGCTATAACCAACATAGGCACCTCGCACCTCGAGTTCTTCGGCAGCCGCGAGGGCATAGCCGAGGGCAAGCTTGCCGTAGCCGACTGCCTTGACGCGGACGGCGTGCTGCTGCTCCCGGCCGGCGAGCCGCTGCTCGCTGAACGCCTGAGGAGCGATCCCCGCGCAAGATCGTTCTCCGGGGACGGCTCGACGGCGGCCGACTACGCCGCCGCTGACATCCGCCGCGAGGGCGATTCGCTCGTGTTCGACCTTGTCCACCCCGGAGGGACGCTGCCGGGGATAGCCATACCGACCGTCGCCAGACACAATGTCCCGGCGGCCGTGATAGCCTGCGCCGTCGCGCTCGTCTGCGGCATCTCGCCCGACGGCATCCGCGCCGGACTCGCCTCGTACGCCGGGGTGGGGATGCGGCAGCAGGAACTGAAGATGGGCGGGTGCACCGTCATCGCCGACTGCTACAACGCATCGCCCGAGTCCATGAGGGCCGCGGCCGATCTGCTGTGCGGGGAGGGCGGGACCTCCGCCGGCGCCCGCGTCGGGGGGAAGAGGATAGCAGTCCTCGGCGACATGTACGAGCTCGGCCCCGACTCCGACCGCTATCATTTCGAGGTCGGCAGATACTTTGCCCGGGCCGGCACCGACGTGCTGATAGCCTTCGGCCCCTCGGCCGGCTTCATAGCCAGCGGGGCGTCGACGTTGATGGAACCGCGCAGCGTGCTGCGCTTTCCCGACCCTGACGATCCCGGTGCGGCCGCGCGTGCCCTGCGGGACGTCATGGTCCCCGGAGACCGCGTGATAGTCAAGGCCAGCCGGAGGCTGCGCGCCGAACGGATCATCGAGATACTGGGAAAACTCTTACCGGAGTCCGTCTGAATATGAATTACCTGTTTTTCTTCGGAGGCGCGGCGGCGGTCTTCCTCTGCACCTTTCTCATACTCAAGAAGCTGATACCGGTCCTCCGCAGCCACAAGATCGGCCAGAAGATCAACGAGATCGGTCCCCGCTGGCACAAGAACAAGGAGGGCACTCCCATAATGGGCGGAGTCGCCTTCATAATACCTGCGGCGGTCCTCAACGCGGCGGGAGCCGCGTGGGCGGCGGCAGGCGGGTCGTTCTCCGGCTTTCTTCCCACCCTCCTGACCTTCGTCATGAGCCTGCTCTCCGGCGGGATCGGCTTCGTCGACGACTATACGAAGCTCATCAAAAAGCAGAACGAGGGCCTCAAGGCCTGGCAGAAGCTCTCGCTCCAGCTGGCGGTCGCCGCCGCGTACGTCGCGGCGATGAGCCTCTCCGGTTTCACCGACACGCGCCTCGAGCTGCCGTTCTGCGGCGCGGAGGTCGAGCTCGGCGCCTTCTACTACATCTTCTGCGTGCTGCTCATAGCCGGCATGGACAACGCCGTCAACATAACCGACGGCATCGACGGCTTATGCGGCAGCGTGACGGCCATAGTCGCCGTCCTGTTCGGCGTGTTCGCGCTCGTCCGCGGCGATCCGGGCCTCGCCCTGTTCGCGGGGACCGTGCTCGGCGGCTGCGCCGGCTTCCTCATGTACAACTTTTATCCGGCGAGGATCTTCATGGGCGACACCGGTTCGCTCTACCTCGGTGGGGCCGTGGTCGGCATGGCCTTCCTTGCCGGGGAGCCCCTCATAGTGCTGATCTGCGGCATACTCTACATATGTGAGATAATGTCCGTGGTCCTTCAGGTCGTTTATTTCAAGCTGACCCACGGAAAGAGACTGTTCAAGATCGCACCCATCCACCATCACTTCGAGCGCTGCGGATGGAACGAGATCAGGATAGTCTGCGTGTTCTCGGCGGTGACGCTGCTCGGCTGTATCGCGGCATGGTTCGGACTGACGCTCTGAAAACGGGAAAAAAGAGTCCGCTGCGCATCCAGGTGCGCTCCGGACCCGATATGATATTCACCGTGCTGACGGTGGTCCTGATACTGCTCGGGACCGTCATGCTGTTCAGCGCGGGGTCTTCGTACGCCAAGCTGGTCTACGGGGACAGCTTTTACTACCTCAAGACTCATCTGAAGCACCTGGCCCTCGGCCTGGCCATAGCCCTGGTCTTCATCATAGGCATCACGCCGACCAACGGCAGATGGCTTGCCGTCGGTATGTACGGCGCGTCCCTGCTGCTTCTGGCGGCTGTGCTGGTCGTCGGAACGAGGGTCGCCGGCGCCAGGAGATGGCTCAACCTCGGCTTCATAAACTTTCAGCCGTCGGAACTTGCAAAGACGGCGATGATAATGCTCATCGCCCTGTACATGTCGGTGTACGAGAAGAAGATCTCCGGGGCAAAGCCCTGGAAGAATCTCGTATACGGCTTTATCATCCCCATATGCCTCATAGTGCTGCCGGTCAGCGTGCTGGTGGTGCTCGAAAGGCACTGGTCCGGAGCCCTCATAGTGTTCGTCATAGGGGCCTGCACGGTGTTCTTCGGAGGGGCATATCTGCACTGGTATCTTATCGCCGTGCCTGCGATACTTGCTCCGGCCGGAGTGATAGCCTACAGCATCCCTTACGTCCGCTCCAGGATCGAGGGCTGGACCAACCGCGGCGCCGACGCCCTGGGCATCGACTGGCAGACGACTCAGGGGCTTTACGCCATAGGCACCGGCGGGCTGTTCGGGCTCGGCCTCGGGCAGTCGAGGCTGAAATACGGCTACGTGTCCCAGCCTCAGAACGACTTCGTGTTCACCGTCGTCTGCGAGGAGCTCGGCTTCTTCGGAGCGGCGGCGATAATGGTGCTCTTCCTGGCCCTCACCTCGAGAGGCCTCATGCTGGCCGTCAGGAGCGAGGACAGGTTCTCCGGCATAGTGATAGCCGGGATATCGTTCAAGATAATACTTCACGTACTTCTCAATATAGCCGTCGTGACCGGAGTCGGGCCGAACACGGGCATATCCATGCCGTTCTTCAGCAGCGGCGGCACCGCCACACTCATACAGCTCATGGACGCGGGCATTCTTCTCGGGCTGTCCAGATTCTGCAAAGGGGAATCGTTCGAATGAGGATCCTTATGACCGGCGGCGGGACGGGCGGACACGTTAACCCCGCTCTGGCCATAGCCGGCACCGTCAAAAACAGAATACCGGACGCCGAGATCGCCTTCGTCGGAACCAGGCGCGGGCTCGAGAACACCCTTGTCCCGAGGGCGGGCTACCGCCTGTACCACGTGGACGTCAGGGGCTTCGCGAGGAAGTTCTCGCTGTCAAACGTGAGGTCCGCCTGGCTGGCCCTCGTGTCGCCGCTCAGAGCGCGCAGGATAGTCAGGGAGTTCAGGCCGGACATCGTCATAGGGACGGGCGGCTACGTCAGCTGGCCGGTCCTGGTGGCGGCGTCGCGGATGGGCATCCCGACTGCGGTGCACGAATCGAACGCCGTGCCCGGACTGGCCGTAAGAAAGCTGGTCCCTTACGTCGACCGGATATTCGTAAACTTCAGAGTGACCGAGGAGGCCCTCCGCGGGGCCGGCCCGGAAAAGATAAGGCACGTCGGCTGTCCCGTTTCCGACGGAGTAGGGACAATAAGCCGCGAGCAGGCCAGGGCGGAGCTGGGCATACCCGATTCCGTGAGGCACTGCGTGCTGTCGTTCGGCGGGAGCCTGGGGGCCAGGACGCTGAACGAGACGGCCCTGGAGCTGATGTCGGACTACATGTCGGTCCATCCCGAGGTCAGGTTCGTCCACGCCTGCGGGGCGGACGGCTACGACTCGGTGTACGAGCGGTTCGTGTCGCTCGGCCTCGACCGGTACCCTAACATCGAGCTCCTGCGGTACATCTACGACATGCCGCTTCAGCTCGCCGCGGCCGACCTCGTGATCTGCCGCTCGGGGGCCATAACCTGCTCGGAGCTCTCCAGGGCGAAGAGAGCCTCGATACTGATACCCTCGCCCAACGTCACGGACGACCAGCAGGTGAAGAACGCCATGGTCCTCGAGGACTGCGGAGGAGCCCTCATGATAGAGGAAGGCGATCTGGAGCCCGGCAGGGTCCGCGCCGCCGTGGAAAAGCTGCTGTCAGTCCCCGGCATGACCGACGAGATGGGCCGCAGGGCGGCCTCGGCGTCGCCGGCGGACGCCAACGACCGCATATTCGGCGAGATCCTGGAACTGGTATCCGGCGGAAGGTCCGGAAAGTAATCACCGCA
>JAEEJM010000162.1 GCA_016281895.1 Clostridiales bacterium
ACCATGTCCCTCGTCACCTCGTCGAACGGTCTGACTACGGCCTCGGCCGAGTTCTCCGTCGTGAATCCCGACGGCAACACCATTACGGCAAAGCTCGACGGCTCGAACTACACCGGCTTCACTACGTCGAACGGCGGCAAGACGATAAAGGTCTCGCTGTCCGGCCTCGCCGAGAACTCCTCCCACACTCTGGTCTTCTACGACGCTGAGGACGGCTCTCAGATCCTGTCCTATCCGTTCTCGACCAGGGCCAGGAAGGCCGCCGCGGTGACCGTCGGATCAATGTCGCCGGGCTTCCGCAAACTGTCCCTGCAGCTTGCCATAACGAATCCCGATTCCAACTCCCTCGAGCTCCGTCTCAACGGCAGGACCTCGAGTGTGAGCGTGGCTTCGTCCGGCAGCCAGACGGTCACCCTTACGGGCCTCGAGCCCAGGACGCAGTACACCGTCTCCGTCTACGACAGATCCGTCGGGAAGCAGGTCGCCTCGGCCTCTGTGACCACCGCGACATCCGTCAGCTGGACGCAGGACGGCTCCGGCAACGCCACCTTCACCCTCAGCGACGCCTTCGCGTCCGAGTACCCCGGCGCCTCCATGACGCTCAAGGACTCGCTCGGACAGAGCGTGTCCGTCTCCGCCGCGAGCGGCTCGGCCGGCTTCTACGCCGCGGCCGACGATATAATCTACGCCGACACCTACACCGTGACGCTTATGACTCAGGACGGATCGGTCGCGGACACCCGCAGCGCTCAGCTGAGCGGCCAGGCGCGGCCCGTGTTTGAGCTTGCCTTCGTCAACCACTCGCCGGCTACGCTTGCCGAGGCCCTTTCTGACGCCAACAGCCACGTGAGCTCCAGGACCTATTACGCGCTCAGGTACCGCTTCGACTCCGGCTACCTGCCGTCCAACGGCTTCGACTGGAGCGATCCCGACCGCAAGCTGTTCTGGAACATCCTCATCATTAAGGACGCCTCAGGCAGCGCCGTCGGCTATGTTATCAACGACCTCAACGACGTCTCTGTCAACGTCCCGAAGACCGAGCTCGACGACGTCTATCCTCAGGGCATGGACAGCGCCGAGACCCTTCCGGACGGCACGTATTACGCAGCCTTCTACCGCGTCGACGGCTACACCAACAACGAGATGGGCGAGATCATCTGGGGCGGCACGACCCAGAGCCCGGCCTCGACGGCCGAGATAGGCGCCCGCTTCATGAGCGAGGGCCGCGCCGTCACCGCGGACGTGACCCTGACTCATCCGTCGCCGGCAGCCATGGCCGGAGGAAACGTCTACTTCAGCCAGGATCCCATCGCTAACGGCACGAGCACGATCTATTACCTGAACGTCTCCTACTACCCCGGCTCCACGGGTTTCGAGGGCTTCGTCACCGTCGTGTCGGCCTCCGACACGTCGACCCCGCTCATCGATCCGATAAGCCTCGGCACCTCCGACGTTTACGGCAGTCGCTACGACCGCCTGAACGTCCCGACCGACGGCCCCGTGTACATTATCGTATACCAGAAGAGCTTCGCCCCCGAGAACTTCCTGTACGTCTATTACTACCCCGGGCAGTGAGCCCGCTCCACAGTATAATTGAAAGGGAAAAGCCATGATCAGCTTCAAGGAAAAATCCGCCAGAACGCAGAAGATAGTCGGGACCGTCTTTACGGTGCTGCTCCTGTGTCTTGCCGTCGCGTACTTCGTGCTGCTCTTTGCCGGCCCGCGCATCTTCGGCGGGGACAGCGAGATCTACCGCAGCATCAACCCCTTCAGCGGCGCGGGCGACTATATCAAGTGGATCAGAGTCATCAGCTACGCCTTCTTCTTCATCTCCGCGGGCTATGTCCTGCGCGTGATCATCAGCTGGGTCCTCTCGTTCATGAAGCACGGGAAGGCGGTGCTCAACCTGCTGAGCTCGTTCATAAAATACCTGTCGGTCCTCATCTTCCTGTTCGCCTCGCTGAAGGCGTATAACGTCGACACGGGCACTCTCCTGGCCGGCATCGGGATCCTGTCGCTCATCGTCGGCCTGGGCGCCCAGCCGCTCATCGAGGACATCATCTCCGGGCTGTTCATAGTGTTCGAGAACGTGTTCGACGTCGGCGACATAATAATCGTCGACGGCTTCCGCGGCACGGTGTGCGAGATAGGCATCCGCACCACCCGCTTCGAGGACACCAGCGGCAACTTCAAGATAATGAACAACTCCGACCTCCGCACCGTGATCAACCTCACCGACCACCTCACCCTGGTCCCGTGCGTGGTCCAGATCGAGTACGGCGAGTCTATCGAGCGCGTCGAGGCCGTCATCAACGACCACATAAAAGAGATCGGCAAGGCCATCCCGGACATTGTAGAGGGCCCCTTCTATAAGGGAGTCTCCGAGCTCGGCTCCTCCGGAGTGTCGCTCAAGTTCGTCGCCCGCTGCGAGGAGGCCGACCGCTTCCAGGTCGAGCGAGACATGAACCGCCAGTTCAAGCTGCTGTTCGACGCCCACGGCATCAACATTCCCTTCACCCAGGTCGTCATCCATCAGCCCGTGTCTTTCGTCAAGCCGGACGAGGACGAGATCCGCAGGGCCCGGGACTTCGTACAGCAGCAGCGCGAGAACACCGCCGAGGCCTCGGACAACGACTACCACGCGTAAGAAAGGAAGCGGCGAGTATGGAACCGTATGAAAGAGCCTTCGGCTACATAATAGTTTCCGACTGGCTTCCGAACGACGGAAGCAGGGACGTCTCGGACGACCTTCAGAAGCTCATCGACGACAACCCCAACCGCACGCTGTTCTTCCCGGACGGCGTATACCTGATAGGGAAGACCGTCCGAACCCCGGCCGATCCGCGGAAGAGCG
>JAEEJM010000163.1 GCA_016281895.1 Clostridiales bacterium
GCTCGCCGGCACAGGGCGGCTGCCCGGCCGGACGCAACTGATGACAAGGAGAAACGAAATGAGAAAGAGCGGGACCGTCGCCGGCTTCTGCCGCTGCGACACCGGATATCTTAAGCTGATCATAGACGATCTCGGGCTCGACGCGAAGCCCGAATCGCTTGCCTATCTGCAGCGCCTCTACCTCGAGGCGAACTTCGAACCGACCGTGTCGGATCTGTATTTCGACACCGCCGTAATGGAAGCCTCTCTGAGGCGCCCCGAGGCCGTGAGGGTCGCGGCGGTTCGCTCGCGCGACTCATCCGTTGCGGAACTGTGGGGCGGGCTCGTACGCAGGCTCCCCTCAGATCCTGCCGCCGGGAGCCCCGTGCCGTCGCTCGTACGCTGCGCCTCGTACGCTGCTACAGGCGGCGACAGGTCCGGAGCCTCCGCGTCCGATGTGTCCGCTTCGCTGACATTCGGCGACATGCCGTCCCTCCCCGTACCCGGCAGGGGCGTGCCCTCCGTCTTCTGCTCGAACGGCCTCTATCTGACTCTCTATCCGTCCGGACGCTTCGGCTGTGTCCCCTCGAGGTCCGCTGGGCTTCTCCTTTCCCCCGGATCGCAGTGTTCTTTCGACGAGTATGTCAGGAGGGTCTCGAGGCTCGTCTCTTACGTGGACGACAAGTATCTTACTTCGCGCTTCGTGCCGCTTGGCGGCCGCGGGCTTATCTTCGATCTGTCCGACTCGCTGAGCGCCGCCGCGGTGAACTGTTCAGAACTTCCGGGCTCGCCCGAAGCTCCCGAATGCGTGACCGGCTCCTTCGGGCCCGCGGGCGTGCTGGTGCTCCCGCTTCAGGCGGCGGCAGACGCCTCGAGCGCCGCTTCCTGCGAAGGCCTCGCATGCTCTCCGGGCGTCTCTGCCATTGAGGGAGACTCCTTCTTCATCCGAGCCCGGGAGGGCAACGTGACCAAGACCGGGGCATTCCTGCGCAGGCTGAAGGTCGTACGCCCCCTCGAAATGGAGGCCGACACCGGCGCCGCTCTCTCCGGAACCGGCGAGTGCCGAGTCTTCTCGTCCACCTCGGCCGACGTCAGAGCCTTCTCTCTAGACGGCCCTCCTTACGCCGCGCTGCGCGAAGCCTGCGGCAGGCACTGGGCCGTCGGAGGGACGCTGTCCCCGGACGACCCCGCCGTGATACCCTTCATCCTTGCCATGGACGCGTACAGAAGGAACTCCGGCAGCGCAGCCTCCGCAGCCTCCTTCCGCACGGGAAGCAGGACATCGGTCACTGTATTCTCGTTTTCCGACTGAACGCAAACGCCTCCGGAACCGTAACGGTCCGGAGGCGTTTGCGTAACAGGAAAAGGACAGAATAATAGGAAAAAGACGGACACGCGTCCGTCTTTTTCCGAATAACCGCCGCGCCTCCGTCGATGCGGGGCCGCCGCGGGATGCATACATTTTCCTCTTAAGAGTTCTGCTGCTTCTTCATGGTGCGCAGACAACGCGCACAGATGCTTACGGTCTTTACGGTCCCGTCTTCCTCGACCCTGACCTTGCGGATGTTGGGCTTCCAGCTCCTGTTGGTCTTGCGGTTCGAATGAGAGACCGCGTTCCCGAACACCACGCCCTTGCCGCAGACAGCACATTTAGCCATGACTGACACCTCCCGGTAATCGATAATGTGAGATACGCATACAACAGCGCACATTATATCATAAACGGGGCGCCTTTGCAAGCCTTTTTTGCGAAAAAACATGGCTTTTTCGGTTTTTTTATAAAAAACGGTTCAATAATTTGATTATTCTTTACTATTGACCGCGGGCGCGCGGCGTTGTATAATATAATAGATATAGATTGTTCAGCCGAGGTCCCCGGATCCGCCGGCGGCAAGGTCTTTCTCAATACTATGCGGAGTGTCTTGCAATGAAGCATGAACTGAATCTGAAAAAAACGCTCATAATTCTGCTGGCCCTCGTGGTGCTCTTCGTTCCCACTTACGCGGCCATAGCCTGCTACTATGCCGGCAAGGACGATGCGGACAAGCCCGAGGCCGTAGTGACGCTCACGGTGAAGGATCCCAACGGCAACACCTACACCGCGACAAAGGACAACGATCTCGACGGGCTGTTCGCCATGTTCACCTCGATGTGCGACAACTCCACGGGCGTATCGCAGATACCCGACTCCATATCCGGCACCCCGTTCCTGCTTGCAACCTTCTCGACCGACGACGGCGAAAAGGTCACGTCCGAGTCGTACAAGTACTACTTCTCCACCAACGCCTCCGAGTGCTACGCCCTCGATCCTTCCAGCAAGGCCGTGAAGCTCAACGCCACCATGGCAAAGACCTTCCTCGGGACGAGCTACTCGATGTATCTTTATAAGGAATCCACTCCTCCGCAGCTGCTCAACGCCGCCGGCGAGCCCATCGCCCCGGCCGAACTCAAGTGGTACTATCTCACCGCGGGCAACACCTATCAGCTCTTCAGTCAGACGGGCACCGAGATCATGTCGCTCCGGTACGACACGGGCAGCTCCCTCGGCCTGCGGTTCAGCTCCGAGCCCGACACCTGCATAGTCAAGGCTTACGACGGCTCCGATCTCCTCTTCGACTGCAAGCTCTCCAACATGCCGGCCATCAATCTCACCAAGAGCACGACGGTGAGCTTCGTGCTAACGGCCGAGTGGCTCAGGACCGAGGGCTGCGACGCCTACGGCACCGCCACTTACAGATTCAGCGCCGATTTCAAGGCCCCCTCCGTGTTCAAGATCAACTCCGGCGAGATCTGCCACGGCGACTTCGTCGTCATCTCCGGCATGAACGTCGAGGATCCCTCGGCGGTCAGGGTCACATCGCAGCCGGCACTCAACTGCGAGCCCAGGTTCTTTGCCGAGGGGGACCTCGTCCACTCGATCATCCCCATCAGCTACGGCACCGTCACCGGCGAGTACAAACTCACCGTCGAATACGGAGTATCCTCGGCCGAGTTCACGGTCAACGTCAAGGATTACAAGTACGGCTACAAGTCCTCGACCCTCGACATCACCTCCAACATGATAAAGACCCTGTACACGGACGCGAACGTCGCCGCGTACGACAGGCTCGTCGCCGAGATATGCGCAAAGTCCGAGACCCTGCGCTACTTCACCGGCACCTTCACCGACTATCAGCAGAAGGGCACCCTTCAGTCCTCTGCCTCTTACATCAGGCTCGGCTTCGGGCGCAACGTCCAGCTGAAGAACGCCGCGGGCGTATCGTTCGAGCACACGGGAGTCGACTTTGAAGTCCCCGCCAACGTAAGCGTCCCCGCCGTAAACGCCGGAAAAGTCGTCTACTCCGGCAACAACGAGATCCTTGGCGTCTTCGTGGTGATCGACCACGGCTTCGGCCTGAAGAGCTGGTACGCTCATCTCTCCGTATCCGAGGTCAGCGTCGGGGACATAGTCACTAAGGACCAGTCGATCGGAAAGACCGGAAAGACGGGCTTCACGCTCGACAACCGGATCCATCTCGGAGTGACGGTATACGACATTCCGATCGCCCCTTATCTGCTCTACGAGAAGGGCGTAGTATTCCCCGTTTTCGAACAATAATATCTGCAAAGTAATCAGTTATACAGTCCGCGCCCGGTACAGATCAAGCGGCCGCGAGGCACGCGCCCGCGGGGCGGACGGGAGGTTCATTTGATCGTCGCACTCGAAGAAGCAAGATACAAACTCATCAACCTGAGGCCCGTGCTCACCGAGCTCGGCTCCGCGCTCAGGATAGAAGAACTCAGGGCTGCCCTGCCCGCCCTCGAGGAGAAGACCCTGGCTCCCGACTTCTGGGGCGACCAGGACAACTCCTCCAAGACCCTTCAGCAGATCAAGCAGTACAAGGATACCATAGCCGATTACGAGGCCCTCGTGTCGCGCCTGGAGGACGCCATAGCCCTTGCGGACCTGGCCATCGAGGCCAACGACGAGGACAGCGTCCCCGAGGTCGAGTCCGAACTGGCCGCCATCGAGGCCGCCGAGGAGCACGAAAGGATATCCGTCCTCCTCTCCGGCGAATACGACCGCAACAACGCCATCATATCGTTCCACCCCGGAGCCGGCGGCACCGAGGCCCACGACTGGGCCCTTATGCTCTACCGCATGATCACCCGCTACTGCGAGCGGGCCGGCTTCAAGGTCAAGCTCACCGACTGGCTCGACGGCGAGGAGGCCGGCATCAAGAGCGCCACCATCTTCGTCGAGGGCATCAACGCCTACGGCTATCTGAAGAGCGAGAACGGCGTGCACCGCCTCGTGAGGGTCTCCCCGTTCGACGCGGCCGGCAGGAGGCACACGTCGTTTGCCTCCATCGAGGTCATGCCCGAATTCGACAAGCTGGACGACATCGTCATCCGCGAGGAGGACTACGACTTCATCCCCTACCATTCGAGCGGCGCCGGCGGACAGAACGTCAACAAGGTCTCCTCCGCAGTGAGGCTCGTACATCACGCGACAGGCATCGTCGTGACCTGCCAGACCGAGCGCTCGCAGCTTCAGAACAAAGAGACCGCTATGAAGATGCTCAAGTCCAAGCTCATGGAGATAAAGATCCGCGAGCGGCTCGACACCATCGAGGAGATCCAGGGCAACAAGACGAACATCGAGTGGGGCAACCAGATCCGCTCTTACGTCTTCATGCCTTATACGCTGGTAAAGGACACCCGCACCGGTTTCGAGACCGGCAATATCACCGCCGTCATGGACGGCGAGATCGACGGCTTCATCAACGCCTACCTGAAGTACATATCCAAGGGGGCCGCCGGAGACACTCTATGAACAGCCGTGCCGTTAAAAGACGCATAAGGTCAGTCGCCAGGTCGGCCTTCTTCCTCGGCGCAGTCTCGGCCGCCGTAAAGACCGTCTCGTTCTTCACCGGCCTGTTCGTAAAGCGGCCCGGTGCGCGCGACAGGCGCCGCAGGCTCACGGCCGTGTTCACATTCGCCGCCGTTTGCGGAGCCGTGCTGGGGGCGCTTGCCGCCCTTCTTGTGCTCCTGCGCAGAAAGCGCGACTTCTATCTCTTCGACATCTTCGACCGGAAGGGCTTCAGCACCGTCGGCCGCGATGACGTTGCCGAGGTCGAGGACGCCGTCCGCGCGGAGCTTCGCTGCTACGACGACGGCGCCGCCTCGAGTGCCGCGCCCTGCCCTGTGCCTCTCGACACCGAAGCCACCGAGGACGAC
>JAEEJM010000164.1 GCA_016281895.1 Clostridiales bacterium
GAGATAGATGCAATAATTAAGGAGATCGAGGGGTAATCTATGAAATTCGGAATTGAAACAGAGACGCTGGAGTTCAAACAATCTACCGCAGAACTTGACGCAGCTGTTAACTCGATCAGCGCAATATTGAATAAGCATCAGGCAGGCGAACTCTATTTTGGGATAAAACCGAACGGCGATGTCGTCGGTCAGATTGTTACCGAACAGACGCTGCGCGATATCAGCCAGAAAATAGGCAGTATGATCGAGCCGCGTATATTTCCGGAAATCAACCGGGTAGTCATTGACGGAAAAGATTGTGTTCATGTCAAATTCGAGGGTGATCATACTCCGTATTTTGCCAGAGGTGTCGCAAAAATACGTGTTGCCGACGAAGATTTAACGATGACACCGCAGGAACTGGCGAATTATATACGCGACAATGCTTCTGAGGGGAATCAGTGGGAGAATTATATTTCAAACAAACTTGTTGACGACGCTGACGAAGAACTGCTGCGGCAATACGTTGAAAAAGCCAAAGCCGCCGGAAGGATCAGTTTTGATTACACTGACAAAGCTACCGTTCTTAAAAAGCTCGGACTTTCAGAGGGCGATCGTCTTACCAATGCCGGCAAGGTGCTTTTTGCGGATGATATTGTCCAGGACGTTCAGATGGCTATTTTTGCAACAAACGAACGCGTCACCTTCAATGACATTCAGAGAGTGCACGGCCCGATCATCCGGCTCGTTGACGTTGCCGAAAAGTACATCATGAACAACATTCACTGGCGAGTGGAATTTGACGGCAGTATCCAGAGAAAAGAATATCCCGAAATACCGGCAGACGCCGTAAGAGAGGCGCTTATCAATTCGTTCTGCCATAAGGATCACGGAAGCGGTCAAAGCAATGAAGTCGCGATTTTCAAAAATAGAATTGAGATATACAATCCCGGACAGTTCCCAAAGGGATACACTCCGGAAGATTTTATTGAACATTCTGAAAGACCGGTTCGCAGAAATCCCGTAATCGCGAGAACTTTGTATTATTCCAAAGACGTTGAGAGCTTCGGCTCCGGTCTAAAACGTATTCATGATGCATGCACTTCCGCAGGCGTGAGATACGATTTTATTCAGTTGAAATCCGGCTTCGTAGTCATCTTTTATCGCAGTACTGAAGCAGGTAATGCGGATATCGGCGGTGGGAAAGCGCCGATAAGCGCCGATATAACGCCGATAAGTGCCGATATAGTTGAAAAAATACTGGCTTATATTGCTCAAAAAGGCTCGATCACCAACTCTGAAGCTCAGGCAATTCTCGGGTTGAAAGAAACGAGAACAAAGGAAATTTTGGGATCGCTTGTTCAACAAATGGTTCTTGACAGGATCGGCAAAAACAAGGGAACCAAGTATATCAAGCACGGTACTGTTGCCGATGAAATCGAGGTGGCAGAATGAGCAAATTTGAGAAATTGATCAACGAGTATTGTCCAGACGGTGTAAAATACTTGCCACTTGAAAAAATACTTAAAATAAAAAACGGTTCAGATTATAAGCATTTATCATCAGGAGACGTACCAGTCTACGGATCTGGTGGAATAATGACTTATGTGGACAAATTCTCATATGATAAGCCATCGGTTTTAATTCCTAGAAAAGGGTCAATAGATAAACTCTACTATGTTGATACTCCGTTTTGGAATGTTGACACGATTTTTTATACGGAAATCAACGAAACATCGGCTATTCCTCGATATGTTTATCATTGTTTGTTAAGAGAACACCTTGAACAGTATAATACCGCGGGTGGTGTTCCAAGCCTCACACAAAAAGTTCTGAACAAAGTGACAATCCCCGTACCTCCCATCGAGGTACAGCGTGATATTGTCCGGATTCTGGACAATTTCACGGAGCTTACAGCGGAGCTTACAGCGGAGCTTACAGCGAGAAAAAAACAGTATGAATACTACCGCGACCAGCTCCTCAATTTCGAAAAAATTGGGGGGGTGGAACGTAATATTGTCTGGCGAACTCTTGGTGACATTGGAAAAGTATCAATGTGCAAGAGAATTCTAAAAGAAGAAACGACACCGGAGGGCGAGATTCCGTTCTATAAGATTGGTACTTTTGGAAAACAAGCCGATGCCTATATCTCACGAGCTTTGTTTGAGAGGTATAAGTCTCAGTATTCTTATCCCAAGAAAGGCGATGTATTGATTTCGGCGGCTGGGACTATCGGCAGAACCGTAGTGTTTGACGGCGAACCGGCCTATTTCCAGGATTCAAACATTGTCTGGGTCGATAACGATGAATCCCAGGTTACTAACGAATTCTTATTTTATTGGTACCAGACAAACCCGTGGAAGGCATCCACGGGAGGAACAATTGAACGGTTGTATAACGATAATATCTCACGAGCAAAAGTGCCGGTGTTGCCCAAAAAACAACAAAAGCGTCTCGTTCATGTTTTGAAAAATTTCGACGCAATCTGCTCCGACCTGAACATCGGCCTCCCGGCGGAAATCGAGGCGCGGAACAAGCAGTACGCCTACTACCGCGATCTGCTTCTTTCGTTCGATTGTTCACAATTTGTTAACGCAGAGAGAGAGAGAGAGAGAGAGAGAGAGAGAGAGAGAGCAGGAGCGCGCCGCGAGGATGAGATAAAACTGCTGCAGTATGTGTTTGGGTATGCTCGAGTATCAGTTGGTGAGATATCATCCATTTCTCGAGGAAAAGTAATATCAAAAGATGATATCAAAGAACATTCCGGTGATTATCCAGTTTATTCGTCTCAGACAGAAAACAATGGTGAGCTGGGAAAAATTGACTCCTATATGTTTGATGGAGAATATTTGACTTGGACAACCGACGGAGCAAATGCAGGAACAGTATTTTACAGAACAGGCAAATTTAATGTAACCAATGTCTGTGGATTGATAAAAGTTGATAAAGAGATTGCTAATACAAAATACTTAATGTACTCGCTTCAAATTGAAGCGCCTAAATATGTTAACAGCGGTATGGGAAATCCAAAACTAATGAGTAATGTTATGGAGCGTGTATCAATTAATCTGCCTTCTAAGGAGGAACAGAAGCGTATTGTCAGCACGCTTGACCGTTTTGAAACACTCTGCAACGACATAACCGAAGGCCTCCCCGCCGAGATCGAGGCAAGGCAGAAACAATACGAATACTACAGAGACAGACTACTGTCATTTAAGGAGAACTAACGTATAACAATGAAGGCACTGCTTGATTTTCTTTCGCTTCCACTTAGCTTACCGATCAATCCAATATGGGATTTTGTCATCTGTGCAATTATTGGCGAAATCGCTTATTGGGTTGCATATTCGTTTGCCGGAAGAAACGCAAGTTCGAGCGCAGGGCGGTCGGTGCTTCACTGGGCCGTCAGAATACCGTTGTATTTCATTCTATGGCTGATTGCCTGTATCATTATCACTGTAGTCAATTTCATCAAAGCAAACTGGGTATGGGTTCTCATAACGCTTGGTATCCTTGCAGTTGTCGGAGTTTTGATAATTGTAATCCTTCAAATAGTACACAAGAAAAAGCAAAACAAGAGCAGCGATTCAAATTCGGGAGATTGATTTTTATGCCGTACTTCAACATCGTCGCGCAGACGACGGAAAACACTGTCGTAACAGAATACGAACCCGTCAAGGCCCGTTCTGACAGCTATCAGAGCGAGGCGGAGCTTGAACGGGAGTTTATCCGTATGCTCTGCGAGCAGGGATACGAATATCTGAAAATACACACGGAGGCAGAACTTCTGCAGAACCTGCGCGTCCGGCTGTCAAAACTCAACAACTATGAGTTTACCGACAGCGAATGGGACAGATTCCTGAAAGAGTCGGTCGCAAATCCCAACGAGCATATTGAAGAAAAGACGCGCAAGATCCAGGAGGACAACGTCCAGGTACTGCGCCGCGACGACGGTACGAGCAAAAATATCACCCTTATCGACAAAAAGCAGATACACAACAATTTCCTTCAGGTCATCAATCAGTATTCGGTCAGCCAGAGCTCCGGTGCAGCACACGATAATCGCTATGACGTTACCGTTCTGGTCAACGGACTCCCGCTCGTGCATATCGAGCTGAAGCGCCGCGGCGTCGCTATCCGCGAGGCGTTCAATCAGATCAACCGCTATCAGCGCGATTCGTTCTGGGCCGGCTGCGGACTGTTTGAGTACATACAGATATTCGTTATCTCAAACGGCACGAATACGAAATACTACTCCAACAGCACCCGTATCAACCATATAAACGAGAACAAGACGGGTATGGGGAAAAAGCATTCCACGAGCAACAGTTTTGAGTTTACCTCATTCTGGGCCGACGGAAACAACGTCGTCATCCCCGACCTTATCGACTTTACCCGTACGTTTTTCGCAAGGCATACTATCCTCAATCTATTGACCAAATACTGCGTCTTTACATCGGAAAAGATGCTTCTCGTCATGCGTCCGTATCAGATCTCGGCGACCGAGCGCATACTCAATCGCATCGAGATCGCGACCAACTACAAGAAATACGGCACCGTTGCCGGCGGCGGTTATATATGGCACACGACCGGCTCGGGCAAAACGCTGACATCATTTAAAACCGCGCGTATCGCCTCTCAGCTTTCATATATCGACAAAGTGCTGTTCGTCGTCGACAGAAAAGACCTGGACTATCAGACGATGAAGGAGTACGACCGCTTTGAAAAAGGCTCGGCAAACAGCAACACGTCGACTGCGATCCTGAAAAAACAGCTTGAAAAAGACGATTGCCATATCATAATTACAACGATCCAGAAGCTTTCCACCTTTGTTAAGAAAAACCCCGCACACGAAGTGTACGGGAAACACGTTGTTATCATATTCGACGAATGCCACCGCAGCCAGTTCGGTGACATGCACGCAGCCATAGTAAAGAACTTTAAAAAGTATCATCTGTTCGGTTTTACCGGCACTCCGATATTTGCGGTCAACGCCGGAGCCGTCCACGATCCGCATTATTTCACGACCGAGCAGACCTTCGGCGATCAGCTGCACACTTATACCATCGTCGACGCGATCAACGATAAAAACGTCCTTCCCTTCCGCGTCGACTATATCAAGACGATGGACGCTGAGCCGGATATCGACGACAAGAACGTCTGGGATATCGACCGCGAAAAAGCGTTTATGGCTCCCGAAAGAATCCGTCTTGTCACCGGTTATATTCTTGACCATTTTGACCAGAAGACCTACCGCGGCAACCAGTCGTATATGTTCTCGAAGCTGACCAATATCTCCGAGGTAGCGTCTGCCGAACGCGGTAGAATTGAGGAGATAAAGATCAGACAGCGTGTCAACGGCTTTAATTCCATTCTGTGCGTCTCCTCCGTCCAGGCGGCAAAGCTCTATTACGAGGAATTCAAAAATCAGATGGCGGCCGATCCGTCCAAAGCGCTGAAGATCGCCACCATATACAGCTACGGCGCCAACGATCCGGAGGCAGAGGAAGACGGCCTGCTTGGCGAGGAGAACTCGGAAGATACGTCCGCGCTTGACGCCACGTCCCGCGATTTCCTTGACCGCGCTATAAGAGATTACAACGCGATCTTCCATACGAACTACTCGACCGACGGGGACAAGTTCCAGAACTACTACAAAGACGTGTCGCTCCGTATGAAAAACAAGGAGCTTGACCTTCTGATCGTCGTAAATATGTTCCTCACGGGCTTTGACGCAACGACGCTCAATACACTGTGGGTGGATAAGAATCTGAGAGCTCACGGCCTTATCCAGGCGTTCAGCCGGACGAACCGCATTCTCAACCGTATCAAAACGTTCGGCAACATCGTCTGTTTCCGCAATCTGCAGAAGCGAGTCGACGACGCAATATCCCTGTTCGGAGACAAAAACGCGTCCGGCATCGTGCTTATGCAGAAGTTCGACGACTACTATTACGGCTTTATCGGCGCCGACGACAAGAACCATCCGGGTTACGTCGATATGATCAACGAGCTGAAAGAAAAGTACCCGCTCAGCGAGCCAAGGATCGAAGGCGAGCAGAATCAAAAGGATTTCATTTCGCTGTTCGGCGCCATTCTCCGTATGCGCAATCTGCTCTCGTCCTTCGACGAATTTGCCGAAAAGGATCTGATCTCCGAGCGCGATCTGCAGGATTATCTCGGACGGTATCAGGACCTGCGCGACGAGTGGCAGCGCAAACGCCAGGATCACGATAAAGAGGATATTACCGACGATATCGTATTTGAGATAGAGCTTATCCGGCAGATCGAGATCAATATCGACTACATTCTGCTTCTGGTAAAAAAGTTCCACGACAGCCACTGCCAGGACAAAGAGGTCCTTATTACGATCCGTAAGGCGGTCGACGCATCGCCCGAACTGCGCAGTAAAAAGGCGCTTATCGAGACGTTCATCTCCGGAATCAACGACGTTGACGATGTTCTGCTCGAGTGGAACTCATATATCGCCGAACAGAAGGAAAGCCAGCTTCAGGAGATCATCCGCGAGGAGAATCTGAACGAAGCCGAGACGCGCAAGTTCCTGGAGGATTCCTTCCGCAACGGCGAGATCAAGACGACCGGTACGGACATAGACAAAATCATGCCTCCGGTTTCCCGTTTCGGCGGCAGCCGAACAAAGAAAAAGCAGACGATCATCGACAAGCTGAAACTGTTCTTCGAACGTTTCTTCGGAATAGGAACAAGCAGTATGTCCGCGCCCGCGCCGGCTAATAGCGACGAGGAGACAAAGGCGACGGGCAAGGAAGAATGAATAAAAAAGCAAAGGATCGAATGCTTGTTTTCTTAACTGACGTAATACAGCCAGAATCATCAGGAGCCAACCAATGACACTTAAGACCGAACGCCTCATCCTTCGCCGCTGGGAAGAAAGCGACGCGGAGGACTTATTCAGATACGCCAGCGATCCCGATGTGGGGCCTGTCGCCGGCTGGCCTCCGCACAGGAGCCCCGGCGAGAGCCTGAACGTGATCAGGAACGTCTTTTGCGGCAGGGAGGCCTATGCCGTCTGCCTGAAGGAGGACGGGCGGGCCATCGGCGCCATCGAACTCAAGTTGAACGGGCATACGGACATGGCCGACCGCGACGACGAGTGCGAGATGGGCTACTGGCTCGGGAAGCCGTTCTGGGGCCGGGGCCTTATGCCCGAGGCCGTCAGGGAGATGCTCCGCCACGCCTTCGAGGACTGCGGGATGACGAAGGTGTGGATCGGCTATTACGAGGGCAACGACAGATCGCGGCGGGTCCAGGAAAAGTGCGGCTTTCGGTATCAGTGGAGGACGGAGGACGTGGACGTGCCGCTGTTGCACGAAAAGCGGACCGGTCATGTCAGTCTTATGACGAAGGAAGACTGGCTTGCCGGGGGACGTACTGAAACTGACGGAGATCGGACCGGGCCTGCCGGAGATCCGACCGGGTCTGCCGGAGATCCGGCAGGGACTCCCGGCAGCGGTTCTGATCGCCGCCCGGAGGCAATCGACTATAAGGCCGCGATATTCGACATGGACGGGACGCTCATCGACTCTATGGACGTGTGGAGCCGCATCGACCAGGTCTTCCTTACAAAGCGCGGGATCGAGGTGCCGGACGACTACGCCGACAGCATCTGCGCCCTCGGGTTCCGGGGGACGGCCGAGTACACCGTGAAACGGTTCGGCCTTGCCGACTCGCCGGAGGAGCTGATGGCCGAGTGGAGCGCCATGGCCGACGATGAGTACGCGCACCGCATTATGCTCTTCCCCGGCGCGCGCGAGGTGCTGCTGGAGCTGAGACGCAGGGGCGTGAGGCTGTTCATTGCCACCGCGCTGACGGAGAAGATGTATCTGCCGTGCCTGCGCAACAACAGGATAGACGGGCTGTTCGAGAAGGTGTTTGCCGTCGACGAGCTGGGCATCAGCAAGTCCGAGGCGGAATTCTTCCGGCGGATCTGCGCCGAGACGGGCCTGCGGCCCGGCGAGTGCGCCGTGTTCGACGACGCTCCGGCGGCCGTCGCCGCGGCACGCGAGGCGGGGTTTATGTGCTTCGCGGTCGGCACCGGAAGGCTGTCCGCGGCCGGGGACGGAGCCGGGGACGGCACGGTCTGTCTGGATTCCATCGCCGACGTGCCCATGCCGACGGCGGTATGACGTCGGTATCAGACTGAGTAATATTAAAAAACATACAGGGGGTCATGCCATGATCATCAGGAACGCAACCATCAACGACGCGATCAACCGCGAGCCGTACAAAGGGGACATCCTTGTCAGGGACGGAAAACTTGCCGCGGTCGGAGGCCGCGCCGAGGGAGAACAGGGCGAGGCCGAGATCGACGCCGGCGGGCTGTCTGCCTATCCGGGCTTCGTCGACGCGCACAGCCACATCGGCCTTGACAACTACGGAGGCGCGACCGGAGGGTCCGCCGACTACAACGAGAACACCGACATCATTACGCCTCATCTGCGCGGCAGCGACAGCTACTATCCGAGGGACATAGCGATACCGGCGGCGCTGGCCGGAGGCGTCACGACGGTCGCCGCGGGGCCGGGCTCGGCCAACGTGCTGGGCGGCATGTTCTTTGCCGTGAAGCTGTTCGGCAACACGGTCGAGGCGGCGACGCTGCGCGATCCGGTGGCCATGAAATGCGCCTTCGGAGAGAACCCCAAGAGGTGCTATAAGGACAAGAACAACTCGGCCAGGATGACGACCGCGGCAAAGCTGCGCGAGGCGCTGTTTGCCGCTAGGGAGTATCTGATGCGCAAGGAACTGGCCGGCGACGACCGCGGAAAGCTGCCGAAGTACGACATGAAGGCCGAGGCGCTGATCCCCGTGCTGGAGCGCAGGATCCCGCTCAAGGCGCACGCGCACCGCTCGGACGACATAATGACCGCGCTGAGGATCGCCCGCGAGTTCGACGTAAGGATAACACTGGAGCACTGCACCGAGGGGCATCTCATCGTCGACGAGCTGAAGGAGGCGGGCGTGCCCGTGGCCGTAGGACCGACGCTGACAAACGCCTCGAAACTCGAGCTCATAAACAAGTCCTGGATCACGCCGGGCGTGCTGGCCGCGGCCGGGCTGCAGGTGTCGATCATAACGGATGCGCCCGTTATCCCGCAGCAGTATCTGCCGCTGTGCGCGGGCCTGGCCGTCAAGGCCGGAATGGATCCGTTTGCGGCGCTGCAGGCGATAACCATCAACCCCGCGAAGCATGTCGGCATCGACGACCGCGTGGGATCGCTGGAGCCGGGCAAGGACGCCGATATCGTGCTGGCGGACGGCGATCCGACGGTGAGCGATACGAAGATCGTCCGAGTCATTCTCAACGGCACCGTAAGGGTCTGAGGGACGCGGCATAAGGCGCGGCCGCCGGAGGGGTCTGAGGAGCGCCCTGAGGAGCGCCCTTAGGCTCGGACTGAAGCGCGTCCCCGCGGCCGCGGCCGGGCAATGAAAACAGGAAAAGAGAGTTTTGAGATGATACTTGAACACGGATCGCCCGCGGATATGAGCTGCAGGAGCGACAGGGAAAAACGTGCGTACGCGCTGCTCGACAGGCTCGGCGTCAGCTTCGACCGGACGGACCACAGGGACCGGCCGGCGACGTCCATGGAGGCTTGCGCCGAGATCGACGCCGTGCTGAACGTGCGCATATGCAAGAACCTCTTCTTATGCAACCGCCAGAAGACGGACTTTTATCTGCTCGTAATGCCGGGCGACAAGCCCTTCAAGACGAAGGAACTGTCGGGGCAGCTGGGCGTCAGCAGGCTGTCGTTCGCGGACGGCGAGGCCATGGAAAGGCTGCTGGACCTGAAGCCCGGCAGCGTCTCCGTGCTGGGGCTTATGAACGACGCCGAAAAGCGCGTAAGGCTGCTTGTCGACGAGGACGTGCTGAAGGAGGAGATGTTCGCGTGCCACCCGTGCGAGAACACCAGTTCCATACGCTTCGCGACGAAGGACCTGACGGGCGTGATCCTGCCGGCGCTGGGAGTCCGGCCGACGACGGTGAAACTGGTCGGAACGGAATGAGGCCGGAACGGCCGTAACGGAAGAACGGGCAGGCCGGGCGGATCTGACGAATGATCCGCGAGAGCGGGATCGAAGCCGGCCGGACCGGGCCCGAGACGAAGAAAAATGATCGTTATAAGGAGTAAACCATGAACGAAGTTATAAAAGCCATGGAGGAGCGCAGAAGCATCCGCAGATTCCGCCCCGAGCTGCCCGAAAAGAAGGACATCGGGCAGATACTCGAGGCCGGGCTCTTTGCCGCGAGCGGCAGAGGCAGGCAGGCGGGGATCGCCATTGCCGTGACCGACCGCGCGATGCGGGACAGGATCGCAGAGGCAAACAGAAAGATCGGCGGCTGGGACGAGGGCTTCGACCCGTTCTACGGCGCGCCGGCGATAATCATCGTGCTGGCCGACAGGGCCTGCCGGACGTACGTCTACGACGGCAGTCTTATGCTCGGCAACATGATGCTGGCGGCACACACGCTCGGCCTTGGAAGCGTGTGGATCCACAGGGCGCGCGAGGAGTTCGAGCTGCCGGAGTTCAGGCAGCTGCTGAAGGACCTGGGCATAGAGGGCGACTACGAGGGCATCGGCCATCTGGCGCTCGGCTATCCCGACGGCGAGGCGCCGGCCCCGGCGCCGAGAAGGGACGGAAGGGTCTTTTTTATCGAGTGAGCGGAGGGGCGACCCAAGGGAACGGGATACAGCGGATTGACCCCTAAACCGAACGTCAAATCTCATCTATGATTGCCATCGTTATAGTCATCATAATCTGGCTGTTCATCCGCGGGGAGCGGACAGGCATACTCATGCCGGACAGCTTTTTCCGCACGGCCTCGATCTGATCGTCAGACCCGCAGGCCGGCAAAAACTAAAGCATAAAAAGGAGCACCACATGAAACAGCGAATGAAAGACATGAAGGTCGCCA
>JAEEJM010000018.1 GCA_016281895.1 Clostridiales bacterium
ACTCGCACAGGCGGGATACTTTGATATCCTCGACAAGTACGAGTCCTTGCATTGTTGATTGAACCGCCGTGTACCGAACGGTACGCACGGTGGTGTGGGAGGTCGGTCACTCAACTAATGGGTGACCTCCTACCCGATCGGCGGCACGGGAACAAGGCGAAGCCGGGGCTCGCCGGCGTGTCAGTGCGACAGCGTCCGGCCCGGTGTCAGACGGGCAGGGAACGGACTCAGCCTGCGAGCGTTTGAGCGATCAGCTCCGCGGTCTCCTTCTGCTGCGATTCGGCGGACACGGAGGCCTCGCCGTCGCCGCGCTGTTTTCCGTAATTACCGAACTGAGCGTGATTGCCGCCGGAGATGACGTGCTCGACGTAGTCTCCTCCGGCCAGCCCTCGTCCGTCCTCGACCCTGTCCATGCTCAGTATGCCGTCCTCGGAGCCGTATATGCTCAGGATCAGACCGCTGTCGGTCTGCTCCGTCGGATACGCCGCGAGCAGGATGGCGCCTTCGACCTCGTCGGAGTGTGCCGCGGCGAAGTTCGCGGCCACGGCGCCGCCGAGCGAGTGGCCTCCGACATATTTGTGAGGATGGCTGTAGAGCTTCAGCGCGTCTGCGGCCGCGTCGTCGTCCAGTATGGCGAATCTGAGAGGCGAGCGGATCAGACACACGTCGACGCCTTCCCCGGCCAGGAGGCGCAGCAGGGGCGCGTAGGCGGCCGGCTCGACTCCGGCCCCCGGATAGAAAGCAAGCAGATACTCATCGGACGGCCCGTCGAAGAACCATCCGTAACCGGTCCTCGTCACAGTGACATTTCCGTCAGGAACCATTGCCTCCTTCGCGGTCACGTCCGCACCGTGATAATAAAGCGCGGGGATCAGGATGACGGCGGTCAGGACGGCGGTCAGGACGGCGATAAGGACCGCGAAGACCGGTTTGTTCAGCAGTTTCTTTTTCATAGCCGCAATAGCCCTTCGAAGCTGTCAGTCGAATTCTGCGACGATAGGATCGCACTGGTAAACTCTGATCTTGAGAGTCTCCTCCTCGGACAGATTCCCGATCACGTTCAGCATGCCGCGGATCGTACAGAAGTGTGAAACGACCACCGCTTTCCGGAGGCCGCAGGATCTCAGCTCCTCGAGAAAAGGCATCACCCGGAGGATGACGTCGCGGTAGCACTCGCCGTTCGGCGCGGACACGGTGAAGCTGTTCCTGAAGCCCGCGAACCGTTCCTCGGAAAAGTATTTCCGGTATTCGGGCAGACGCTCGAGTTCGCTGCGGCGCTTTCCGTCGAAATCGCCGAGGGTGCGCTCGGTGAGCCTCGCGTCTGTGATGACCTCGCGGTCGGCAAAGGCGGCGGCCGTATCGAGAGCCCGTCTGAGCGGCGAGGAGAAGATCGCGTCGGCCCCGGATACCGCGGCACAGCCCCTGAGCCCTGCCGCCTGCGACCTGCCCTCGTCGGTAAGACCGCAGTCCCACCTTCCGCAGTAGAAATCCCCGTATTCGCGGTCCAGGCGGTTGGCCTCGCTCTCTCCGTGCCTGACAAATACAAGTTCCATCCGATATCCTGCGGCCCCGTGATCCGGCACGTCTGTGCCGAACGGGCTGCCGGAGGCCTCCTTTCCCCGCCGGATCGACCGCCTTGCGCGCCGTCCGCCGTACATATATATTATACAGTTTTTTCGGCAAATAATCAATGATCAGCGGCCACCGGGCCCCGGCCACTTGACTGCGCCGCCCGGGCGAGGTATAATTAACATCGCAGGCGCCAAAGACCGCTCCGGTCATTTCCCGGCGCGAGCAAATCTGCTGTCACGGAGTAGGATATGGAACTGATCAGGAGCTTTTCCGTGGACCACACCCGCATAGTCCCGGGCATCTTCACGAGCAGGAAGGACGAGGTCGGAGGCGGATGCGTAACGACCTACGACATAAGGCTGAAGAGGCCGAACGTCGAGCCGGTGATCGACGTCGCTGCCATGCACTCGCTCGAGCATCTGATAGCTACTTTTCTGCGCAACGATCCCGACTGGAAAGACGAGGTCGTATACTGGGGCCCAATGGGCTGTCTTACGGGCTTCTACCTGATCCTCAAGGGCGACAGGCCCTCCCGCGATCTCTACGGCCTGATCCTTCGGGCCTTCGGATCCGTGGCGGACGCCGGCGAGGTCCCCGGAACCGCCCCCGAGAACTGCGGACGCTGCCTTATGCACGACCTGGGAATGGCAAAGTGGTACGCGGCGGAGTTCGCGTCCTATCTGCGCTCGAACGCAGGCGCCCCGGAGATCTTCGAGTACCCGAAGACCGAGAGGATCCTGACCGGCGACGGAAAAAGTTTCTTCGATTCGTAGATCCGGCCCTGCCGGAACAAAAAAGTGCGCCCCGCGGGACGCACTTTTTTTGCGGGTCATCATTCTTTTGCCGGTCATCATTTCTCCGCGCCGGGACCGGTCGAGTGCCGGCTGATCGGCCCGACCGTTGTCAGACCGTTTCCGGGGCGTCGCCGGCATCGGTGCCGTCGTCCGCACCGGGATCATTATCCTGCACCGGATCTTCATCCTGCGCCGGATCTTCGAACGGGACTGAGAACAGCTCTTCGACGATAGCCCCGGCCTCCTCCAGCTGACTGTAGAAGACATAGAACCGGACCCTTTCACATACAGTGCCGGTTATCGCCGCCAGACCCGCCCCCAGGACGCTCTTCTGAGTGAAAGGTATGCCGCGCTGCTTCAGCACGTCAGCGAGCATGCCGCTCCAGATCATCTCCTTCTCGGTCAGGAAGCACAGATCGTCGGGCTCGACGTCCCTCGTGCTCCTCCGCCCGCAGACGGGACATCTTTTTCCATCGAACAGCCGGCAGCATATACCGCAGTAACGAGACATGCCGGACCTCCTTCCGGATCGGTATCGCAGCACCGATCGCATAAAGCTCACCTTTAGGGATCGCGCCAGCCGGCGCGACCGATTTTATTATAGCAGAAAACCGGTGTACAAATCAACAAAAAAACGCATTCGCGCGGATGCCGGCCCGATTCCGCGCTGTGGACAACGGGCGGATAAAGTGATATAATACAGCATGAAAACAGTGGGACGGCAGCCGGGAGCCCGCCTGAGAACACGGCGCGTCTCCGCGGCAGGAGCCGGTCCCGAAAGGAGCGGAAATGAATATCGACAGGATAAAAAAGATGGAGAAGAGGCTTGACGAGTGCACTGCCGCGACGGCAAAGCTAAACCGCCAGCTCGACCGCGTGGAGGCGGCTCTGGACGGCATGGCCGGACTCTTCGATTATTACGGAAGCGGCGAGTGGCACGAGGACCGGGAAGGGAAACTGCCTGATGGAGTGAAGGCAGGCGTCCTCTCGGAGGATGCGGTCTACGATCAGATCACTGAGGTGCGGGCAACGGCCATAAGGATGCTGGAGCTTGCTACCGACATCCTCAAAAACAGGCTCTGAGCCGCAGCGGAAAGCGAGGTGAGAACAGTGTCTCTGCTCGAAAGAAAACAGGCTTACGAAGCGGCGGCCGAGCTGTGCGAGAAGGCCGGCTTACGAAAAGGACAGATCCTGGTCGTCGGCTGCTCGTCATCTGAGATCCGCGGGGACAGAATCGGTACCGGTTCCGATCCCGCGGTGGCCGAGGACGTCCTCTGCGGCATCTGCGATGCGCTGTCGGAGAGGGGAGTTTTCCTTGCCGCCCAGTGCTGCGAGCATCTGAACCGCGCTGTGGTGGTAGAGAGGGCTGCTGTGCCGGGCGCCGATACGGTCAATGCCGTGCCGATGCCGAAAGCGGGAGGCTCGTTCGCCGCGGCCGCATACCGGCGCTTTGCCGATCCCGTCGTCGTCGAGGAGATCCGCGCGGACGCCGGACTTGACATCGGCGACACCCTCATCGGCATGCATCTGAAGAAGGTGGCGGTCCCTCTGCGCCTGGAGCACCGTACCGTCGGAGCGGCCAGGGTAGTCGCGGCAAGGACCCGCCCGAAGTTCATCGGCGGCGAGCGCGCCGTCTACGACGACAGACTCAAATAAGACCTATGCGGACCGCGCCGGGATCAGCCCTCCGCGTCCGTCATACGGCAGAACGCCTCGTAGATCTCGGGGTACTTTTTTCTGATGCTGAGTGGCCTGCCTTCGGAGTTGAGGAAAGCGTGCGAAGTTGTTCCCGTGCACACGGTGGCGCCCTCGGCATCCTTCATCTCATATCCGAAGACCAGCACGATACCTTTGAATTCCGTTACGCGGGTATAGACCGTGATCCTGTCTGAAAAAGTGGTCGGACGTTTGAACTCGCATGAAACGCTCACGACCGCCGAAACGATCCCCATGTCCTCGAGCCTTTTGTAGTCCCATCCGGCACGGGCAAGGAAGTCGACTCTCGCCTCCTCCATCCACCTGATGTAATTGGAGTGGTGGGTCACGCCCATCTTGTCCGTCTCGTAATACTGTACAGTGTGAACGTATTCATCCATCGCCGGCTGCTGTCCTTTCTGTCGGTTTTTTCTGTTTTGCCTCGGCTCCGTCACTGCCGGATTATACCACGCGGTGAGGATTCTGTCAGGGACGTCCGGCTATCAGACAGAGGCTCAGTCTGCTATGTCTACGTCCGGCACGATCATGAGCTCATAGTCCGGATATAGCCCGCCTATCTCGTTGTATAGCGTCTTCAGAGCTTCTTTTTTGTCTATATCGAAGCTTATGACCGCGTCGAAGCGGATGGTCTTTTTTTCGATGTCCGCGTAGAAGCCGTGCATCTGAAGGGCCCAGTCGTGAGACATGACCGCCTTCTGAACCGCGTTGCGTATCCGCGCGGCCTCGTCGTCGGCCGTGTTGTACGAATACACGCCGATACCGGTTAGGATTATGCCTGTCTTGTGAAAGACATTGGTCTGTATCCTGCGCGTTATGCGGTCGACCTCGTCGACGCTCATAGTGTCAGGCAGCTCGACATGCACCGATCCGTAGTTCCTGTCCGGACCGTAATTGAAGATCGTCACGTCGTACGCTCCGAGGACGCCTTCTTCCTCACAGATGATCTGCTTCAGTTCTTTGGTCGTTTCTGCGTCCTCGCGCCTGCCGATGATGTCGTTCAGTGTCTCTATCATCATCTCGATGCCGGCCTTGATGATGAAAGCGGCTATGACCGCACCGACATACGCCTCGAGCGATACGCCCCAGATCATGAATACGACGGCGGAGGCAAGGACCGACGAGGAGAGCACCGCGTCGAACAGGGCGTCGGATCCCGAGGCGGCAAGCGCTCCGGAATTGACCTTCTTTCCCTGCTTCTTTACATATATGCCGAGGACCAGCTTCACGACTATCGCCACAGAGATGATTATGATCGATACGGCGCCGTAGTCCGCGGCCTCGGGGGTGATTATCTTCTTCACCGACTCCACGAGAGATGTGATACCGGCGTAGAGGACAAGAGCGGCGACGATCATCGAACTCAGATACTCGATCCTGCCGTAGCCCAGCGGGTGCTTTTTGTTCGGCTGTTTGGCGCCGAGCTTGGCTCCGATGATAGTGACGATCGAGGACAGCGCGTCCGACAGGTTGTTGACCGCGTCCAGTATCACGGCGATAGAGTTCGAAAGGATGCCTACGAACGCTTTGAATCCGACGAGAAACAGATTCGTGACGATGCCGACGATGCTGGTCCTGACTATAGTCTTTTCGCGTTCTGAGCTCTGCGATTCGATGTTGTTCTCAGACATGTTATCTCCTTCATGTAATTCAGTTGAGTATCTGTAACGCAGGAGGTGCTCCTAGTCGCAGGCCTCCTCTCCGTATGCTATCTGTTCGCGGAGATTCTCGACCTTGTCCCGTTCGCCGAGGTGTTGATCGAGCGCTCTTTTTCTCTCGTTGTCGCGTCCGTCGACCAGCGTCAGATGAGAGTCGGTAATATGCAGAAGCTTCAGCGGCCTACCAAGCCCGATCTTTAACGTCGATCTTTCAAGCAGCATGACGTCAGTCCTCCCCAGCCTCAGATCCGTATTCAGTCCTGTATCCCATCCGATCGAAGTACTCGTCGATGTGAAACTTCATTTCTCCGACCGTCTTCTTTGCGATCGGTCCACCCGTCGGCCAGTCCCATGTCTCGATTTCGTCTATAACTGCCGTCATGGAATTGTTGTCGAGTACGACGGCGGTCATGATCGCGCGGTCACCCCACTTCAGGTGTAGGTATCCGTCCTTCAGAACTGCATCTCTGTCGGACATCGACTTGAACATCTTGCTGTTCTCGTGCAATGACTTGCGCATATTCCTGCGCATTTCGATCATCCATCGCAGCAGGCCCGGGGCTGTCTCCGTCACGGTCCGGTCGCTGTCTTTCTTTGGAGACTCTGAAAGCGGCAGCCTCCCGCCGAAGACAAGCCTACGGATGAGGCCTATTCCACGGTTCTTGGCCGGGAACGCCCCCATTCCCTCGTATATCTCCCTTGTGCTGTCGAAGACGCAGTATCTTCCACAAAGATCGACGACGCAGGGCAGGAAAGAAACGTTTTCTCCGTCGCCTGAATATCTGCAGACCGTTTTAGGTAGTTCGTAATACAGCCCGACGTCCGTGTTCTTTGCAAAGATCACGACCACCGTCGTCCTGTTCAGAGGAGCTTTTTTTCTGTTCCTGTCGATGACGACGTACTTTTTCTTTCCGCTGAGCGCTTTCGAACAGGTCTTTGCCGAAGAAAAGATCAATGTGCACAGGTCACGGTCAAGGTGATCGACATGATAGACTGCCACCGTTTTTTCAATTGCGTATGAATAAACCGACAGGGATGCGGTGCTGCGGAATCTGAGAGTATCGGGAGGTATGACACAGCTTGGGGGGCTGCATGCCTTTCCGAAGCGGGAAAGCCTTTTCTCTGCCTTGGCGACAGAAAACCTGTCGGTAAGAACGAACCGTTCCCTCGCGGTCTTTTCTGCGGCAAGGCTGGCAAGAGTGACGTCCACCATCAACAGGAAGGGGACGTTTCCGATCAGCCAGAAAACGGTGAAAAAGGTGACTAGTAAAACGCCAAATAACAAAACGATATCGGCATCAACGAGACTCCAGACGACGAGTACGGCAGCTAAAGCGGCAAGCGGAACACAGAGCGTGAATTGATAGATCAGCAGCCTGCAAAGTCCCGGATGTTTGACTTTAGGTAATGACATGAGACGGACTCCTTACGGCGGGAGATTCATTCCTCTTCAGCGGTTCTCATTTTTCTATACAGTCTGACCGCAAAGCAAACAACTGCCGCGGCCCAAAGAGCAACCCAGATCTCGACAGCCCACAACTGTACCGCTCCCCTTTGATACAGGACAGGGAAAGTATCCGTAAGCATGTGCAGAAGAATGGCCAGCGGGAGCAAGCCCCTCTTTTCATCCCTGACCCCGTAAAACACGATGACCGTCAATCCGATGTGAAGGAGCATCGCAAACAGACGCTCGATGGCGTTCATAGCCATAGTGCCGTAATCGAACGCGGCGGCGGCCTGAACGGACGGAAGCGCGGCGGCGGCAGTTTCCTCTGTGATCTTCAGCGCATTCATCGCTTCGCCTGCCGATCCACCGGAGAACAAGACCGCAACGGCAAGATATGTGATCATGGCAGGAAGGATGACGGCAAGTATCTCGATACCGCCGTGGCCGATCCCGTACATCACCGCATTTTCACGGGTGCGGTTCTTTTTCAGGATATACTTCAAAACGATATGCCGCCCGCATTCTTCGAAGACACCTGCCATCGTGATCCCGTACAGGACGTAGGCGGCCGTGTTACCGTTGATGAACCGGGAAACCGGATTATCCATAACGATGCAGAGATAATGGATGCCAAGCTCCAGCATACGGGCTGATACGATAAACCCGACGGCTCCCGCGATCAGCCAGCTGATCTTTGTCCGTTCTTTATGCTTCCTGCGCCAAAAGACGAAGAAGCATACAGGGATCGCGATCATCAGAATGACTGTGATGATCAGCGACGGAATACTGCTTTTACCGATGACGATGTTCTCAAACTCCGTCATTCTTAGTCACCTCCAAAGACTCCGACACTACATTGCAGCGTCGTGACCGGGATCCAGGTCAGGATCATCATCCGGCGCGTTCTTTTCAGTTTCTTTTTTGCCTTCCATGGATAGGGCTATGTCACCGATGGATTCGAGAGAGGATCCGGTCCGGTCTTTCAGCCCTTTTTTCAGTTCGCGAAGCTTGTCTGTTTTTTCCGTTTCTCCGGGATCTCCTTAGGAAGAAAAAGCTTTGTCTTATTCTTCATTATTCAATACCCGAGGAATTCTTTCAGGTCATTGTCCGGAAGTAGTTCCTTTTTCCCGAGCCCGAACGAGTAGTCCGGAACGATCTCAAGATAGCGGTCAAGGAATTCCTCATAGGTCTTTGCTTCGAAACAGTACGGAGTGATGAAAAATTCCCTGCTTCCGCCGGCCGTACGGTCTCCCGCCGTAACGATCACTTTGTAATCGCCTGATCTCAGCTTATAAAAAACGTAGCTTTCAAGATTCCAGCCGTGCAGACTAATGTGTCCGAAGGTCGCGGCATAACTGGCAACCGCTTCATTCTCCTGCAGCGCCGCGCTCTGATAGTCGTGTTCCACGCATTCTATAAAACGCTCGGAGCTTTCGACGTTGAACACCGTATACTCGCTTTCATTCCAGTATCTTCTGACGAATTCCAGATCGCCGTCGACCCGTTGAATACCATACTGCCAGGTCTTTTTGAGCATCTTCCTGTCAAGCCAGCGATAATCCTTTCGGACGTTCTCGAAAGCCTTTTCCAGATAAACGTTTATGTCCGTGCCGAGCTTGAATCTTTCTTCCGGATTTGAGTTTTTGACCGCATCGCGGGTGTATTTGCACAGGAAATCGATGAATTCGTCCGCTGTGGTGCCCTCGGTCCAGGGGGTCACTATATCCGAATCGTTATAATAGTTCCTGCTGATCTGTCCGAAAACATATCTGCCGCGAAGGCGCGCGATCTGCCAGACCGGAGTCTTCTTTCTCATCATCGGCAGAGTTGCCCAGTAAAACTCCACGCGCAGTTTTTCAAGGGCTAATTTATAATATGTGTCGATATCCGTACCGTATTTGAACAGCTCCGGGTCTGCGGAGGGATTCCTGTTCAGCTTCTTTTCAAGCTCTTTCTCATTCTCGCGTTCAAGCTCCATCGCAAAGAACTTGTCGGTACTGAGCGGCGTCCACGCCCACACCTTGTCCGAGCTGTGGCTTGCCAGCGCCGGCGCGTAAATAAAGGCTCCGCCCGCTTCGTGCCGCCACTTGTTCCATCTGCCGGCCGCCAGACATCCGTCTTTCATGATCAGGAGACAGTACTGTTTTTCTTTAGGTCTCTTTTTATCGGCAAAGGATCTGAAATCCTCAAACTGAACGTTGCGGCTGCCTTCTTCTTCAGGTCCGAGGTTTATCCAGTTGATCCCTTCTGTTTCAAGGCATTCCGTGATGTCGTAGCGATCGAGGGAGTGCCATCTTTCGACCTCTTCCGATCCTATCGAGTCGGCGGTTCCTCGGATGAAGCTCCCTGTTTTTCCGCGACTGTTGCCAGACGGATGCCAGCTTCCGGCGGTATAGTCCCCGCTCTTCAGCTCAAGCAGGCAGAATTCTCCGTATTGAGGCATATCTTTGTCCGACACATTATGAAATTCGTTGAAGGACAGTCTCAGGTTCTTATGATCTGCAGTGAACATTATTCTCCTCCGCGTCCCGGTTTCTTGAACTCATTTGCCGGTCTTTGTCATTGTGAATCCCGTGCTTCTTTACAAACATAATCCCTGCGGCTAATCAACTCCGACCTTAATGCATATGATACAACTTTTTCTCATCTTATACAATTTCGTACCGGTCCGTTTTTCCGTTTTTCATTTTTAGTCCTCACAAATCCCGGTTCGTCAATCGGTGGCCGACGCCATAATGACGACAAAGCGGTCAAGCGATCTGTCGTAAACCGTCAAACAGAGCGTGCCCCACCACTCGCGGCCTTCGTCGAAGTATTCCGACCAGTCCGTCGTCCATTCATACGCTTCAAGCCCTTCTATCCCGTTCGGGAAAAGAGCCGCGTTGATCCTGTCAAAATCGGCATCGGTGTAGCCGTTCGGGAACGGGGGTTCCAGGAAAGCTTTGCGGTAATCCATTTCGCCGTTTTTTCCCCCGGACGCAAACAGTTCCCGGGTGCTTATCTGTTTTGCTTTTGCTTTTCCGACGTCAAAGTGCCACGCGTCGTCCTCGCCGACAAACAACTTTCTGCTTGCACAAAGAAGGGCATGCCGGTGCGCGTTATACCCGGGATCCGTTTGATCATTCTTCACAAGGCAGATATCGATCACACTGTCGGGATATTGATCAATGACATCGCTGAAGGCATCGTCTTCAATGATCCGGCCGGATTCCGGACCCGGAGGGATCGAAGCGTCGATCGCCTGAGGTTTCTCCGGTTCCCGATCTTTCTTTTCTGCGCGTGTTCCAAACACCTTTTCCGCCTCGTCGATCTGAACGTCATACCTTCCGGCGGCATATTCGACCATTCTGCAAAAATCGAGCGCATTGTAATCCGTTCCGGTGACAGATGTTATTCTCGCTCCTTCTGAAAACGTCTGCAGAACTGAGGACGGATCAAAAGCGTTGTGGACCGCCGTCAGTTTGCCGTCCGCAGAGGTAATATACAGGCAGGGCTCATAAGGGTGGCATGTCAGTGTATATTCTTCGCCGTTTGCGATTATGAAAGGAAGTCCGTTTTTCTGTCCGAGGACATAACGTTCGTCACGAAAAACTATGCTGTCTTTTTCCACGTTCCCACCTTTTATTATTCATGATAATCGATTTTGAAGATCCGCCTCTTAAAAGTGCGCTTTTAGTTCGATTATGTTTATTCTACGCTTTCAGCATTTCATCATAGGCGACGAGCGTGACGTTGCCGAGTTCGGCGGCTTTATCGGTGCAGGCCTTTGTAAAGCCGGATTTGGCGAAGAGAAAGAAATATTTCTCCTTATAGCTGAAAAGATTACTACGCGCGACGAGCGTTACTAACACACCGAGGTCTACTTTTTCGTTCGTCCATTTGCATTCCGCAAAGAGAGCCGCATTTTTGTCTGTACCCATAATGTCTATTTCTTCCTGCGACTTGGTTTTTGCATTCGTACCCCACCAGCGTCCGAGCTCACGGAAATCGACCGGGGATTTGCCGGCGATAAGCTGCTTCCAAAGGTACTGCGTGCAGATATCCTCGAACACGCCACCCATATAGGACGACAGCTCCGGCTCGAT
>JAEEJM010000165.1 GCA_016281895.1 Clostridiales bacterium
CAATCTTTTGAGGATCATTCTTTCGATCATCTCTTGCGATCTCTCTCACGAATCAATGGTGGAGATCTTCAGCGTGATCTCGTCGAGCACGTCAAGAAGGACCCTGACGGTGTCGAGCGAGGTGAAGATCGTAGTGTTGCTCTCGGTCGCGCATCTGCGGATCTCGTAGCCGTCGCTCTGCGCGCCGGGCGAGCCCGCGACACTCGTGTTGATGACATATGCTATGTGACCCTGTCTCAGTGCCGCGGGTATCTCGCCGCTGCCGTCGGATATCTTTCCGAGGACGTGCGTCCTGATACCGTTCTCCTTCAGGAAGGCCGCGGTTCCGGCCGTAGCCTCGATGTTGAAGCCAAGGTCGTAGAAGCGCCTGATGAGCGGCAGGGCCTCCTGTTTGTCCGCGTCGGCAATGGTGCAAAGGACGGTGCCGTAGTTCTTTACGCGCGTCCCTGCGGCCTGCAGGGCCTTGTAGAGCGCCCTGTAGAGCTGGTCGTCGTAGCCTATGGCCTCGCCGGTGGATTTCATCTCGGGGGAGAGGTAGGCGTCCAGGCCCTTGATCTTCGAGAAGGAGAATACGGGGACCTTGACGTAATAGCGCTTCTTCTCGTCGGGGTAGATTCCGAATATCCCCTGCTCCTTGAGCGACCTGCCGAGTATGGCCTCGGTGGCTATGTCAGCAAGCGAGTAACCCGTGGCCTTGGAGAGGAAGGGCACGGTCCTTGAGGAGCGGGGGTTGACCTCTATGATGTAGACCCGCTCGTCCCTGTCGACTATGAACTGTATGTTGTACAGGCCGACGATGCCTATGGCCGGGCCCAGCTTCTTTGCGTACTGAAGTATGATGCCCTTGACCCGGTCGGAGATGGAGAACGACGGGTAGACGCTTATGGAGTCGCCGGAATGGATGCCCGTCCGCTCGACCAGCTCCATGATGCCGGGGACGAAGACGTCGCAGCCGTCGCAGACTGCGTCGACCTCGACCTCCTTGCCGTTTATGTACTTGTCGACAAGGACCGGCTTGTCCTCGTCGATCTCGACCGCGGTCCGCAGGTAGCGGCGCAGCTGTTCCTCGTCGGCCACGATCTGCATGGCCCTGCCGCCGAGCACGAACGACGGCCTTACAAGGACGGGATAGCCGATCTCGGCCGCCGCGGCAACTCCGTCCTCGATCTTTGTGACGGCGCGGCCGGCGGGCTGGGGGATGCCGAGCCGCTCGAGCAGCTTTTCGAACGAGTCGCGGTTCTCCGCCCTGTCTATGGCCTCGCAGTCGGTGCCTATGATCTTCACGCCGCGCGCCGAGAGCGGATCGGCAAGGTTGATAGCCGTCTGGCCGCCGAGCGTGGCTATGACGCCCTCAGGCTGCTCGAAGTCGACGATGTTCATTACGTCCTCGGGCGTGAGCGGCTCGAAGTAGAGCTTGTCGGCCGTCGTGTAGTCGGTCGACACGGTCTCGGGGTTGTTGTTGATGATTATGGACTCGTAGCCGGCGCGGCGGATGGTCTGGACCGCGTGGACGGTGGAGTAGTCGAACTCCACGCCCTGGCCTATGCGTATCGGGCCGGCGCCGAGGACCAGGATCTTTTTCTTATCCGAGAGGCGCGAGTCGTTCTTTCCCGTGTACGAGGAGTAGAGGTAGGCGATGTATTTTCCGGTGTGGAGCGTGTCGACCATGCGGAAGACCGGTACGATGCCGTTCTGCCTGCGCAGCCTGCACACCTCCTTTTCGCTCATATTCCAGAGGCGGGCGATGTATTTGTCCGAGAAGCCGAGGATCTTGGCGGAGCGCAGGGCCCTCAGGTCCTCGGGCTTGTCGCGCAGCGTCCTCTCGGTCGCGACTATCTTTTCAATGCTCCGCAGGAACAGCGGCGCGATGCCCGTGACCTCGGACACCCGTTCGACCGGCACGTCGAGGCGTATGAGCTGCGTTACCGCAAATATGCCGTCGGAGCGGAACTCGGACACGTATGAGAGCAGTTCGTCGACGCTCATGCCGTCGAACTTCGGGAGGTGCAGATGGCAGCAGCCTATCTCGAGCGAGCGCACGGACTTGAGCAGGCACTCCTCGAGGTTCGAGCCTATGCCCATGACCTCTCCCGTGGCCTTCATCTGGGTGCCGAGGAGGTTCGAGGCCGAGGCGAACTTGTCGAACGGGAACCTCGGGAACTTGGCGACTACGTAGTCGAGCGACGGCTCGGTGTCCGCGGTCCCGCCGGCCACAGGTATCTCGTCGAGCGTCATGCCGACGGCTATCTTGGCGGTGACGCGGGCTATGGGATAGCCGCTGGCCTTGGACGCAAGCGCAGAGGAGCGCGACACGCGCGGGTTGACCTCGATCAGGTAGTACTTGGACGAGTTCGGGTCGAGGGCGAACTGAACGTTGCAGCCGCCTTCGATCCCCAGCTCCCTTATGATCTTTATCGCCGATTCGTTGAGCATGCGCAGGTCGGCGTCGGAGAGAGACATGATGGGCGCCACGACTATCGAGTCGCCGGTGTGGACTCCGACGGGGTCGACGTTCTCCATGCCGCATATGGTTATGGCCCTGTCGGAGGAGTCGCGCATGACCTCGAACTCGATCTCCTTATAGCCTCTGACGCTCTTCTCCACCAGCACCTGGTGTACGGGCGACTGAGCAAAGCCGCCGAGGGCTATCTCCGTGAGCTCCTCCTCGTTGTCGGCAAAGCCTCCGCCGGTGCCGCCCAGGGTGAAGGCGGGACGGAGCACGACCGGGTAGCCTATCCTGGCGGCCGCGGCACGGGCCTCCTCGACGGAATAGGTTATCTCCGAGGGGATGACGGGCTCGCCTATGGACTCGCACATCTCCTTGAAGAGCTCGCGGTCCTCGGCAAGCTCGATGGAGTGCGCCGGAGTGCCCAGAAGCTCGGTGCGGCACTCGCGCAGGATGCCCTTCTTCTCGAGCTGCATGGCAAGGTTGAGGCCCGTCTGCCCGCCTATGCCGGGGACGATGGCGTCCGGGCGCTCGTAGCGAAGTATCTTTGCCACGTATTCGAGCGTCAGCGGCTCCATGTAGACCTTGTCGGCTATGGACGTGTCGGTCATGATCGTCGCCGGGTTGGAGTTGCAAAGCACGACCTCGTAGCCCTCCTCCTTGAGGGCCAGGCAGGCCTGCGTCCCGGCGTAGTCGAACTCGGCCGCCTGCCCTATCACGATGGGGCCGGAGCCTATGATCATGATCTTTCTTATGTCGGTTCTTTTTGCCATTTATTGCACCTCCGGGCGGACCGTCCGGCCGCCGATATATGTAAGAATGTGTTTTCCGTAAAGATCCGTTCCGTCGAACGGGGTGGCGCGCCCCTTGGAGAGAAACTTCGAGGGGTCGACCCGGAACTCCGCGTCAAGGTCCCAGAGCGAGAAGTCCCCGGTCTCGGGTATGCGGAAGCGGCGCTTCGGATTGTCGCACATCAGTTCGGCAAGGCGCCGCAGTGTCATAAGGCCAGTGCGGACGAAGTGCGTGTACATGGCCGGGAAGGCCGTCTCGAGGCCGACGATGCCGAACGCGCTCCCGGCAAGGCCGCGCGACTTTTCCTCCGCCGAGTGCGGGGCGTGATCCGTGGCTATCATGTCGACGGTGCCGTCAAGGACCCCTTCGATGAGGGCCTCGCGGTCGGAGGGACTCCGAAGAGGCGGGTTCATCTTGAACCTTCCGTCCTCGCACAGGTCCCGGTCCGAGAAGACGAGGTAGTGGGGACCGGTCTCGCAGGTCACGTCGACGCCCGTCGCCTTGGCCTGCCTTATGAGCTCGACGCTCTGCGCGCATGATACGTGGCAGACGTGATACGGACAGCCCGTGGCGGCAGCCAGAGAGAGGTCGCGGGCAATGGGCCTCCACTCGCTCTCGGAGCATATGCCTGCGTGGCCGTGAGCCGCGCAGTAGGCGCCGTCGTGAATGTATCCGCCCCTGACGAGTGTGTTGTCCTCGCAGTGAGCTGCAATGATGCCCCCGGCGTCCCTGACGCGCTCCATAAGGCTTTTCATAAGGGCCCCGTCCTGCACTCCCCTTCCGTCGTCAGAGAAGGCGACGGCTGTTCCGGCAAGGCCCTCGATGTCCGCGGGCTCCTCCCCGCGCTCTCCGACCGTGAGGGCGGCGTAGGGGTGGCATCGCACGCCGTTGCTCCCGGCGAGCGCCAGGTCCGTCTGCACTTTCATGTGAGGCAGGGTATCGGGGACCGGCATGAGGTTCGGCATGGTGCAGACGTCGGTAAAGCCTCCCGCCGCAGCCGCGGCCGTGCCGGTGGCAAAGGTCTCTTTGTAAGAAAAGCCCGGCTCCCTGAAGTGCACGTGCACGTCGCAGAAGCCGGGAAGAACGGTATATGAACCGGAGGGAACGGGAAGGGATACGGACGCCTTGGATACGTTCCGTCCGTTCCCGCCGACGCAGGCGTCATAAACGGAGGAGTCGAGGCGGGTTGTTCCGTCTGAAACGAGTTCGATCCGCATAACTGCCTCCTGTCCGTCAAAAGACTTTGTTTTTTCGTGAAATACGGCGGTCCCGCAGACATGCGAAACCGCCGTACCTGAAGCGGGCGCGGCAATAGAGGCAGCGTCCGGCTTATTCAAGAAAGGCGATCCACCGATCGGTCTGCATCGGAGAATCCGGCTTTCGGTTTATTATACCACCTGAGAGCGGGGATGTCAACAGCAAATCGGGTCTCGGCTCAGAAAAGCCCGGAGATCCTTCCGCTGTCGTCGACGTCTATGCGCTCGGCGGCCGGCGACTTCGGCAGGCCCGGCATGGTCATGATGTCACCCGTCAGCACGACAAGGAAGCCGGCGCCGGCGGAGACCTTGACGTTGCGGACCGTCACCGTGAAGCCATCGGGCGCGCCCTTGAGGTCCATGTTGTCGGAGAAGCTGTACTGGGTCTTTGCTATACACACGGGCATGCGGTCGAAGCCGAGGGCCGTCAGGCGGGCGATGTCCTTCTCCGCCGCCGACGAATACGCGACTCCCGAGCCGCGGTAGATCCGCTTTACGACGGCCCCGATCTTTTCCTTGATCGGGCAGTCGAGCCCGTAGCTGAACGAGAAGTCGGAAGGCGTGTCGCACAGGCGCACGACCTCCTTTGCAAGCTCGGTGCCTCCGGCGCCTCCGTCGGCCCATACGGTGGACAGGACAGCCTTCACGCCAAGGCCGGCGCACTTTTCGATGACCAGAGCGATCTCGGCGTCCGTGTCGGTCGGGAAGCGGTTGACCGCGACGACGCAGGGCAGGCCGTACACGTCCCTTATGTTCGACACGTGGCGGAGCAGGTTCGGCAGACCGGCGGCAAGGGCGCCGAGGTCCTCGCCGGCCAGGCGGTCCTTGGGAAGGCCGCCGTGCATCTTGAGCGCGCGGACTGTGGCCACCACCACGACGGCGTTCGGGCGGAAGCCGGCCATGCGGCATTTGATATCCAGGAACTTCTCCGCTCCGAGATCGGCGCCGAAGCCGGCCTCTGTAACGGCATAGTCGCCGAGCTTCATTGCCATCGAGGTGGCGGTGACGGAATTGCAGCCGTGGGCTATGTTAGCGAAAGGTCCGCCGTGGACGAAGGCGGGAGTCCCTTCCAGGGTCTGGACGAGGTTGGGCTTGAGGGCGTCCTTGAGCAGCGCAGCCATGGCGCCCACGGCCTTGAGATCGGCGGCGGTGACGGGCCTGTCGTCGTAGGTGTATCCGACGACGATGCGTCCGAGCCGCTCCTTGAGGTCGTGTATGCCTTTGGCGAGGCAGAAGACTGCCATTATCTCGGAGGCGACGGTTATGTCGAAGCCGTCCTCCCTGGGCGTGCCGTTTATCCTGCCGCCGAGGCCGTCGACGATGAACCTCAGCTGCCGGTCGTTCATATCGACGGCGCGCTTCCAGGTTATCCTTTTCGGGTCTATGCCGAGCGCGTTGCCCTGCTGGATGTGGTTGTCAAGCATTGCCGCCAGGAGGTTGTTGGCGGCGCCTATGGCGTGAAAGTCGCCCGTGAAGTGGAGGTTGATGTCCTCCATGGGCACGACCTGGGAGTAGCCTCCTCCGGCTGCTCCGCCCTTGATGCCGAACACGGGGCCGAGGGAGGGCTCCCTGAGGGCGACCACCGGGTTCTTCCCTATCCTGCGAAGGCCGTCGGCAAGGCCGATCGTAGTGGTGGTCTTGCCCTCGCCGGCGGGCGTCGGAGTAATGGCCGTGACGAGTATCAGCTTGCCGTCGGGCCTGGACGTATCGCCGAGCAGGGACAGGTCGACCTTGGCCTTGTATCTGCCGTACTGCTCGATGTACTTTTCGTCGATGCCCGCCGCGGCGGCTATCTCCGTAATGGGCTTCATCGCGCAACGCTGCGCAATCTCGATATCGCTTAGATATTCCATCTGGTCCTCCCCGGCTCACTGCCTGAAGTATTTTACTGCGGATTCGAACAGTTTCATATCGTAGATGCCCGGGACGTTGACGTAGAGACCCTGGCCGGTGCGTTCGCTGTGGCCCATCTTTCCGAAGACGCGGCCGTCGGGCGAGGTTATGCCCTCGACTGCAAAGGCCGATCCGTTCGAGTTGAAGGCTATGTCGTCGGTCGGCCTGCCCTCCCCGTCTACATACTGCGTGGCGATGCGTCCGTCGGCGGCAAGACCGCGAACGAGCTCGGGCGATGCCAGGAAACGGCCCTCGCCGTGCGAGACCGGCACCGTGAAGATCTGACCGGGCTCGGTCATGGAGA
>JAEEJM010000166.1 GCA_016281895.1 Clostridiales bacterium
GCTGACCGACCCGGAGAATGATCTCGGCAGTCTCGTGATACGCAAAACGCAGTTCAGGATGACGAAAGTCAGGAATTTCTCCGCCATGAAACAGTACGTGGAGGAGCATTTCCCGAAGGGCTGACCGGTCGGTCACCGTCTCCCCGCGCCGCCGGCGGGCAGTCATGCCCGCCGGCGGCTTTTGATCGCGCGGAGGCGGTGCGCAAGGGCCCGCCGTTTTTCATCCGCCCGGAGCCGCTTCCGGGCTTTTTTTGCTTTTCGCGGCCACACTTTTCACTTTTCGGGTTGACTTTTGCCGCTTATGATTCTATAATAGTGTGAACTGTTTGACCGTTGAAAGTCGGATCAATCCCGCAAACGGGCCGCCCGGCCTTCATCGCGCGCACCGGGGACCGGCGCCTTACAGGCGCCGCGGAACAGCTCTCCGGAGCCTCGCGCTGAAAATACGACAGCCGGGCAAACGGACTCGCCGGGCCCTATGAAAGGTGAAAGATGGACAGTAAGGACAAACTTCTTCTGAACGCCGTTCTCTCAGACGAAGAGAAAGCGGCGCTCGGCAGGATCGAGGCCCAGGACCACCCCTGGCTCTTTGCCGTCATAGGAGGCATCTCGATCTCATCGGAGTTCTGCCGCAGCGCGCTCCTGGTCAGCGACAGCGAGATCATGACGTACGAGCTCGACACCGGCCATGCCGGGCCCAGGATCTCAATTACGGACGTTGAGAAGGCCGCCAACAAGCGGATGTACGGCAACGCCATCCTCCGTCTTCATATGAAGGACGGCAGCATCAACAACGTCTTCCGCTACACGTTCACCGTCAACACGATCTGCGAGAGCGCCGCCTCCTTCATAAACTCCGTCATAGGCGGTGAGGATCCGGCCGAGGCGCTCGAGGCGGTCAGGGCCGTCTACGAGAAGCAGCTGAGCGTCTGTCCCAAGTGCGGAAGGACGCTGACCTCGCCGGGCGCGGAATGCATCTTCTGCGCCAACAAGAAAACGGTCGCCCTGAAGCTCGTAAAATACATCTCCCCCGAGTGGAGGATACTCATACTGACGCTGATCTTCTCGGCGTGCTCGACGGCCCTGCTTCTGATCCCGCCCTCTCTCAACAGGGACCTCATCGACACCATCCTCCCGACCGGTGACCGCTCGGGCCTGGTCCGGGTGGCGCTCATGCTGGTCGGGATCCAGATCGGCGTGCATCTCATCGGCTGCATAAGAGGCATCATGCTGCGCCGCGTCGGCGCCCGCATAGTGATGCGCATAAGGAACGACGTCTACGAGAAGGCCCAGTACCTGCCCATGCGCTTCTACGACAAGACCTCGACGGGCTCCGTCATAAACCGCATAAGCGGCGACAGCGGCACCATCCAGGCCTTCATGCTGCGCATATCCCAGGAGGTCGTGGTCCAGTTCTTCAAGCTAATCGGCATCGTCGTCATAATGCTCATAAAGGACCCGAAGCTCACCCTGCTCTCCCTCATACCCGTGCCGCTCGTCGTCATAGGGGCCCGGATCTTCTCGCTCAAGATCCGTCCCTTCTATATGAGGATCTGGCGCCGCTGGGCTTCCGTCACCTCGGTCCTGACCGACACCATCCCCGGCATCAGGGTCGTCAAGTCCTTCACGAACGAAAAGAACACGACGAAGCAGTTCAGCGACAAGAACCGCGAATGGTACGACACCGACTCCAGGGCCGCCCCGATCCTTCACCTCTTCCCCGCCGCGGTCGGGACCTGCATCGGTCTCGGCTCCATCATGATCTGGTGGTTCGGCGGCAACATGGTCATAAACGGGGCGACGACCATGTCCGGCGAGGTCATGACGGCCGGTCTGCTAACCTCGTTCATATCGTACGCCTCCATGTTCTACGAGCCGGTCAGCTTCTTCGCCAACCTCAACGACTCCACCCAGAGCGCGCTGGCCTCGGCCGAGCGCATACTTGACATACTGGACGCCGAGCCCGAGCACGACTTCGGCAAGGGCAACATCCTGCCCGAGATGAAGGGCAAGATCGAGTTCCGCAACGTCAGCTTCTCCTTCGACCGCACCAAGAAGACGCTGAAGAACCTGAATCTGACCATCGAGCCCGGCGAGATCGTCGGCATAGTCGGCACGACCGGCTCCGGCAAGACGACCCTCGTCAACCTGCTGCTGCGGTATTACGACAACTACGACGGCGACATCCTCGTCGACGGTGTCAACATACGCGACATAGACATGCAGTACTACCGCGGGCAGATCGGTTTCGTCCAGCAGGAACCGCTGATGTTCCACGACACGATATTCAACAACATCGCCTACGGGCTCGAGGACTGCCCCGTCGAGAAGGTCTTCCGGGCCGCCGATGTCGCCAACGCCCACGAGTTCATCGTGCGGCAGCCGGACGGCTACGACGCCGTCCTCGGCGAGCGGGGCGTGGGCCTCTCCGGCGGAGAGCGCCAGCGGGTGTCCATCGCACGCGCGGTGCTGCGCAACCCGTCCATCCTGGTGTTCGACGAGGCCACGGCCTCGGTCGACTCCGAGACCGAGCACCTCATACAGGAGGCCATAGAGAGCCTCATCTCCGGCCGCACGACCATAATGATCGCCCACAGGCTGTCGACGCTCAGCCGCGCCACCAAGATAGTCGTCGTGGACAACGGCGAGATCATCGAGTGCGGCTCGCCGGAAGAGCTGCTCGAAAAGAAGGGAAAGTACTACCGGCTGATAGAGATCCAGTCCATGTCCGAAAAGCTGCTGGCCGCGAAGGCCGAGCATCACTTCGAATAAGGAGGGCGGCGACATGTCACAACGGTATTTCGACAAGACGGTGAAAATCGAGCTTACCGACGTCTACAAGGTAAAGCTCACGCTCGCCGACGGCACGGTCTACGACGACGTGGAGATGCGCTGCCTGTTCCCGATATCCGACCGCACAAACTACATCTCGCTGATCGATAAGGACGAGCACGAGATCGGCATAATCCGCAGCTACGACGACCTCTCCCCCGAGTCCGCGGCCGCTGTCAAGGCCTGCTTCAACGACTACTACCTGATCCCCAGGATCACGAAGGTCCACGAGTGCGACATGAAGACCGGCATGCTGAGGATCGTCGCGGACACCGACCACGGAAAGGTGACCTTCCGCGTGCGCAACCGCCTGAACGACATGAAGTTCTACGACAACAACCGCGTCCTCATAAGGGACGCCGACGACAACCGCTACGAGATCGAGGACATAAACCGTCTGGACCGCAGGAGCTGGTATCTCCTCTCCGGCATGCTCTGACGGCCCCGCCCGCGCGCCGGCGATCACGCGGTCAAAAAACACCGGCTCCCGCCGTTTCGGCGGGAGCCGGTGTTTTGCTGCGCGGTCTCAGCGCACCTTTTCGTAAACGCCCTGCGAGAACACCTTGCGGAAGCCAAGGGACGAGTACAGATGGTTCGAGACCGGATTCTTGCGGTCGACGTTGAGAGTCGCGGCATAACCCGAGGCCAGGATCTCGTTCTTTATGCTGTTGACGACCTTTCTGGCGTATCCCTTGCCCCGGTACTCGGGCCTCGTATACACGTGGCTGAGCCTGCGGGAGGTCACGGTGTCGGGATTCATCGACGCGCAGCTGACTATCTTTCCGTCCGCCCGGATCAGCCGGATGCCCGGAAGCCTGGCCCGGACGCTCTCAACGGTCGGGACGTCGGGAAGGCCGCAGTCCGCAAAGAACCGAGTGAAGCATTCGAGCAGCTCCTCCGTATCAGCCCCGGTCGGGGTCTCGATCCCGGGATACGACGGCTCGGTCACCTCGAGCGCCTCCATGAAGTCCATGCCCATGGACAGGCGGTAGCTCTCCGGCCCGGAGTCCGGCAGCAGCTCGCCCAGCTCCATGGGACAGAGGATGCCGTCGAACCTGTATCCGCCATCCGACAGGCGGCCGAGCAGCTCGCCGAGCGGCGCGGCGTCGCCGTAAAGGAGCAGGTTGTAGGGCCTGACTCTCATTGCCAGCAGAACGCCGCCTTCCGCCTCGGCCCTGAGCGCGTAGTTTTCATCGGTAGCGGAGTCAAGCACCTTTCCGTCGATGAAGAAAAACACCGACATGTATCTGTTGCGCTCGAGCAGTTCCCTGTTTTCGGCAAGGAAGTCCGCTCCGCTTCCGTATTCGCGTATCATTTCACGTTGCCCGCGCCCGTCCCGCGCCCTTTCTTCTTCTCTATGTGTGCCTTTATGGCGTCAAAGGTCTCCTGGCTTATGTCGTGCTCGATCTTGCACGCGTCGGCCGCGGCGGTCGCCGGATCGACGCCGATGCCTGTAAGGAGCGAGGTCAGCACCACGTGCCTCTCGTATATCTTCTCGGCGATGCCCCGCCCGGCGGCGGTGAGCTTTATGGCCCCTCCGTCGGCGACCTCGATCAGGCCGCTCTGGCGGAGCAGGCCCATGGCGCGGCTGACGGAGGGCTTGCTGAAGCCCATGTGCTCGCTGATGTCTATGGATCTTACGGTCTTCTGCTTGCCCGAGAGCACGAGTATGGTCTCGAGATACATCTCTCCGGATTCCTGGATCTTCATTATGCTCCTCCGTTATGCGGCCCTGCGCGGCAGTCCCGCGCTCAGGCAAGGGAATCGAGTTTTTCTTTGATCGAGCGCATGTCCTTCAGCATGTCTTCCTTGCGCCTCGGGTCTCTCAGCAGCGCCGCCGGGTGAAAGACCGCGGTCATGAGGAAGCCGCCCTTTTCCACCCACTGCCCGTGTTCCGCGGAGATCCTGTAGTCCGGACTTATCAGCCTCATGGCGGCGATGCGCCCGAGACACACTATGACTGCCGGCCGGATTATCCTTACCTGTCCGCGGAGGAAGTCCATGCAGGCGTCCTCCTCGGCCGGCAGCGGATCGCGGTTCTTAGGCGGCCTGCACTTGAGGATGTTGGCGATGTACACGTCCTCTCGCCTGATGCCGACGGCGTAAAGGTAGCGGTCCAGCAGCTGTCCGGCGCGGCCGACGAAAGGCGTCCCGGAAAGGTCCTCCTGCTCGCCCGGGGCCTCCCCGACGAACATGAGCGAGGCGTCGGGATCCCCGGTCCCGAAGACCGGATTCGTCCTTGTCTGTCCGAGCGGGCAGGCCGTACATGCGGCGCAGCGGGCCGCCAGCGCGTCCAGCCGGGCCTGCTTTTCGGCGCGGACCGAAGCTTTATCTTCCATGGCTCTCTCCTTGCGCGTTGCTCTTGTAATGATTATAACACAGTTTCGCCCTTCTGTCCACATTTTTGCCCCGCCGGGCGCCGTTCGGGCGCTATTGACACGGCAGAGAAAAGATTATATAATAATAAAACAACTTCAGGCGCGCGCACGCAAGGCGCGCCGGGCGGGGGACCCGGATGAGAATTACAGGCGGACCGACAATTCAATACGCCTGCGGGTCGCCGGCCGCGCCGCGGATGGCAGCTGCCGATCTCCGCACTAAGCGCAGCGCCGCTCCGCGGATGGCAGCGGAAATGCGCCTCCCGAAGCGGA